>CAZZLH010000024.1:11064-19456 GCA_964654815.1 uncultured Actinomycetes bacterium
ACCAATTGGGCTACTAAGTGGACAACTAAGCGTGCCCACGCCCATTTTGCAACCAAATTTGCCACAAATTTTGGTGCATATGGGGCAGAGGCCTATGGTGTTAATGGTTAATCCATAACAACAGCCATAAGGCCTCAAATCCAAAAGGATTTGGGGCTTTTTTATTTGGTCCACTGGGCCAAATGCCGGAGGCGAGGAAGGAAGCAAAAAGGGAAAAGAAAAGAGAAAGAGAGCGAGGAGAGAGAAATGTCAGTCCTATTCGGAGAGCTTCTTATTCCAGGTTGGAATGAGGAGCTAATCGGCTTAGCAGCAGTAACTGGCGAAGGGATGGATCTGCCCTGCTACAACGTAGATGCAGATATCTTCTTCAGCGAAGATGAGCAGATTGTGGCCAGGGCGAAGTCGCTATGTGCCCAATGCCCGGTAAAGGCGCAATGCCTTGAGGGAGCCTTATCTCGTAAGGAGCCATGCGGTGTCTGGGGTGGCGAACTATTCGACGAAGGAGAGATCATCGAGCGCAAGCGCAAAGCTGGTCGCCCTAAGTTGGTGACTGCCGCCTAATGCATACTGCTGAATCTAACTATCAAAACCGCGAGTGTTTGATATCTGGTACCAAAGGTCGAAAGAACCTATTTGTGATTACCGGATATCAAACATTTCGCGGTGCAATAAATTTATTGAATTAAGAAATTAGAAAATTGCCAAGGGTCCAAGTCGTACTCTTTCCCATTCCAACCTTCATAAGGATCGACCCGATTATCAATCGGAGTCCAATCAGCAGGCGCTGAATAAATTCCGCCCCAATATTTCTCGGCATAACCAAGCACCTCTCGCCAAGGCAGATCATCTGGCACCAAAATTCCTTTATCTGGGTTCTTTAACGCCCAGGCAACTGCAGCAAATACAGCAGAGGCCACTTGAACAGTGGTGGCAGATTGATTTGGAATCAACTTACGCGAATCGTGAATAGAAAGTAGCGATCCAGTCCACCAAGATTTATAAGGATGGCCCATCAGCAAAACGCCTAATCGATCATCGCCATCGATGATCTCATCATTCATAATTCGTTGATTCTCCGTCAAATCCCAATTGCGATGTTCTAATTCGCGAAGTGATGCAATTGCTGCATCGGTTGGGCAGTAGGCGTAATGAACCGTTGGGCGGTAGACCGCTTTATCACCATCCCAAACTGTCAGATGGTCAGGAATTGTGAAGGCCTCGCCATGGCGAATAACCATGCCCGTGATCTCCATATTAGGAACCCAGGAACGTACCCAAGTCTTTGCACCAGGTTGGGCAATCGCAATCTGAGTCTTAGGGCCAGATTGATGCTCGTAAGCCATAGCGGGCAGTTTTTTCTCATGAGTGCCCCAACCTAATTCGGCTGGTGCAATTCCCTCTTCGTAAAGTCCTTCGACAGACCAGGTATTAACAAACTCATTTAGCAATTTTGGTTTATCAGAAACTTGGGTATCTCGCTCAGATATGTGAATGACTTTGACTGATAACGCCTGTGCCAATTTCGCATAATCCTCTGCGTTAAGTGCGCTCTTGATTGCATCGGTAGCGATGCCATCCTCAATCGTCTTATTTGCGATATCTACCAGAGCCTTCTTGACCAAGTGTGAGACTAATCCGGGGTTTGCACCATGTTCGACGATGGCAGTAGGTCCGGGTTGATCCCATTTAGCTTTCATCTCACGCATTCTCATATGTCTTACATATAGCGTGCGATCAAGTGGGTGCTTGTTATGTCCACCCTCGTATGGATTCCACTCTTCGATGGAGGTATTCAGATACATCACGCCATGGTCATGCGCCCATTGCAGAATTACATTTGCATCGATATTCCAGGCAAGATCCAAGAGAAAGTCACCAGTTTTTAGGTGTGCACTCAAGAAACTATCCAAATTATCTGGAGTTATTTGATCTTGTATATATGAAGCGCCAGCATCTAGCGCTGATTTAACTCGTGAGCGATTGTCTCGCTGATCCACGATCGTCATTTGTTTTGCATCTACTAGATGTTCCAATAGAAGCGGTATTACACATTGCGCAACTGAACCTGCGCCCAAAACAAGGATTCGACCTTGGAAGCGTTCTGACAATTAAGCCCCTCCTAATGAGCGCGCTGCGCCCGATAGCCCGAGTGAGATGCAGAAGTTTATGGTTGGCTCGCCCAGAGACCAACTTTGGTCCGTTTTGCCTGATACATCGCGGTATCGGCTCGGCTCATCAAGTCTGATTTGCCATCGTTGGTGACGCAGCCAATGCTGACATCGACTTTGATCTGCTGGCCCTCGAAATCGAATGGATAAGAGAGTGTGGCACGAAGCGCCATTGCAATCTCAAGGGCCGAGCGCTCTGGCTCGTGGGTGAGTAGCGCGAACTCATCGCCGCCAAGTCGGGCAAGAAGTGAATCATCCGGAATCACCTTTAAGAATCGATTTGAGACTTGTTTAAGAATTTCATCTCCAGCTGCATGCCCGTATTGATCATTAACTGGTTTAAAGCCATCTAGGTCCATTAATAAGATCGAACCATTACGAAACTTCTCCAAGTCAGTAATAAAACGGCGACGATTAGGTAATCCGGTCAGGTCATCGACCTTGGCGAGATTTCTTTGCGATAACTCCCTCTCACTTTGACGAAGCGCAAGTGCCAGCCTTAGAAAAGAAGCCAATAATGTTGCCAACGCTGGGGCAATCACAAAATTGGGGATAGCATAAAAACCGAGAGCGATTGCAGTAAGAATCAAGGCGCTACTTATTACCGACAGAGCAAGATAGAAGATGGGTATCGGTGGGAATTCCTCACTCTTAATGCCGCGTCGATACTGCGCACCCGTGATCAATGCAAATGCGATTAGCCAACCATAATTCAAGTTTGCATTGCTTGAGTAAAGATTCTGGGCCACCTGCCATAGGTAGATGAAATCAGTCAGTGAGTAAATCAAGATTCCTGATAACACCAGCAGGCTTCGAGTATTTATCGGTCTACGCGCAAAGCAAATCAATGTGGAAATCAATAAAATCAGATCGCAGATCGGGTAGAGAATGTGTAGAAAATCAGCGCTGATGGTGCGAAGTAGTAGCGCTGTTGCGATGGTGCTGCTACCGAGCACCAATATTGCCCCGTCAATCCAGCGGACCAGGCCGCTGCTTAAGGCCAATTCAAAGAGACCGGGAATCGCAAGGAAAACTAAGGGATAAAAGATGACGTATCCAGCGCTAGCCCATGATGAAGTGGTAATTGATGAGGCAAACTCACTTATAACCCACACGGTCACTGCGCCTAGATAGATCCATCCATTTCGAAATTTGGCCAGGTAAGTAGCGAGAATTATCAGAAGCCCACAACTTAGATAGACCAGATCTGCATTTGAGAGTTCCGAAAAAGAGGACATTTGGGGTAATTCAATTAGTAATTACCACGCTTGGGATATAGGGATACCCAAGTAAAAAACGCCGCCCAAAATGGACGGCGTTTTTTAATTAAGAGCGATTAAACGCCACGAGCGCAAGATTGAGCACGGATTGATTTAGCTTGCGCCACATCTGCCTTCAATGATTCAACCGTAGCTTTATTGGTCTCTTGGTTGGTAAGTAGCAACATGTTCGCCTTCAAATTCTTGATATTGGTGTTGGCATTTTTGATACCGATTTTGAAGGTAGAGATTGCTGCCTTATATGTGGCCAAGTTGGCCTTATCTTTAGTGGAAGGATTCTTCAATCCTTCAAGGCGGGTTACCTCTTTCTCCAAGATTGTGATGTTGTTGGTCCAATCAACGACATCCTTCTCCTTCATCGCAACCACCTTTGTGGCATCCGGCGAGGTACCGACATTGGCATCGGCAGCAGTTGGCATATAGACCGCCCATGCAGTTCCGAGGTTGAGGCTAGGTTGCTTATCCTTGCTATCACCGAGCGCGATGTAATAGGTCTTACCGGTCTCAAAGACCACGTCATCTTTGCTGTAAGTCTTGGTCTTCTTCCAGAGGATCATATTGTTGATTGAGGTCTGAATATTTGCAGCAAGAGTGGTTGATTGGCTGGCAATCTGCTTGAGAATTGAATCGTATTGTCTTTGGGTGGTCAGGTAAGCCTTATTTGAGTCTAGGCAGCCTTGCCAAATCCAAACGAGAGACTTTGAAGTACTGATTGGATTAGTGGTGCAACGATAGACATCGGTGCCAACCCGAGTAACCGCATTGGCTTTTGCACATCTGACGCCATTAGAGATCTTGGCTGCCGCATCTGCTGGCACTACGAAAGTTGCTGAGGCAACAAGTAATGACATTAGGACAACTGAGGTCTTGCGAAACATTTTTCCTCCAAAACTTACGACCTAAGTCCTCCGAATTCTCGGACTATTACCTAGGGCTAATTTCTAAGGCCTATCTTATTGGCCAATGTTGGCGAAAAGTTGAATTGAAGCCATGGATACTTAAATGTTTGACAAAAGTTATCAATAATTAATCTAGTAGAGTGAATCTAAGCGAATAAATCTAAGAGAATTATGTGAATTAGCGCTGTTTGCGGCGCACTGAGAAGCCTAGTTTCCTCACAATTGACCGCGGAATATAGCGGGTGAGCAGATATATCGCCTTGTATTGGCGGCCAGGAATCGAGATTGCTTTGCCAGCTTTAGCATCGTGCCATGCGGTCATAACAACGTCATCCGCGTTCAACCACATGAATTTTGGTAATCCATCCATCTTCATCTTGCCACGTTGGTGAAATTCTGTATGGGTAAATCCTGGCGCAAGTGAACAGACCTTCACCGAAGTGTTTGCAAGTTCGGTGTGAAGTGATTCAGAGAGCACCATTAAGTATGACTTCGCTGCAGAGTAATGGCCACCTGTGATCCAAGCGGCTACCGATGAAACATTTACGATAATGCCCGAATCTTGCTTGATCATGCTGGGTAGCGCTGCATGAGCTAAACGCATTGGCGCCTCGCAAAGTATTCGCGCCACGGCAATCTCGTCCTGAATCTCACTCTTCGTGAATGAGGCATTTAATCCATAACCGGCGTTATTGATAAGTACATCTACATCGCCTTGTCGTAATCGATTTTCAATTATCGAGATCCCTGCATCTGTGGTCAGATCAGAAGCGATTGATTCAATCTCTCTGCCACTTTTCTGGCGGAATTCTTCGGCCACTCTATTTAGTCGATTCGCTTCGCGCGAAGTCAGGATTAAGTCATAACCTTCTTTTGCAAGCAGATTGGCGAAGTGCCAACCAATGCCTGATGAGGCGCCTGTGACAAGAGCTTTCATTATGCGTTTATATTCTGTGTTGCTGGGACAAATCTGTAAGGCTCACTCTGGCTTGCTCGTAAATCAGACTCGCCATTTCGTGGCCACATTGAAAGCGCACGCTCTGCTTGCGCTGTAATGGTGAGCGAAGGGTTTACGCCAAGGTTTGCAGTGATGGTGCTGCCATCGAGAATATGCAGAGTGGGATAACCCCAAACCCTGTGATAAGGATCGATTACTCCATCGGATTTACTCTTACCAATCACGCAACCACCGACAAAGTGCGCAGTAAATGGTGAACCGATTAGATTTCCAATGTTGCCCCCTGCGATGCCGCCGTAATTCTTTGCAACTCGCTCTGCTACCTCGTTTGCCTCAGGTATCCAAGTGGGATTGGGGTTTTCCGCATTGTTTCGCGAACTTAATCGGCGTCCGAAGAGGCTGCGTTTTTCGAAGACCGTTACGGCGCTATCTACATTCTGCATTACCAATGCGATAACCGAGCGTTCGCTCCACTTACGGACATTTAAAATTTGGAATATCAGTGTTGGCTTTTTAGCGGCTTGGATCAACCACTGCTTAGCTCGGGTAGCTGCGGAGTCGCTGCTAGTCATAATTGTCTGCAAGAGGCCCATCATGTTGCTGCCTTTGCCGTACCTGACTGGTTCAACATGTGTGTTTTTATTAGGGAAGAAAGAAGAGGTAATTGCTGCACCTTGTGAGAAATCAATCTTGGTATTAGGCATTATCGCACCAACCAAAGATTCGCTATTGGTTCTGGAAAGTTTGCCGAGCGTATCCGAGAGATCAAGGATCCCATCTGATTTCATGCGATGTAAGAGCTTTTGGGTGTTGTAGGTTCCGGCTGCAACAATTACCTGCTTGGCCGTGATTTTTTTAGTTTTAGGTATCCAACTGGTGGAAGATTTGGTCTTGACTATCCAAGTCTGGTTCTGGAGAGAAATTTCAGTTGCGGTAGTTAGCTCTTTCACCTCTGCGCCAAGGCGCTCTGCCAAATAAAGATAATTCTTAACCAAGGTGTTTTTAGCGTTATGCCTGCAGCCGGTCATGCATTCGCCACAATTAATGCAGGACTTTCGGGCAGGACCAGCGCCATTGAAATATGGATCGGGATGTTCGACGCCAGGTTTTTCGCCAAAGTAAATTCCAAGTGGTGCAAGTTGGAAGGTGCTGCCAACGCCCATCTCGTGGGCAACCTCTTGCATCGCTTTATCGCTAGGAGAGAAGAATGGATTGGTGGCAACGCCTAGCATCTTTCTAGCCAATTGATACCAAGGTTCGAGTTCTTGCTTCCAATCCGTGATGTCCCGCCATTGCGGATCTTGAAAATATTCATCGCTTGGTTGATAGAGCGTATTTGCATAGACCAAGGAGCCGCCACCGACGCCCGCGCCACAAAGCACGAAGACATCAGGCAATTTATGAATGCGCTGGATTCCTTTTAAGCCCAACTTTGGTGCGAAGAGGAATTTATTGATCCGCCAAGAAGTCTTTGGGAAATCTTTATCAGCGAAGCGCGCACCCGCTTCCAGCACACAAACTTTGTAGCCTTTTTCTGACAAGCGAAGCGCTGCGACGGATCCACCGAATCCGGATCCGATTATTACTACATCGTAATCGCAGCTATCGCTCATTAAGAATCGATTCCCTCAGTGCTCTCTTCTCGGATGGTCCAGGATGCACCATATGGCTCAAGCAAATCAAGGAATGGCTTTGGATCAAACCATTCAGGGCCATTTACGCCTTCTGGTTTCCAAATTCCTTTAGAGATTAATTCCATGGCGATGACTGGATTTATCGCAGTCTGCCATACGACGGCTTGATCTCCGTACTCCTTCATAGACCAATCATTATCCACTACGTTATAGATGTAGCAGGCATATGGTTGGCCCTCTTTATTGAGTCCCTTTACTAATACTCCGGCACAAGTCTTTCCATGCATACGATGACCAAGAGTTGCGGGATCAGGCAGCGAGGCAGCGAGTAGATCTCTTGGTGCTACGGAGATTCCCTGGACATCTACATTCTCTTTGCGATCTAATCCGAGCATATGGATGGTTTTCAAAGTGGTGATGAACTGCGCACCGAGTCCATATTTGAAGTTAACTTTCTTGGCATCGATTTTTTGAGGGATTAGTACTACCTCTTCGTGTTCGACGTTAACGCACTCAACTGGACCAATTCCTTCGGGGAAGTCAAAGATTTCTAATTCACTAAAGGGTTCGGTGGTAAACCAGCCACGACCATCTTCCCAAACCAATGGGGGATTTAAACACTCTTCGATGGTGGTCCAGATTGAGAAAGAGGGTGCAAATTCGTAACCTTCAACAACCAAGTTGGAGCCATCAAGCACCGTTAATGAATCAATACGACTAAAGAGATGCTCAGATGCATACTTGGCAAAGACATCAGATAGCCCAGGTTCAATTCCCATTCCAACCAGCGCATAAATCTTTCGCTCACTCCAGTTCCAGTCACGGGCAAATTGCTCATCACCTAGCTTCACGCCAGTTTCGGTATATGGATAGTGGGGGTGGGGGCGAGATAGTGACATCGCCATATCTATGTAATTAGTGTTCTCAATTTCGCAGGCTAAGAAGATAGGCATGACAAAACGTGGATCAACTGCATTAATGACCACATCTGGCTGAGCTTTTCTAATCAGCTCGCGTACATCCTCGAGCTCAGATGCATTGACTTGAGCAGCAGCGAAGCGAGGGTCCTTTAATCGGACTACGGCCTCTTCGGCGCGAGCCAAAGTGCGGTCGGCGATGACCAATGAATCTATAAATTTTCTACGTGATGCAATGTTGGCGATAGCGCGTCCCACTCCGCCAGCGCCGATCACCAGCGCTTTCATACCCATGAGGAAATCAACTCCAATTAAATTATCGAAGTGGAGTCTACCCGAGGCCTTAATTTTGCGAAAATCCTCGTTTATTTACGCGGGAAATTAAATATAAAGTCTGTTAAAAGTAGAATTATCACTCACTCCAATGAACATGTTTATTAAATAAATAACAAATAAATAAACGAGTCCCTGTAGCTCAGTGGATAGAGCAACCGCCTCCTAAGCGGTAGGTCGCCGGTTCAACTCCGGCCAGGGAC
>CAZZLH010000025.1:0-19358 GCA_964654815.1 uncultured Actinomycetes bacterium
ACGTGGGCGGTGAGGGTTTCGAACCCCCGACATCTTCGGTGTAAACGAAGCGCTCTACCGCTGAGCTAACCACCCGTTGTGCGTGCAAATAGTAACCAACCACTTAGAAATTGGCTAATTCCCGCGAAATAACGCAAGATTAAAGAGCAGCGAGCGCCTTCTTGTAATCATCAATGTTGCGCGCTTCTCCCAAAGTATTAATCACTCGCCAGCGCAATACACCGCTCTTATCGATCAAGAATGAACCACGGGTCGCGCAGCCGCGATCTTCATTAAAGACTCCATATGCCGTGGAGACTGCTCCATGTGGCCAGAAATCACTTAGCACCGGAAACTTGTAACCTTCTTGCGCGGCAAATGCCTTATTTGCATACATAGGATCGCAAGAGATTGCTAGCAGCTGGACATCATCATTTTGAAATGGCTTCAGATCATCGCGCATCGCACATAGTTCGCCCGTGCAAATGCCTGAGAATGCAAATGGATAGAAAAGTAGCAATACATTCTTTGAGCCACGAAATGATGAGAGCTTTACCAATTGGCCATTGTTATCAGGTACTTCGAAATCTGGGGCTTCACTTCCGATATTTAGGGTCACTTCTTCGCCTTTCGTGGCACGATCTTGGTTGCGGTCCAATTTGGAGCAACGGCAATAGTAGAGGTCTGGCTCAAGCCAGCGGTGTTAGCTGCATCATGTATGTCACTTGGTTCGACATGCCCTTCACGTCCAACTTTCGGAGTTAGCACCCAGATTGGTCCTGTCTCAGTCAAGTAAGTCAGAGCATCTACCAATTCATCGGTTAGGTCACCATCATCTTCTCGGAACCAAATCAAAACCGCATCAACCACTTCATTTGTATTGTTTTCGATTAGCGGTGCGCCGATTAGATCAGCAATTTCTTTTCGCAAATTCTCATCACAGTCAGAGCTATGTCCGACTTCGAGAACTAATTGCCCTTTCTCAAAACCCATCCGCGATGGCATGGGATAAGTCCACCCGACATGAACCTGTGGCGCAAGTCAAAACTTGATAAATCTGAGAAAACCGCCTAGTAATTAGCGTTTTAGCCCCGCTCGCGGAAAGATATGCCCCATGAGCGAAACCTTCGAGACGCCCGAGCAATACATTGAGAATCTCGTAGATACCGACCCATCTGAGACCAAGGAATGGATCGATTCGCTCGATGCGACCTTAAATAACGCTGGCCCCATCCGCGCTAAGTACCTATTAAATAGTCTTCTAAAGCATGCGCACGAGCGAAACGTGCCAATTGCTTCGATTCGAAATACCGATTACATCAACACCATTTCCCCGGAACGCGAACCTGCCTTCCCTGGCGATGAAGATACTGAGCGTCGAATCCGCGCTGCCATTCGCTGGAATGCTGCGATGTTGGTGCATCGTGCCCAACGGCCAGGGGTCGGAGTTGGCGGGCACATCTCAACCTATGCATCTTCGTCAGTTCTATACGAAGTTGGTTTTAATCACTTCTTCCGGGGCCAAGATCATCCGGGTGGCGGAGATCAGATTTTCTTTCAAGGCCATGCCAGCCCCGGAATGTATTCACGCGCTTTCGTTGAAGGGCGGTTGACCGAGACTCAGTTAGATGGATTCCGTCAGGAACTTTCACATCCAGGTGGCGGATTATCTTCTTATCCGCATCCTCGTTTGATGCCTGAGTTCTGGCAATTTCCTACCGTTTCGATGGGCTTAGGTCCAATCAACGCTATCTATCAAGCAAGATTCAATCGCTATCTACAAAATCGCGGCATCAAGGACACCAGCCAACAACATGTCTGGGCATTCTTAGGTGACGGCGAAACCGATGAAGTCGAGTCAATCGGCGCGCTATCAATTGCCGCCCGTGAGAATTTAGACAATTTAACTTTCGTAATAAATTGCAATCTACAACGCCTTGATGGTCCGGTGCGCGGTAACGGCAAGATCATCCAAGAGCTCGAATCAATCTTCGGTGGCGCTGGTTGGAATGTAATCAAAGTAGTTTGGGGCCGCGGCTGGGATGAGCTACTTGCGCAAGATAAAGAAGGTGCGCTGGTTCAACTGATGAACAACACCCCGGATGGCGACTACCAAACCTTCAAGGCCGAAGATGGCAAATTCGTCCGCGAGAATTTCTTTGGTCGTGATCCGCGTACCGCTGCGATGGTCGCAAATTGGTCCGATGAGAAAATCTGGGCGCTCCAACGCGGTGGCCACGATTATCGAAAGATGTTTGCCGCCTATCAAGCTGCGATGACCAATAAGAATGGCCGCCCAACAGTAATTCTCGCTAAAACCATCAAGGGATTTGGCCTAGGTCATCACTTCGAAGGTCGCAACGCAACTCACCAGATGAAGAAATTGACTCTAGAAGATATCAAGTTATTCCGCGACTTCTTGAAGATTCCAATTCCGGATGAGAAATTAGATAAGTACTTGCCGCCTTACTATCGCTTCGAACCCGGCACCAAAGAGCACGATTACTTGATGGAACGACGTAAAGCACTTGGTGGCTCAATCCCGACTCGTCGCAAGATCTCTAAACCACTTCCACAGCCTGCAGATGAGGCTTACGAATCGGTAAAACGCGGCTCTGGTCATCAAGAGATCGCTACCACCATGGCATTTGTCCGTTTGTTAAAAGATTTAACGAAGGATTCCGGAATCGGTTCGCGCATCGTGCCGATCATCCCGGATGAGGCGCGCACCTTTGGCATGGATTCACTATTTCCAACCATGAAGATCTACAACCCAGGTGGACAGAAATACATCTCAGTTGATCGCGAATTGATGCTCTCTTATAAAGAGGCAACAAGCGGCGTCATCTTGCACGAAGGCATCAATGAAGCTGGTTCAACTGCGTCGTTTACCGCAGTCGGCACCTCTTACTCCACACACGATGAGCCAATGATTCCGGTTTATATCTTCTACTCGATGTTTGGTTTCCAACGCACCGGTGATGCTTTCTGGGCTGCAGCAGACCAACTAACTCGCGGATTTATTCTGGGCGCAACGGCCGGTCGCACCACGTTAAATGGTGAAGGGCTGCAGCATGAAGATGGACATTCACACCTTTTGGCATCAACCAATCCCGCAATTGTTTCTTACGATCCAGCCTATGCATACGAGATCGGCCATATCGTCAAAGATGGTCTACGCCGGATGTATGGCGAAAATAGTGAGAATGTCATGTATTACCTCACCGTCTACAACGAGCCTTACTTGCAACCGGCCGAACCAGCCAATGTCGATACTGATGGAATCGTAAAAGGAATCTACCTACTTAGCGATGCACCAGGTCGTAAGCGCCGCGCCAACCTTTTGGCCTCAGGCGTTGCGGTAAATGCCGCATTAAAAGCGCAGAAATTGCTAGCTGATGATTGGGATGTCAATGCATCGGTCTGGTCGGTGACCTCTTGGAATGAATTAAGACGTGATGGCTTGGCGATAGATCACCACAACTTATTGCACCCACGCGACAAAAAGCGCGCATATGTCTCAGAGAAATTGAGAGATGCTCGCGGCCCAGTAATTGCGGTAAGTGATTACATGCGCGCAGTGCAAGATCAAATACAGCCTTGGGTGGAACAACCATTCGTCTCGCTCGGTACCGATGGCTTTGGTCTATCAGATACCCGCGGTGCGCTGCGCCGCCACTTCAAAGTTGATGCAGAATCGATAGTGGTCGCAACGCTCACTCAATTGGCTAAAGTCGGTGAAGTAAAAGAATCCCTAATCCAGCAGGCGCTTGATAAATACAAACTTTCTGATGTTAGCGCTGCTGATCCAGGAAATACAGAAGGTTCCGGTTGATCAATCGAATCCCCGCCAGTGATATCTCCCCAACAATCTGGTTTGGCGGTGAATTCTTACCTGTAAAGACCATACCTTTCGAGAAATTCAAAGTTGAAGCCACAATAATTCGCGAAGGTCACGATGCCTTCGGAGCTGAAGCCGTGGTAATCGACAAAGCTGGCGCTGAAGTCAGCCGCGCCATGATGCGCGAGATTTGGCCTGGTACCAATCGTTATGAAGCTTGGGTGAATACCAATGCGCTCGGCGATTTCAAGTACTACATCGAAACCTACGATCATCCCTTTGAGACTTGGATTCATGATGGTGAGATAAAAATCGCCGCCAATCTAGATGCGGAATTGATGTGCGAAATCGGCGCGAGATTATTCGAAGCGAAAATTGCTGCAGATTCTGCAACTAAGCGGTTGCTTGATCCAATTATCAAAACGCTACGCGATACCAAATTGGCTCCGGCAAATAGATTCTCGGCCGCCACCACCGCAGAATTGCGAAATTTCATGCACCAACAGCCGCTAAAGCGGTTGGTTTCAAAATCCGAGAACTTTCCAGTACGTAGCGAGCGCGATCGCGCGCTAATTGGCGCTTGGTATGAGTTCTTCCCCAGATCCGAAGGCGCCACCATCGACAAAACTGGCAAGGTAACAAGCGGCACTTTCAAGAGCGCAACCAATCGACTTGCTGCAGTCAAAGATATGGGTTTTGATGTGCTTTACCTGCCTCCGGTTCACCCAATCGGCGAGCAATTTCGCAAGGGCCCAAATAATTCATTGACCCCTGGTCCAGTTGATCCCGGCGTACCTTGGGCGATCGGCAGCAAAGATGGCGGACATGATGCAATTAATCCTGCACTTGGCACGATGAGAGATTTTGAGGATTTTGTGGCAGCCGCAAATAAATTAGGGATCGAAATCGCGATGGATTTTGCGCTACAAGCATCACCTGATCATCCGTGGGTGAAATCAAATCCCAAATGGTTTAGCCAAAGACCAGATGGCAGCATCGCATATGCCGAAAATCCGCCCAAGAAATATCAGGATATTTATCCAATTAATTTTGATCAGGATTATGCAGGAATCGTCGCGGAGAGTTTACGTATCCTGCGTCTTTGGATATCCAAGGGTGTGAAGATCTTCCGAGTCGATAACCCGCACACCAAACCGGTCCATTTTTGGCAAGATGTTTTGGCGACAATATATAAAGAATCTCCCGAGGTTATCTTTCTGGCAGAGGCATTTACCAAGCCTGCGATGATGCATGCGCTTGGTAAAGCGGGCTTCCAGCAGTCATATACCTACTTCACTTGGCGCACTAGCAAAGATGAATTGATTTCATATGGCAATGAGGTGGCACACGGCACCAGCGCATTCTTTAGACCAAACTTCTGGGTCAATACCCCAGATATCTTGCCCTTCCACTTACAAAGTGGAAACCCTGCGATGTTTGCACTTCGCGCCGTACTTGCAGCTACTTTGACGCCATCTTGGGGCATGTATGCCGGATATGAGTTATATGAATCCAAACCACTTGGCGGGGGCAAAGAGGAGTATTGGGAATCTGAGAAATACCAAATCAAGGTGCGAGATTGGGATGGCGCAGCCAAGAAAGGTTTGACGTTAGCGCCCTTCATAAAACAGCTAAATGAGATTCGCCGGGAGAATGTCGCGCTACAACGGCTACGCAATTTACATTTCCACCATACCGATAGCGGCGCGATCCTGGCTTACTCAAAGCGTGAAGGTAACAACCTGATCTTGGTAGTCGTAAATCTCGATCCCACTTACACTCAAGAGAGCACCGTACATTGGGATATGGGCGCGCTCGGCTTACCGCAGGCTAACTTCAATGTGATTGATCTACTCGATAACCAACGCTTTGAATGGCAACCACACACCTTTGTCCGACTCCAACCAAGTCGGCCAGTAGGGAAAGTGGCGCATATTGTCAGAGTCGAGATGTAGATGTCAGCATCCTTCTTAAATCCAAATTCCACCATCGGAGAGATGGATCTACATCTATTTAATGAAGGTAGACATGAGAAGTTATGGCAAGCGCTTGGCTCTCATGTAATTCGTGACAAATCTGGGAATCTGATTGGAACTAGCTTTAGCGTCTGGGCGCCTAATGCCACCGCAGTTAGTCTGATTCATGACAATAATTTCTGGGATAAGAAAACCAATCCCATGGTGCGCATTGGCACTTCAGGAATTTGGGAGACCTTCCTGCCAGATGTCGGAGCAGGTCTTAAATATAAATTCGCCATTTGCGCACAATCTGGACAATGGGTGGATCACGCCGATCCAATGGCAAGACAGTGCGAAGTGCCGCCAAATACGGCATCCATCGTCAACGAATCCACTTATCAATGGCGCGATCAGAATTGGATGCAAACTCGTAAGGATTTTGAATCATGGCGTTCACCAGTTGCAGTCTATGAAGTTCATTTAGGTTCTTGGCGCGCTGGTTTAAGTTATCGTGAATTGGCCTCGGAATTAATTGAATACGTTAAGGCGCAAGGATTTACTCACGTGGAGTTCTTGCCAGTTACTGAGCATCCGTATGCACCTTCATGGGGCTATCAAGTAACCGGATTCTTTGCACCAACTTCGCGCTTTGGTACGCCAGATGATTTCCGATATCTAGTCGATCAATTACATGCAGCCGGAATCGGTGTCTTACTGGATTGGGTGCCGGCGCACTTTCCCAAAGATGAGTGGGCGCTAGCTAAATTTGATGGCACCGCGCTCTACGAACATGCCGATCCACGCCAAGGCGAACACCCTGATTGGGGCACCTTGGTCTTCAACTTTGGGCGCAATGAGGTCCGTAATTTCTTAGTTGCCAGCGCGCTCTACTGGTTAGCAGAGTTTCATATCGATGGTTTACGAGTAGATGCGGTGGCATCGATGCTCTATCTGGATTACTCGCGCAAAGCGGGTGAATGGATCCCAAATAAATTCGGCGGGCGGGAGAATTTAGAAGCGGTGCAATTCCTACAAGAGGCAACATCTACTGCTTACAAAAACCATCCAGGCATCATGATGATCGCTGAAGAATCTACGGCTTGGCCAGGTGTCACAAAAGATACCAGCTTCGGTGGTCTGGGTTTTGGCTACAAGTGGAATATGGGCTGGATGCATGACACCTTGCAATATCTTTCTCACGAACCTGTTCATCGAATGTTCCACCACAACGAGATTACCTTCTCAATTCTCTATGCCTGGAGCGAGAACTTCATGTTGCCGCTCTCTCATGACGAGGTAGTGCATGGCAAGCGCGCGCTAGTAAATAAATTCCCCGGAGATAGATGGCAGAAATTGGCTCAGCTACGGGCGCTATATGGCTATATGTGGTCGCATCCCGGTAAGAAATTATTATTCATGGGCTCAGAGTTTGCGCAGAATGAAGAGTGGAACGCTGCCGATAGCTTGCAATGGTTCCTGACTGAATTTGATGAGCATAAAGGGGTCCAACAAGTTGTGGCAGATATAAATCATCGCTACCGGTCAACTGCCGCTTTATGGCAGCGTGATAATTTCGCCGATGGATTCCAATGGTTAGTGGGCGATGATGGCGCGGCAAATATCATCGCTTTTGTGCGCTGGTCTGATGAACAAAAGCCACTCATATCGGTTACCAATTGGTCGCCCGTTCCCCACGAGCACTACAAGATGTACTTTGCTAAACCTGGAAAATATCGGGAAGTATTAAATACCGATGACTTGAAATATGGTGGTTCAGGTGTAACCAATCAAGAGATAACTGTCGGTGAAGATTGCTACGGAGTCTTAAGAATCCCGCCGATGGCGACTATTTGGCTGGAGCAGGCTTAAAAACCCGCGTAAATAGCCCCACCGCAATCAGCATCAAAGCCGGCAGTGTTAGCGCAACCTGTAGCCCAGTGAATTGGGCTAAAAATGCCACTATCTGTTTCAAGATCCAAGCTAAGACCACATTGACTGCACTTATCTGACCAACCACGATTCCAGATGGCAATTGATTTCTAGTGTTTGCCACATTTAAAAATGCTGGACCAATATATGAAGAGCCAAGTCCTGATAAGGAGAAGGCCAGAATCAGACCAGGCAGTCCAAAGATGTGCACGCTCCAGATTCCGATAATGAAAGAGGTGCCGGCCAATATTCCGCCAGCTCGCACCAAAGTTGAGATGTGGTATCGCTTACGTAAGGCGTTAATAAAGACGCGACCTAAGATCATGAAGAAGGTGAAGACCAAGAAAGGTAGTGGCGCAAGCGAGGGCGAGATTCCGACATCCTCTTTGGTAAATATCGTCGACCAATCGGCAATCGAGAACTCCAACATAATGCCAAAAATCAAGCCAAAATTGATGATCCAATCGAAGTTAAAACGGCGCAGATCGTTGTAGATAGAGCGACTAACCCGATCATGTTTGTTCGGTGGCACCAAGGTCTCTTTACGCATGTAAAGCACTACCACTGTTAGCACCCAGAGAATCAGGTACATCACCGTGATATGTGTCTGCAGATTAACTTTGCCAATCAGGAACATGGATAGCACCGTGGTAGCCAAAGATCCGGCGCTCCAATATCCCGCGGCAGCGATTACTAGGTTCTTTCCCCCTCGGTCCTGATCAAAGAAGGCTTGTGCGTTAATCCCAATGTGCATAGTTGAGATGGAAAAGCCCACCAAAATATTTAAGATAATAAATAGTTCATGATTTGTTACATGGACTACCGCGATAAATGAGGCGCAGAGTAAGGTAATTGAGGCCAACATCGCACGCCGAGCGCCAAAGTGATCCACTAGATGGCCCACTGTTAAAAGCGCGGCCAATGAACCAAAGGCACCGACGCTCAACATGATTCCGAAAATGCCGTTATTGACCCCTAAATTGGCCTTTACCTCTGGGAAGCGAGGGATCCAAGCCATGATGCCCAAGCCAAATAAGAAAAAGAGCGCTTTGGTTAAAGCCAGGTCGCGTTTATTCAAAATCAAAATAAGGCACTCGCTAAATCTTTTCGCGCACTAATCAATCGTGGGTCTGCGGGATCAACTAGAGAGAATAGGACCAAGAGGTGGTCCTTAGCCCGTTGCCTGTCATCACCTGATAGTACGCGGACACAATTTAGCAATCTGGCAAAGGCGCTCTCTAATTCGCCATTGGAAATTTCAAAATCCGAACAAGCGATCTGAGCAGATACATCCAATGGATTGGCGCTGGCCTTGGCCAGTAATTCCGCAGGGTTTTGACCTTGAGTTCGTTTCAACAATTGCATCTGAGCTAATCCTGCTTTGGCAATCGGATCATTAGGTTTACGAGATACCAATTTTTCATAAGCCGCAATGGCACCAGCTAAATTGCCAGATTGCAGATGTGCCATCGCCTCATCCTCTTCTGGTTCGCTGCGCTCTGCGGGTGCGCTACCGATTCCCTGTTCGGCAGCGATACTTAAGACCTTATCAATCACCATACGAAGTTGCGATTCCGGATATGGATTCTCAAAAAGTGGCATGACCTGCTGCTTGACGATTGCTACGGCATACGGAACCACTCTGGTCTGTAGCGCCTGCGCCACCTGCGGCTCTCTCTCTATTTCTACCGTCGCAAGTTGCCAAGCATCTTGATCTGCTTGATTTAACTTTCCCATCAATTTGAGAGTCTCCAGGGATTCTGGAAAACGCTCTGACCAGCAGAGAATGATCACTGGCTTGGTATTTGAAAGCGGCATCAATGTTTGGGTAAGCGAGGCGGCAGTAGCGACTACACCCGGTTTTGGTTCTGCAACGCTCTGCGCTGGCTTTTTAAGCGAACTTAGATCAAATGCACGACCAAAATTAACTTCGCTCATTGCGCCTCTACTCCCGAATCTAACCGCAGCGGCAGAACCTCATTGATATAAGACTTTGCCGCAGCCTCAAGGCCCACGTCATAGCCATGCTTCTCCGTCATATACCAACGATTCTCCAAGATCTCATGGAACATCTGCGCCTTTTCCACTCTACCGCGCAACTCCTCCGGAACCAATTCCAGAATCGGATTGAATACGGTGTTGATCCACTCCTTGGCCATCTCCTCCTTAGAACTCTTATCTGTCTGTCTGGCATACCAGCGGTCAAATGAGGCCAAGATACGTTTTGCTTGAAGTTCTTGAGTATCTAACCCAAAGAGGCTCTTGATCTTTGAGGTGTGATAACCCGCAGCCACCAATCTTGGTTGAAAGGTCAACATCTGAGTTTCGTTATCAAGCAGAACTTGCACCTCTTCGACGGCGAAACCTAAATCATGCAATTGGCGCATCGCGCGTTCGACTGCATGTCGATCATTGGGATCAAGTTTCTGTGGATCTTTTAGCGCCGACCAAAGTCTGCGATATCTACGTTGCACCGCTTCACTAGCACGAATTGGGTCCATGCCTTCATATAGAACCCCCGAAAGTTGAAGGTCCTCTAATTCGGCTGCGACATTGAAGAAGGCGATCTCTAAATCATGTTCGCGTTGGCCATCAGATAACTTGCTCTGAAATTCTCCGGTCTCAGCATCTACCAAGTAAGCGGCAAAGCCCTCTGCATCACGGCGAAATAAGGTATTTGATAGTGAACAATCGCCCCACCAGAATCCTAAGAGATGTAATTGCACCAAGAGGTATGCAAGTGCGTTGGCCATATTATTTATGTCATGCGCCGATACAGATTGAGATAAGACCACGCGATAAGGCAATGAGTAAGGTAGGAATCTAGTCGCAATCGCGCATGGCAATTCTTCGCCGGAAACATCGGTGCGCCCCTCAATTACCGCAATTGGCTCGACGCTCGGTGCACCCAACTTCTTCAATTCGGTCAGCGCTTTATATTCACGTTTAGCAAATTCGATAACTGTCTCTTTTACCGCGTAAATCTCCGAGTTGTTATCTGATTCGTCAGCGCGGACCAGACGGACCACGTGCCTAGAGATACCGCGTTTCTCGCCAAGCAGAGGATCCTCGGGCCAAGCTTCCAGCGGTTGCTCCCAGGGAAGCCCAATTACTGCGCCAATCTCCTCACCTAGACCGGTAATGCGCAACGACATGGGCATATTCTCTCGTAATTTGTGGCTCGCATTTACCTTATTCATGCACTTAGGTAGTGTGATAAATACACTTATCGCATGAAGCGAATCGGTAAATCTGTGGCGAAATCTACTAAGCCGAAGAAATCAGCGGTTACGGGCGAAGATTTTGGAATTCCTGGCGCACCAATAGAGAAGAATTCCCCTTTCTACTTTGGTTTTCTTGCCACTGCTGGTGCGCTGACTGCATTTGTGCTCCTGCGCTCTCTTGCAGCCGCCAGCCAGATATTCGTTCTACTAATCATCTCTATCTTCTTAGCCATGGGATTAAATCCAGCAGTTGAATTCTTCCGTCGCAGAGGGTTAAGTCGCGGATGGTCAGTGGCATCTATCTTGGCGCTTGTTGTGATCTTCGTAGCGCTACTGGCATTTTTGGTAATCCCACCGGTCGTAAGACAAGGCACAAGTTTGATCGAAAATGCACCGGCGCTTCTTGATAGTTTGAAGAATAATTCTTTAATTGCCGATATCAATAATCAATATGGCTTGATTGATTCGTTAAACGAACGACTGCAATCTATAACCAAAGATGGCACCTTGCTGATCTCCGCTTTTGGCGGTGTTATAGGCGTTGGAAAGACTTTCCTATCTGGAATTTTTACTGCCTTAACCATTCTAGTTTTGACCATGTATTTCACGATCTCATTGCCCCAAGTGATTGATTATGGAATTCGTCTAGCCCCTGCTACTCGCAGACCACGAATCAAAGCTTTGACCAATGGCATCGTGGCTCGAATTGGCGCCTTCGTTGGTGGCCAAATAACTGTGGCGTTGATAGCAGGCGTAGTCATTTCTATTGCCAGCGCGATTCTTGGACTGCCCTCACCTATTGCCTTAGGAATGTTGGTATTTATCTGCGGGCTAATCCCATTAATTGGCCACTTCATCGGTTCTGCTGTGGTGACTATCGTGGGCCTTACCCAATCCGTGGTTTCAGGAATCGCGATCTTTGCGATCTACTTGATCTATCAGCAGATTGAGAATTATTTGATCATGCCGCGCATCATGCAGCGAACGCTCTCTATTCCTGGCCTTGTCACTATCGTCAGCGCATTAATCGGCGCCTCGCTACTTGGTTTAGTTGGTGGAATCTTGGCAGTTCCTATCGCGGCTTCGATCATCCTTATCCTTGAAGAAGTGGTCTATCCGAAGGCCGATCAGAGTTAATCTGGCAATTTAAACTTCGGTAGGTAGAGGATATTTCTCTGGTGCCACTTGGCGCACGATCTCATTATGCACAAATTGCACTGAAGGTTCTCCGAGCCAGAGGTGCTTCATATTCTCTCCGACGATGATCTGTATCTGAGGAATCAATGAAAACTTCGTTCTTGCCTCATCAGGTTTTAAGTAATCATCATGCTCTGGCACCAGCGCAATAACGGGACGACCATCGGTAGCCCAGAACTGCAATTCATTGTTGGTCGTATACATCAATGGTGGGCTAAGCAAGATTAAACCTTTGACCTTTGGATCCTTGCCAAATTTCAGCGCTAATTCCGTACCAAAAGACCAGCCCACAACCCAAAGATTTGGCAATTGCAATTCATCCAAAGAGAACTTAAGCATCGCCTCGACATCAAAACGCTCCGCTTTCGCCTGATCATAATGTCCGGTGCTGGTTCCCTGTTCGCTAGTAGTGCCTCGAGTATTGAATCGAACCACGGTTAGATCAGCTAACGCCGGCAAACGATTTGCCGCTTTCTTGTAAACATGTGAATCCATCATGCCGCCACCAGTGGGATTGGGATGGCACATGAGAAGTGCACCTCTGGTGGGATGGTTGATTGGCGCAGCCACCTCGACCACCAAATCGACGCCATCTTCAGTCTTTACTACATATGGCGTCCGAGTTGCTGGCAGTACCGTGCTCGGTCGCAAGGTCTGAGCCATGGCACAAATTCTAACTGCGGTTACCCTTTACCCATGACCCGATTCCAATCACTCAATCCCGCAACTGGTGAAGTAATAGCAGAACATCAAGTATTTGATAAGGAATCGGTTGATGGCGCAGTAGCAAGAGCAGAGCGCGCTGCCACTAAATGGCAAGAGTTGGGATTCACCGGACGCAAACGGGTACTTGATAAGTGGAACAAAGTCATCGCTAACCGCGCAGATGAATTCGCAGCGCTGATCGCTCTCGAGACTGGTAAGCCATTGGGCGATGCGAAGCTAGAAGTTTCAGTAGCAATCTCGCATTTGAGTTGGGCATCCAGCAAGGCTGGCTTCTATCTAAAAGATCAACGACGTGCACCTGGAATCTTGATGTTCAATATGAGCGCGATGGTGCAGCGAGTACCGCTTGGCGTAGTTGGCGTGATTGGGCCTTGGAACTATCCCATCTTTACTCCTATGGGTTCGATTGCATATGCGCTAGCAGCCGGAAATACCGTCGTCTTCAAGCCAAGTGAGTTCACACCAGGTGTTGGAGTGATGCTTGAAGAAACATTTAATGAGATTGCGCCATTTGAAGGGATATTCAAATGCATCACTGGTCTTGGCGAGACTGGAAGATTTCTCTGTGAATCCAAGATAAATAAATTGGCATTTACCGGCTCTACCAGGACTGCAAAGTTAGTGGCTGAGACTTGCTCAAAGAATATGACTCCGGTGTTGCTGGAGTGCGGTGGTAAGGATCCGGTCATCGTCGATAAAGATGCAAACTTGAAATTAGCAGCTGAGTACACAGTTTGGTCCGCCATGGCTAATGCAGGGCAATCATGTATAGGTGCCGAGCGCGCATATGTGCACGCACAAGTAGCGGATAAATTCACCGAAGAGGTCTTAAAAATTGTAAGAGATTTAAAGCCCGGAACCAGCTACGGGCCGGCGACCATGCCAAAGCAGTTAGAGATAATCAAGCGCCACATTCAGGCGGCTACCGATGCCGGCGCCAAGATGATCTATGGCGACGTAAATTCGGTAAATGAGCGAATCGTTAATCCGGTAGTCATGTTGGATGTCCCCGAAAATTGCAGCGCTATGACTGAAGAGACCTTTGGCCCAACTATCGCCATCAATAAAGTTAAAGATATGGCTGAGGCAATCGCGCTATCAAATGCATCTGAATATGGCCTTGGCGCATCAGTCTTCTCGAAGCGTAGGGGTTACAAGATTGCCAAACAATTACATTGTGGCATGGTGGCAATAAATAGCGCCTTCTCTTTCGCTGCAATTGCATCGGTGCCATTTGGCGGCGCCAAGCAGAGTGGCTACGGGCGAATTCATGGCCCAGAAGGTCTATACGAATTTACTTATGCGCGCACCTTGGTAAGGCCAAAGTTTGAGATCCCGCTTCGCGCCACATCATTTAAGCGCACGGCTGGACAAGAGAAAATTATCGCTTCACTTAGTAAGTTCTTTAAGTAATTAATAACGCGGCGCATTACGCGTACGCTGCACATTTGGCTTGCGCTTATCGCGCTTGCTCCAACAGGCTTTATGCCAATGTCTACGAGAATCCTCATCGCCTTCGATCCACGCCACGATATGCGGCGTCGCCATTGGGATCATTTGATCGCACCCTGGACATCTATATGGTTTATTAGAACTAGAACCCGTTAATTGTCGGACTACGTAGATGCCATCGTGATGTTCTTCGGTGACTTGATTTGATGTTGCCGGGTCGCGCTCTTCCACCTTTGGGCGGCGATTCTTTGGATAGTTGCGACGCGGACTCACCTGCGTATTTTCGCATTTCTTTCCCGAATGTGGCAGGGTGAAGCCATGTCAGTCGTATCGGTTCATGATTTGACTAAGTCATATGGCGATTTAGCTGCAGTCGCCGGGATTGATCTCACAATTGAGCAAGGCGAGATATTCGCACTCCTTGGTCCAAATGGCGCTGGCAAGACGACGACTGTTGAGATACTCGAGGGATTTCGAAAGCGCTCCTCCGGAAATGTTTCGGTTCTAGGAGTAGATCCAAATGATGGTGATAGCACTTGGCGCAATCGAATCGGCATAGTCCATCAAAATAGCCAAGATGCCGGTGATTTAAGTGTGGCCGAAACCGTCCATCACTTCGCAAAGTATTACCAGAATTCGCGTGATGCAGATGAGGTAATCAGCGCAGTTGGGCTCGATGAGAAGCGTGGCTCTTTGATTAGAAATCTCTCTGGTGGCCAACGACGCAGGCTCGATGTGGCACTTGGCATTATCGGTAATCCTGAATTGCTCTTCTTAGATGAGCCAACAACTGGATTTGATCCCGAAGCACGGCGACAGTTTTGGGATTTGATTAATGCGCTACGCAAATCAGGAACCACAATCTTGCTCACTACTCACTATTTAGATGAGGCAGAGGCGTTAGCTGATCGAGTTGCGGTCATCAATCACGGAAAGATCGTGGAAGTCGCCACCCCCGCAACGCTTGGAAATCGCCAGAGCGCACTCGCGGTCATCAGATGGCGCGATGGCGAAACTGAGAGTGATCGCCCGACTGAATTTGTGCAGGAGCTGGCTGCCAAATACCAAGGCGAGATTCCTGAACTGCAAGTCATTCGTCCTTCATTAGAAGATATCTACCTAAAGATGATTGGTGAGGCATGAACACCCTTCGTTTAGGAATACTCCGTGGAAATCTGGAGATCAGACAATTTTTACGACAACGCGAATCTGTGGTCTTCACCATCTTCTTCCCATTGATTTTGATGGTGATATTTGGCTCGGTATTCCAAAATGAGATTGCGCCAGGGGTTCAATACGCGCAATATTTTGTCGCCGGAATGATCGCATCTGGCATGGTCAATAGCGGTTTCCAACAATTAGCCATCATGATTCCAATGGAGCGAGATGCTGGAGCGCTAAAGCGCCTTCGGGGCACGCCAATGCCACTTGCTTCCTATTTCATCGGAAAATCCATCTTGGTCTTGGCCTCTATGTTGGCGCAGACCATCTTGCTTATGGCTGGTGGCGTGGCTTTTTATGGTTTGGATTTTCCAGCAACTTCAGAGAAATGGTGGTTGTTGGTGCTCTTCTTAATCCTTGGTAGCGCAAACTCTGCGGCTTTAGGAATCGCTTTTTCAAGTGTTGCTAAATCAGGTCGCGGCGCTTCTGCAATCGTCTCGCCAGTTGTGATTATCTTGCAATTTTTTAGCGGAGTATTTTTCATTTTCACACAATTACCATCTTGGATGCAGCAAATTGCCGCAATTTTCCCGCTGAAGTGGCTCACTCAAGGCATGCGCGAAGTCTTCCTTCCCGACTCCTTTGCACTTCAAGAGGTAGCAAAGAGCTGGGAGACTAGCCGTGGCATCATGATAAATCTGCTCTGGCTGATCATTGGTTTGGCATTGGCGGCAAAGACATTTAAATGGAGTCGCGAGTGAGAAAAGTACTGATAATTTCTCTTGGGCTGGTTTTGCTTGCTGGAAATGCAAGCGCGGCAACCAAGAGCCCTACTCCTACCGCTAAGGCAACGGTGACGACTAAGGCTACTGCTAAACCTGCGGTGAGCGTGTCGAGTAAGCCGACTGCAAAATCAACTGCATCTGCCAAACCCTCCATTAATGCTTCGGTTAAGGCCTCAGTTAAAGCCTCGGCAACAACTACTAAGAAACCGGTTGCGACCAAGAAACCGGTAGTAAAAAAGATCACGCCAAAACCGAAAGCCAAACGGACGCCAAAATTGCCAGCAAAGCAGACACCTACTTGGCCGCCGAAGGGTTTTCTAAAAAGCGATGATATTTACGCAAAGGTCCCAAATAAATCTGAGCTATATAACGCAGCTGGAGAGGACGCCACCGGCAGATTATCGGCTCAATTGATAGTTTGCGAGAAAGACTCATCCTGTGGCGCGTTATTCGCAGGTTCAACTATTGGTTGTAATTGGTGGGAGATCACATCTGATGTGATTGGACCGGCATCCGATACCGATTCAACCATAACTAAGTACGGAACTTTGACATCGCTATTTTCAGCTTCAAATGCCAAGAAAGTAAATACCTATGTGTTGGTAAGTGGCGAACCCTATAACCCTAATTTCAAAGTGGTGCCGACCAAAGTTTCATGTAATCGTGGGCCAAGACCAACTGATCGGACCGTGCCAAGTCACACTTACGTTAAAAACAATTAACGATTAGCCCCTGGCACCCATAGCTCATCGCCTTTTTCCTTATTGGCATAGCGCGCCAATACAAAAAGTAGATCTGAGAGTCGATTCAAATATTTAGCAGTCAGTGGATTTACTCCAGTGCCGAAGGCATGGATTGCAGCCCAAGTGCGACGCTCTGCCCTACGAGTAACGGTTCTAGCCACATGCAACAAAGCAGCAGCTGGGGTACCAGAAGGCAATACAAATGATCTTAACTCTGCTAGATCTTTATTGTACTTATCAATCTGATCCTCAAGATAAGTGATCTGGCTATCCAATACGCGTAGTTGTTCGTAACCTGGATTATCAATGACTGGAGTACAGAGATCCGCTCCGACATCGAATAAATCATTTTGAATACGTACCAATAACTTGGCGACATCTTCTGGTAATTGGCTCATCGCTAAAACAACGCCGATAGAAGAATTTGCCTCATCTACTGTTGCATAAGCTTCCAGACGTGGATCGTTCTTGGAGGTGCGAGACATATCGCCTAGCGCAGTGCTTCCGTCATCTCCAGTTTTTGTATAAATACGCGTTAAATGAACCATGAGCCTAAGCCTATTCATACAAGTACGATTAGACCATTATGAGTGACCGATTCCGCATCGTGGGTGGAGCACGCTTAAATGGCGAAGTCCGCGTTCCTGGCGCGAAGAATTCGGTCCTAAAGTTAATGGCTGCCTCACTTCTAGCACCAGGGAAGAACACCATTACCAACGTGCCCGAAATCTTGGATGTCGACATCATGATCGAATTGCTCCAGCGGATCGGCTGCACAGTCAAACGAACTTCTGGCCAAGTTGAGATTGATGTACCTGAGATGCCAAATCATCGCGCGGATTACGATCTAGTTCGCAAAATTCGCGCCTCTATAAATGTGCTTGGTCCATTGACCACTCGAGTAGGCGCTGCCGATGTCGCGCTACCTGGTGGAGATTCCATCGGCCCGCGACCGCTTGATCTACATATAAAAGGTTTAGAAGCGCTTGGTGCCAAGGTACATATCGAACATGGCTATATCGTTACCGAGGCGCCAAATGGACTAACGGGTGCGATGATCGAATTAGATTTCCCATCGGTTGGTGCAACTGAGAACATCATGATGGCTGCAGTTCTGGCAAAAGGAAGGACCACAATCGGCAATGCAGCTCGCGAACCTGACATCGTAGATATTGGTAATTTCTTGATTGAGATGGGTGCAAAAATCTCGGGGCTTGGCTCAACTGAAATCACCATCGAAGGCGTTACAAAATTAAAGCCCGCAACACATGCCACGTTACCTGATCGCATCATCGCTGGCACATGGGCCTTTGCCGCTGCTATCACACAAGGTGATATCACCATTAAAGGTGCTAGAGCAGATCACTTGGAGATTCCGCTTGAGAAATTAACCAACGCAGGTGCGATCGTGACCACAACTGAAGATGGCATTCGCGTTCACATGGAGCAACGACCCAAAGCTATTGATGTCGCAACGCTTCCCTATCCCGGATTTCCCACCGACCTACAACCAATGGTCGTAACTATGAATGCCGTTGCAAGCGGCGATGCGATTGTTACGGAGAATGTCTTTCAAGGACGCTTCATGTTTGTAAACGAACTAGGTCGCTTAGGCGCCAAAATCACTATTGATGGCCATCACGCCGCAATCACTGGAGTCCCGCAACTATCGGGGGCGCCGGTTGTGGCTACCGACATTCGTGCGGGAGTTGGGCTAGTCCTTGCGGGTTTGGTGGCAGATGGCGAAACTATTGTTGAAGATGCCTTCCATATTGATCGTGGCTTCCCAAATTTTGCCGAGCAACTTCAGTCACTAGGCGCAGCGGTAAAACGAATTTAGTTTGTCGCTTCGGCAAGTATTGATACGCGGTTATCCGAAACGCTCAAAAACCCACCAGCGACATTGAATTCACTGGACTGGCCATCAGTGCCTTTGATTACTACTTTGCCATCGACTAGTACGCCAAGAAGAGGTGCGTGATCGGTGAGAATTCCCAAATCACCTTCGAGAGTGCGCGCAGTAACTGACACTGCCTCTCCCGACCAGACCTTCTTCTCTGGCGATACTAATTCGACACGTAATGTCATGCCTTAGCCAACTCTGCAGCCTTGCGCTCTACGTCGGCGAGACCACCGCACATAAAGAATGCCTGCTCTGGAACATGGTCGTACTTACCATCTGCCAAAGCCTCAAAAGCTTCGATGGTCTCTGACAATGGCACAAATGAGCCATCAATACCGGTGAAGACCTTTGCCACGAAGGTGTTCTGTGACAAGAAACGCTGGATACGACGTGCGCGACCCACCAAGATGCGATCTTCTTCGGACAATTCATCGATACCAAGAATTGCAATGATGTCTTG
>CAZZLH010000026.1:0-18687 GCA_964654815.1 uncultured Actinomycetes bacterium
CCGGTGACCTTTTCCTTACCATGGAAACGCTCTACCGACTGAGCTAGGGGGGCAGGTCTAGATCTACTTAATTCCTCTCGGAATTAAGTAGCAAAGATTACCTGCAACTTGAAGCAGAGCGAAATCCCGTTATTGCGCAGGATTTAGCGCAATTTTGCCGACGGTTTCGCGGGCCAACATCGCACTATGAGCCGCAGCTGCTTGGCTTAATGGAAATGTCGCTCCGATGACAGGCTTTAACTTTCCAGCTATCACCAATTGAAATAACTCCTCGATCACATCATTTAGTAGCGCTTTGCTACCAAAGCAATGCGCCAGCCAAAAACCGGTGATGGTCTTGCTGCCACCCATCAATGAAGCTGGATTGATTGAAGAACTTGGTGTGCGAGAAGCCATGCCATAAACAATCAGGCGACCAAACGGCGCTAATACCTCTAGCGAGATATCTGTGGTCTTGCCTCCAACCATTTCAAGTACCAAATTAACTGGTTTGCCATTATTTGCAGCAAGTACGTTTTCTTTCAAATTTTCGGTATTGGCATCAATTACTTCATCTGCACCAAGTTCTCTTGCTAGCTTCTTCTTGGCATCACTTGAAGTAACGGCGATTACCTTGGCGCCCCATAACTTGGCTAATTGAATTGCTATCGAACCTACGCCACCTGCAGCTGCATGAACCACAACTGTCTCACCTGGATTCAAATGTCCGACAGTTTTCAAAATATGCCATGCGGTTGAGCCTTGCACCAACATGCATAGAGCTTGTTCGTTAGATACGCCATCGGGAATCTCGATTAAGGCGCGCTTATTTGCCACTGCCTTCTGCGCGTACCCACCGCTAGAAACTGGCGCAAGGTAGCGCTTGCCGTTTGCCACACCAGTGATCTCAATCCCCGGAACCAAAGGAAGTTTCTGCGCCGAAAGATAGGAGTTCTCGGTTTGATGTGTATCTGCGTAATTGATACCGACCGAAGTAACTTCTAATAGAACCTCATCATTACCTACGACTGGGTCTGGTAATTCGACCAACTGCATTACTTCAGGGCCGCCGAATTTGGTGATCTGTATAGCTTTCATGAGTTGGCATTTGCTTTCTTGGCTCGAGATGCAGCACGAGCGCGTTCGTTTTGATCCAGGATTACTTTGCGAATTCGCACCACTGCGGGCGTTACTTCAACACATTCATCCTCTGCGCAGAACTCTAGGGCACCCTCCATGTTTAAGCGCTTGGGCGGAATCAACTTCTCTGCCTCATCGCTACCTGATGCGCGCATATTGGTTAGTTTCTTCTCACGGACCGCATTAACATCCATGTCATCCGCGCGGGAATTCTCGCCGATGACCATGCCTTCATAAACCTCAACCCCAGGCTCGATGAAAATCGAACCGCGCTCTTGGATTGCAGCGATGGCATATGAGGTCGCAAGGCCACGACGATCTGCAACCAGCGATCCGGTAGGTCTCGTTCTTAACTCCCCATGCCATGGTTCGTAGCCATCAAAAACATGGTGTAGCAATCCGGTACCGCGAGTCTCAGTTAAGAACTCAGTGCGAAATCCAATCAACCCACGCGACGGAACTCGCCAATCGAGGCGAATCCATCCGGTGCCATGATTGACCATCTGCTCCATGCGACCTTTGCGAAGCGCCATTAATTGCGTGATCACGCCTAAATAATCTTCTGGGCAATCAATCGTCAATCGCTCCATTGGTTCATGCAATTTGCCATCAATGATTTTGGTGACCACTTGAGGTTTGCCGATAGTCAATTCAAAACCCTCGCGCTTCATGATCTCAACTAGAACTGCAAGTTGTAATTCACCGCGACCTTGTACCTCCCAAGCATCTGGGCGATCGGTATTGAATATTCGAAGTGAAACATTGCCGATCAACTCTTTATCAAGACGATCTTTTACTTGGCGCGCAGTCAGCAATTTGCCTGATTGGCCGGCAAGCGGCGAGGTATTAATTCCAATTGTCATCGAGATAGATGGATCATCCACGGTGATCAGCGGAAGCGGATATGAATTTTCTGCATCCGCCAAAGTCTCACCCAAAGTAATGGTTTCGATTCCGGCGATCGCAATGATGTCACCAGGGCCAGCCTTCTCTGCCGGTACTCGCTCGAGCGCTTCAGTAATCAATAGCTCTGAGATCTTTACCTTTTGAATCGAGCCATCGGTCTTGATCCAGGCCACGGTTTGGCCCTTGCTAATTTCGCCTTCATGAACGCGACATAATGCAAGACGCCCTAAATATGGTGATGAATCCAAATTAGTTACATGCGCTTGTAGCGGTGCACCTTCATGATATTTCGGGGCTGGAATGGTGTTGTAGATGGTTTCGAAGAGCGCATCAAGATTCTCTTGATCTGGCATGCCACCATTCTCCGGACGATTTAGAGATGCGCGCCCTGCTTTGGCTGAGGCGTAGACAATCGGAAATTCAATCTGATCTTCCTTGGCATCTAGATCTAAGAACAATTCATAGGTCTCATCAACCACTTCTGCAATTCGCGAATCTGGTCGATCAACCTTGTTGATGACCAAGATAACTGGCAGATTCTTCGATAACGCTTTACGTAACACGAAACGTGTTTGAGGCAGTGGACCTTCAGATGCATCCACAAGAAGAATCACCCCATCGACCATCTCTAGTCCACGTTCGACTTCGCCACCGAAATCTGCGTGGCCAGGGGTATCAATAATGTTGATTACCTTGTCGCCGCGTTTGACTGCGGTGTTCTTGGCGAGGATGGTGATGCCCTTTTCGCGCTCTAGATCCATTGAATCCATCATGCGATCCTGGCCCTCTTCTTGCTTCTTATGGGCCGCAAATGCACCGGATTGCCACAACATCGCATCCACCAGAGTGGTCTTGCCATGGTCTACGTGGGCGATGATCGCAACATTGCGAATCGAATCGCGGTTTTTTATTGGCAAACCTTCTAGGTGTTTTTGTTTTGACATCTTAGACATTGAACCTAAATTCCACTACATCTCCATCTTGCATGACGTAATCCTTTCCTTCCATGCGAACTTTTCCATGTTCTTTAGCAGCGCTCATGGATCCATATTCGACTAGATCTTTGAAGTGAATTACTTCAGCTTTAATAAATCCTTTTTGGAAATCTGTATGAATAACGCCTGCGGCAACCGGCGCAGTATCGCCTCGATGAATTGTCCAAGCGCGCGCCTCTTTTGGTCCGGCAGTCAAATAAGTTTGCAAACCCAAAGTATTAAAACCAACTCGGGCAAGAGTGGCAAGGCCTGGCTCTTTTAGGCCGATTGACTCCAACAGTTCCTTGGCATCTTCATCCGGTAACTCAGCAAGCTCTGCCTCCGTTTTAGCATCAAGGAAAATCGCTTCAGAGGGCGCGACTAATGCCTGTAACTTTTCACGTAACGCTTGATCATTCAATTCTGCGGCATCGACATTGAACACGTACAAGAAAGGTTTCGCAGTCAGCAAGTGAACCTCTTTGAGTAGTTCTAAATCCAAATTGGCGGAGGAGATTGGTTTGCCAGATTGCAGTACTTGATTGGCTTTCTTCAGCTCTTCCAATAGCGAGGCGCGTTCCTTGCTCTGGCGCGCCTCTTTCTCGATTCGTGGCAGTTGCTTCTCGATTGATTGCAAATCTGCGAGCGCTAATTCGGTATTGATGGTCTCGATATCGCTACCTGGATCTATTCGACCATCAACATGCACCACATCTCCATCACTGAAGACTCGAATCACCTGGCAGATGGCATCGGTCTCTCGGATATTGGCTAGGAATTTATTGCCAAGCCCGGCACCTTCGGATGCGCCTTTGACGATACCGGCGATATCCACGAAGGAGACGGTTGCAGGGAGAATCTCTTTCGAGCCAAAGATCTCCGCCAATACTTTAAGTCGCTCATCAGGCACACCGACCACGCCGACATTTGGTTCGATGGTGGCGAAGGGATAGTTGGCGGCCAAGACATTGTTCTTGGTGAGCGCATTGAAGAGGGTTGATTTACCAACATTTGGCAGTCCCACGATTCCGATGGAGAGGCTCACAAGGAGTAGAGCCTACGGGGAATTGTCAGTGCCCCTTGCCATGATTACCTCATGCAAAACGGAGCTGGACTTACCGGTGGACTAATCAGCGGACTATTAATTGGCCTAGTCATAGGTCTATTAATAGGACTAGTTGCGGGATTGCTCCTGGCTAAAAAGCGCCAGGGTTCCAATATCTCGGTAGATCAAGTGGTGGCAAATGCGGAGGTCAAAACCACCATCGAAGGGCTGACCGCACAGATCACCGAACTTCGCACCCAGACTGCACAGGCAGATAAGGATCGCGCGTTGGCCGAAGCTGCGCTGAAAAAAGAGATCGAAAGCATGGCAGCGCTTAATACCAATTTACTCAATCAATCCACCAAATTAGCTGGCGCGTTAGATAACACCCAGGCGCGCGGTAAATATGGTGAAGCGCAACTCGAAAAGATCCTAGATGCTGCTGGATTACAAGAGGGCATTCACTATGAGGTGCAGACCGGAACCACCAACTCCGAAGGCACAGCAGGTATCCCTGATATCAAAATCAATATGCCAGGTGGCTTAGATATATATATTGACTCAAAATTTCCCTTCACTAATTACTACGCAGCAATCAAAGCGGAAGATGCCACAGAACGCGCGCGGTTAATGAAGGCGCATACCGATGATTTACAGAAGCACATCGCAGCTTTAGCTAAACGCAAGTACCACAACATCGAAGGATCGGTAAATTTCGTGGTGGTATTTGTGCCATTTGAATCCATCCTCGCCGAAGCGCTGTTAGTCAACAAAACCCTGCTTACTGAGGCCTTTGAATTAAATGTTACTTTGGCGACGCCATCTAATTTACTTGCGCTACTTCGTACTGTGCGCCATGGCTACTCCCGAAGCCAATTAGCGGAGAACGCTCACAAGATCCAATTGGTCGCCGGCAAATTGGTGGAAAAAATCCAGACCAATCACGAACATATTGAGACTTTAGGCAAGCGAATAATTAGCGTAGCTAGCGCTTTTAATCAGATGGTCGGTACGACTCGAACCACTGTGACCAAGGATGTAAATGAGATGATCGAATTGGGTCTACCTAACAATCAAATTGAAGCCCCTAAATTCATCAATCCCGAAATTCGCTCCATTACCGATGGCAGTAAAATTGGCGACTTCATAGATGCCGAGACTGATACAGATACCGGAGCACGTTAAAAAATGGATTTAAGCAAGATCAAATTAAAGAAAGAGGGCGTTGCGACGCTTCAGACTTTCTTCATCTTCTTATTCGCTTCGCTCGAACATTTGATCCGCAGTAGTTTTGGCATTGTTACCGGTTTAGTTCTGTTGGCAGTAGTGATACTGGGCAATCGATTTGGTCGAGATGGCGTGGCTTATGCTGCTGCAGTCACTCCACCAATCGCTTTTGCGATTACTGCGCTCTTTTGGTCATTCATGGCTTACAACATCCATATCCCAAAATTGCTCGTAGATTTCATCGGCTCACTTGCATCGGCGGCGCCATGGTTGATACTCGGTGCGATCTATGGTTGGTACAACTTCTTAAATCTGCGCGCCAAAAAACGCGTAGCTGATGCGCGAAGCCGAGCTTAAAAGTTACTTACCTATATCTTTACGAAGTTCGCGCGGCAATTGAAATAACAGACTCTCTTCTTTTGCCGTAACCGTCTCGACTGTGCCATATCCGCGATCTGCCAACCACTTCAAGAGATCTTGTACCAATAGCTCAGGGACCGAAGCGCCGCTTGATACCCCAACAGTCTGGACATCTTGTAGCCACTTTGAATCTGCTTCATGGGCATAATCGATTAGGTATGCCGCCTTTGCACCATACTCCAACGCAACTTCAACTAACCGAACTGAATTAGATGAGTTCTTGGAGCCAACCACTAAGACCAAATCGCAATTAGGCGCAATCTGTTTCATCGCCTCTTGTCGATTCTGTGTCGCGTAACAGATGTCATCTGATGGAGGATCGATAATCTCCGGAAAGCGCTTCTTTAACTCCGCGACCGTCTCCATAGTCTCATCGACGCTAAGCGTGGTCTGTGATAGCCAAGCCAACTTCTTTCCGCTCTTTGGTTGGATAGTGCGAGCCATCTCCACACCTTCAATAACCGTAACGCGACCTGGTGCCTCTCCTGCAGTGCCCTCTACCTCTTCATGGCCATCATGGCCAATCATGATGATCTCTAAATCTTCCTTCGCATAACGCTTCGCCTCATTGTGAACTTTGGTAACCAATGGACAAGTGGCATCGATGGTCTTTAAATTGCGCGCTGCCGAATCGGCATGTACCTGAGGTGAGACACCATGCGCGCTAAAGACGACGGTTGCGCCTTCTGGCACCTCATCGACCTCTTCTACAAATATCGCGCCATGTTTCTCGAGTGATTCCACTACAAATTTATTATGGACAATCTGCTTGCGCACATAAACCGGGGCGCCATAAACCTCTAGGGCTTTCTGTACCGTCACCACTGCGCGGTCAACGCCAGCGCAATAACCACGGGGCGCGGCAAGCAGCACCTTCTTACTACTCTGCTCTGGTTTATTCTCACTCGTCATCGTGGCCATGTGGCACCAGTGTAATAGGCTCTTTGTATGCTGGAAAATTCCGAGGAGCAACCCATACCGGTTCGGGTTTTATCGGAATTCTTCAAGGAATATGTAGATCAACTTGGTCCGCTTTGGATTGAAGGCGAACTATCTGAGATAAAACCTCGTAAAGATTACACATACATGGTCTTACGTGATTCCAGCGTTGATATGAGCATCTCGGTCGCCTGTCCCTCTGGAATTTTCACTAAGAGTGCGATTGGCAACAATGCCCGAGTAAAGATCTATGCGCGCGCATCTTGGTATGCCAAGAATGGGTCAATCTCATTTTGGGCTAGACAGATCAAAGAAGTTGGTGTGGGCGAACTATTACTTCGCCTTGAGATGTTGAAGAACCTGTTAGATGCCGAAGGTCTATTCGCCGCAAAACGCAAGAAAGCTTTGCCGTTATTACCTAATAAGGTGGGTTTGATCTGTGGCCGAAATAGCGATGCCGAGAAAGATGTGCTCGAAAATGCCAAACGCCGTTGGCCATCAGTGCAATTCGAGCTACGCGAAGTAGCGGTGCAAGGCGCTGTTGCGGTAATTGAAGTGAGCAATGCACTGAAAGAACTAGAGGCAGATCCGCTCGTAGATGTAATTGTTATTACCAGAGGTGGTGGCTCTTTTGAAGATCTCCTACCTTTTAGCGATGAGGGCTTGGTGAGACTTGTAGCCTCTTGCAAGACTCCCATCGTTAGCGCGATTGGTCATGAGAAGGACGCGCCGCTACTTGATTTGGTGGCGGATTACCGCGCCTCAACCCCCACAGATGCCGCCAAGAAAATTGTGCCGGATTTAAAAGAAGAGTTGCAATTGATTGATGGGCTGCGAAACCGCGCGCTACACACATTGAGCTTACGACTAGATCGCGAAAGTGATCGAATCCAAGCGCTCTTTGATCGGCGAATTGCCTTTGTGCATCGCATCAACTCCGCAGAGAGCGATTTACAACATCTGATTGCACGAATCCGAACCCTCTCACCAAAATCAACCATGCAACGCGGCTATGCCGTAGTCCAGCGCTCAGATGGCAAAGTGGTGCGCCAAACAAAGGATGTTGCTAAAGGTGATGCAGTTCGCATTCGCCTGGCAAATGGCGAGCTGCCCGCAGAGATTAAATGATTCATTGATCAAGGAGTAAATTAGTTTCGTGGCCACAAAACCAAGCGCACAGCAGCAGTCGAAATTGTCTTATGAAGAGGCGCGCACAGAGTTAGCCAAAGTAGTTGAGAAATTAGAGTCGGGCTCTACCACTTTAGAAGAATCTCTAAAACTATGGGAACGTGGCGAAGAGTTAGCCAAGATCTGCCAAGAGTGGCTAGATGGCGTCAAACAGAAGATCGCTAAAGATGAGCTTTAATTACTCGGATCTGCTTCCTATCGGTGAAGATGAGACCAAATATCGTCTTGTCACTACCGAGGGCGTCAAAGAGGTCCAACATGGCTCACTTAAGTTCCTCGAAATCTCTCCTGAGACCATCACTAAGTTAACTGAGGTCGCAATTCATGACATCAATCATTATCTGCGCGATGCTCATCTCCAACAACTAGCCAACATTTTAAAAGACCCTGAAGCATCACCGAATGATCGCTTCGTGGCACTTGATCTGCTGAAGAATGCCAATATCTCCGCAGGTGGAGTACTTCCTATGTGCCAAGACACCGGCACCGCGCTAGTGATGGGCAAGAAAGGTCAGTTTGTTCTAACCAGCGGGAAAGATGAGAGCTCCATCTCCGAAGGCGTACATAATGCCTACACCAATTTGAATTTACGTTACTCGCAACTTGCTCCAGTGAATATGTGGGATGAGAAGAACACCGGCAATAATCTGCCCGCACAGGTAGAGATCTATGCAGATTCTGATCACCCTAATGAGTATCAATTCCTTTTTATCGCCAAAGGTGGCGGCAGCGCCAACAAATCCTTCCTCTACCAAGAGACTAAGGCGGTGCTTAATAAAGATGCCTTCTATCCATGGCTTGAGGAGAAATTGCGTTCCATCGGAACCGCAGCATGCCCTCCTTATCATTTAGCGATTGTCGTAGGTGGCACTAGCGCAGAGCACACGCTAAAGACCGCTAAATTGGCTTCGACCAAATATCTTGATTCGCTTCCCACAACTGGTGATGCCGCAACTGGACATGCTTTCCGCGATCCAGAGGTTGAAGCTGAAGTGCTAAAAATTACGCAGCATCTAGGTATCGGCGCACAATTTGGTGGCAAGTATTTCTGCCACGATGTTCGGGTAATTCGCTTACCGCGCCATGGCGCATCGCTACCAATTGCGATTGCAGTCTCCTGTTCGGCAGATCGCCAAGCAAAGGCGAAGATCACCAAAGATGGCGTCTTTATTGAGGAATTAGAACGCGAGCCCGCCCACTTCTTGCCCGAAACCACAGATGAACACCTAGATGATCAAGTGGTGAATATTGATTTAAGTAAGCCAATGACTGAGATCCGTGCAGAGTTATCAAAATATCCGGTTAAGACCAGGCTTTCATTGACCGGAACATTGGTGGTGGCTCGAGATTTAGCTCATGCCAAGATCAAAGAGTTAATCGATAGCGGAAAGCCCATGCCAGATTATTTGAAGAATTATGCGGTTTATTACGCAGGCCCTGCTAAGACACCAACTGGCCACGCCTCAGGTTCGTTTGGACCAACAACTGCCGGTCGCATGGATTCATATGTTGATTACTTCCAACAAAATGGCGGATCTTTTGTGATGCTTGCAAAAGGCAATCGCTCCAAGCAGGTTACCGATGCTTGCAAGAAGTATGGTGGCTTCTACCTAGGGTCAATCGGTGGACCTGCCGCCAGATTGGCACAAGATTGCATTAAGAAGGTCGAGGTGCTCGACTTCCCAGAACTAGGTATGGAAGCGGTCTGGAAGATTGAAGTTGAGAATTTCCCCGCATTTATAGTGGTGGACGATAAAGGTAATGATTTCTTCGCAGAGACTGCTAAGCCATTGACTATTGGTAAGCGGGCCGAGATTTAACAGGCAGAGATTTAACAGGCAGAGATCTAAGGTGAATTAATAAGCGCCACGAGCGGCATGGCGAGCAAGCGCCTTGCAAGGTGCGCCGTAGCGCTTCTCGATGTAATTCAAACCCCAGCGAATTTGCGTCACAGGGTTGGTGCGCCAATCCAATCCAACTGAATTCATCTTGATCGCTGGGTATGCCTGAGCAATGCCGTGTGCGCCGGAGCGATAGTTATGTGCCTTGTAATTCCAATGAGACTCCTTGGTCCATAACTTAACTAGGCACTTCTGTTGGCTCTCGCTCCACTTTGGATACTCAGTGCGGATGATTCGAAGCGCGACCTGCTTTGCGCCATATGGAGTGCGAGCCAGCTCGATCTCTCGACTGGCCAAAGAGACCGCACGCATATCGATCGCAGAAACTTGGCCCTTTAAATCCAAGGTGGCGTAGAGGGCAGCAACCTGTTGATCTGGATTCTCTTCATGGCTCTGGGTGGAGACTAGAAAGGCAGTCGGAGTTGAATCCGGCAGAGTCAGCTGGGTGGTCATGGGAAATTCCAAGCCATAGGAACTTGGGGTGGCGCAGGAGATAAAGAGCATGGAAGCGATCACTAGCCATGCTGCTTGCGCGCGGCGAATACGCATCGCTGCTCACCCACCTTTCTAATTCCTAAACCAGATTCCAAAACCGACTTCGAAACCGGAGCGCTACTTGCGACCCCAGCCGAAGCCAATTTCCACTGGCTTAGGCTTTCAAGGGGGTGGGGCTCGGGCAAATTACGACCCGCGTGTATGTGGAAGAAATTTTCTCCACAGCCCCCTGCGAGGTATAAAAGTCCTGCTCAGGACGGGGTATGTCCGAAATATGGGGTTTTGTCGCTGTGAGATTTTTAAGGATAGGTCACACTTTTGGCGGGCGCAGAACGGGCGCCAAAGTAGCCCCTAAAGCGCGATCGGTCCCTCAAGGAGCTCTGTGACCAGGGCAGCGATCTGCGAGCGCTCGCTTCGGGTCAGGGTCACATGGGCAAAGAGCGGATTGCCCTTCAAGGTTTCGACCACCGCGACCACTCCATCGTGGCGCCCCACCCGCAAGTTATCCCGCTGAGCGACATCATGGGTCAAGATAACTCTGGAGTTCTGGCCGATTCGAGAGAGGACGGTCAGCAAGACGCCCCGCTCTAGGGACTGAGCCTCATCGACAATGACGAAGGCATCATGAAGCGAACGACCGCGAATATGGGTAAGGGGCAGCACCTCGATCAAACCACGGGCCACGATCTCATCGATAACTGCTTGGCTAACTAGCGCGCCTAAGGTATCGAAGACCGCCTGCGCCCAAGGCGACATCTTCTCCCCTTCGCTGCCTGGCAGATATCCCAGCTCCTGCCCACCGACAGGGTAGAGCGGTCTAAAGATCACAACTTTCTTATGTTGGCGCCGTTCCATGACAGCTTCAAGTCCTGCCGCAAGCGCAAGCGCTGATTTACCAGTTCCGGCTCGACCGCCTAACGAGATGATGCCAATCTCAGGATCTAGCAAAAGATCAAGTGCAACTCTCTGCTCTGCACTTCTGCCATGTAATCCAAATGCAGTGCGATCGCCTCGAACTAATTGCAAATCTCCACCTGCGGTGATGCGACCAAGCGCGCTACCTTTTTCAGAATGTAGCACCACTCCCGTATGCACTGGATATTTTTCCGCAAATTCATAACTTGCACGATCATGTGCGTATAACTCATCAATTATCTTGCCTGGCACAGTCGCCTCGACCATGCCAGTCCAACCAGAATTCATTACTAATTCTGCGCGATACTCCTCTGCCTCTACTCCAACCGAGGATGCTTTCACTCGAAGTGGCAGATCTTTGGTTACCAATACAACCTGCTTGCCATCTGCCATCAAGTTCTTTGCGATAGCCAAGATTCGAGAATCATTTGAACCATCTCGTAAGAATCCTGGCGGTAATGAAGAAAGCTCAGTGTGATTTAACTCGACCGATAATGTGCCGCCAGCTTCAGTGATAGTGATTGGTTGATCCAATCGACCATTTGAAATTCTCAATTCATCTAAGTAACGAAGCGCGCCACGGGCAAAGAAACCTAATTCGGGATGATCGCGTTTGCTCTCCAATTCACCAATAACTGCAATTGGGATTACTACCTCGTGCTCGGCAAATCGCTTCAAAGCCTGTGGATCTGCAAGTAAGACACTGGTATCTAAAACATAAGTTTTTCGCGCGCCCCGTGAAGATTTTCGCGCTGATGAATTATTAGAACCACTATTAGAACCGCTATTAGAACCACTTGAAGACTTTGCAGTTGACAAGCCAGGCTCATTTCTTGAGTTGTAATCTGGGGGAAAGCAGTTAAAAGTTACGCTCAGATTTAGACATTTCGGTCACGACACGCCCCAGCGCGTGGGGGAAAATTACTTACCGAATCGGCGCTGGCGCTGTGAGTAGGAGCGCAGAGCGCGTAAGAAATCCACGCGACGAAAGTCTGGCCAATAGGCCTCGCAGAAGTAGAACTCCGAGTGGGTCGATTGCCAGAGAAGAAAGCCACCAAGTCGCTGCTCGCCTGAGGTACGAATCAATAAATCAGGATCGGGTTGGCCTGCGGTGTAAAGGAACTTAGAGATCACCTCTGGATTCAAATCTGCGGCAGCTTCTTCGATGGTCGCGCCTTTATCGCGCTCGGTATGTAAGTAAGCCTTAATCGCATCAACAATCTCGCGCCGCCCGCCATAACCGATTGCCACATTCACATCCATCAGCGATCCCGGATGTGGCGGTATGTTCTTGAACTGCTCTGCCATCCATTCTGGCAATACATCAAGGGCGCCAACGACTTTGATATTCCAACGCCCCTTGATTTTCAGATCCTCAACCACATTTGCAATGATCTTCAAAAGCGCATCAAGCTCTTCCTGACTTCGCTTGAAGTTATCGGTAGATAACAACCAGATGGTCACAATTTTTACCTGGGCATCCTCACACCAATTTAAGAAATCTAGGATTTTTTCGGCACCGGCCTGATGCCCACTCTCAGTCGCCAAAGTCTTAGATTTTGCCCAGCGCCGATTGCCATCGACAATGATTCCGATGTGATGTGGGGTCTGATTAAAATCAAGTTTTCGAAGGAGTCGTTGTTCATACCATGGGTAGATAATCGCCTTGATGGCGCGCTTGATTTGAACCAACATTACTTAGCGGTACTTCTTGACTACGTACCGTTCCGCCCAAATCGAAGCTATCGGCAGAGTTCCTGCCAGGATCAAACCCAAGATATTCAGTGTTTTCCAGCGCTTGGCCACCGAAAGTTGAATCGCAAAGAGCACGTAAATCGGATAAAGATACCCATGCACAATCGGGATCCAAATACTCGCTTGGTGCCAACTCTCATTATCTAACAAGTATTTAACGGGCATATATACGAACCAGAGCAACAGCGACATGATGCCTGAGACGATGGCCATGAAGCGGAATCGATTTATCGCGTCAAATTTCATGGCTCTACCCTACCCGAACGGTGATAGAGCATCAGGTATACCGAGGTGACTGCAAACAAGAACCAAATCACCACATATGAGATGTGTTGCCAGTAATAACCTGGCACATTGCCACTTAACTTGATTTCCACTTTCTCCAAATTACTTTTTGGAACCTCTGAAATTGCATTAATAAATGGCGCATATAAAGGCAGGTCGGTTCGCGAAACAAATAGCGAACTATCGACACGACTTAATTGATTACCTTGGATCTGGGCAACATCTTTGCCTTGCGGAGGTAACAAAGTTCCGGTAACCGTTACCTCAGCACCAGATAAATCATTTGAATTACCGTTCGGCTCATAACCACGAACCACCAAGATCATGGCATTGTCTTTAGTTTGTAATAATCCCACCTGCCAAGTTCGTTGGCCTGCGGAATTAGCTTTTTGATTAGGCGCTTGCCAAAGACTTACATATTTACCAGTAATAGTGACTCGTCTGCCAATCTGCGAATCTGTGATTGGGTCACTTGGCGCAATCAATGAATCTAATGGCAGGATCGTCTGGTCAATCTGCGGCGGGTTCTTCACGGCGCCAGCGCGATTCCACTGCCAATTAGCCAGCGAGAGAAATATGGCTACCAACAAGGCTGTTGCAAGCCATTGCCAGATCCGTTTCATAAGCTCTTTATGTTCTGACTATTTTTCTTGGAAGTGTTCTATTTATCTTCCGGGTCTTTGCGCACATTACTAAAACGCTTATAGAAACTTCTCAATAGCAGAAAGACCGAAATTGTTAGCACAATCATCGTCATCGAGCCCGCTACACCCATATCAAAGTTTCCATTCATAGTGCGAGAATACCCCTTGTGAGCCAACCACTTGACCTGGATGATCGTTATGGTCGCAAACCACCACGCTCTCGTTACCTTGCTTACCTATTATTTGTAGCGCTCTTTGGCTGGATTCTTTGGAGTGCGCTGCATCATTCAAAACCAGAGATCACAGCCACACTGGTTTCGTTCAAAACAGTAAGTGAGAAATCAATCTCTATAACCTTTGAGGTAATTCGCCGTGATCCAGATAATCCACTTGACTGTCGATTGACTGCGGTGGATATTGATAAGTTCATTGTTGGAGAGATAACTTATCGAGTAGTACCAGGTGAAAAACGCAATGTGATCACCACTGAAATACCCACCCGCTCTCGCTCCGTATCGGCTTCGGTCGTGCGCTGTACCGCGGCAAACTAATATAAACTTCTCCTCTTATGACACAGACCTGGTTGACACAAGAAGCGGCAGATCGTCTAGCTGCTGAGCTTGCCGAGCTCGAAGGTCCACGTCGCGCCGAGATTGTGAAGAAGATTGAAGCTGCGCGCGCAGAGGGCGATCTGAAAGAAAATGGTGGTTACCACGCTGCTCGTGAAGAACAAGGAAAGAATGAAGCGCGCATCAAGCAGTTGAAGCATATGCTCGAGCATGCCGTGATAGGCGCTCCACCAGTAGGTGAGGCGGGGGTAGTCGGTCCCGGAATGATTGTCACGGTTGATTTTGCAGGCGATGAGATGAAGTTCCTGTTGGGATCACGTGAAATTTCTTCTGGTGATCTTGATGTCTACTCTGAGAAGTCACCATTAGGTAGCGCGGTCAATGGCAAGAAAATTGGCGATACTGTTGCGTACACCGCGCCAAATGGAAAAACCTTTCAAGTTGCGATTCTTGAAGCGCAACCATTTGCATAATTTTGCCTGAATTTGCTCAAATTGCCATAAATTGATTTGAATTGGCATTAATTTTCAGAAATTTCTCAAGAACATCAATTTAGATTAGTTAAATGTCCGTTGAAGGGTTAACCTACTACTTATGTCTCAAGATACACGTGTCGAACATACGCATAAGGAAATTCTCGTAATTTTGGGTGGCCTGATGACCGGCATGTTGCTCGCTGCCTTGGATCAAACGATTGTCTCAACCGCACTCAAGAATATTGTTGAAGAATTCAATGGATTAAATCATTACACCTGGGTTGTGACGGCCTATTTGTTGACTTCGACTGCAGCTACACCGCTCTACGGAAAGATCTCTGATCTTTACGGACGTCGCATCGTCTTTCAATTCGCAATCGTCACCTTTTTGATTGGTTCAGCGCTTGCTGGCGCATCACAGAACATGACGCAACTAATTGCGACCCGCGCGCTGCAGGGACTAGGCGCAGGTGGTTTGATGGCGCTGACTTTCGTAATCATTGGCGATATCGTGCCGCCTCGCGAACGCGGTCGCTATCAAGGATACTTTGGTGCAGTTTGGGGGCTCTCTTCGGTAGCAGGTCCGTTACTTGGTGGATATTTCTCGGACCACGCGCAAATCCTCGGAATCACCGGATGGCGCTGGATCTTTTACATAAATATTCCCTTTGGCATCCTATCTTTGGTCGTAACCTCGATAGTGCTTCATATTCCAAAAATTAAGCGCGAGCACTCGGTCGACTACCTCGGCGCATTCCTGCTAGTCGCATCCGTAGTGCCCATTCTGCTTACGCTCTCGGTTTATGGTCCTGAACATGGCTGGGCCGATTTCCGCACCATCCTCTACTTGGTGATCGGAATATTCGTTGGTGTGCTCTTCTATTTCCAAGAGAAGCGCGCCACAGAGCCGATACTTCCGCTTCATTTATTTAAGAACCACACCTTTAATTTAACTTCCATGCTGGGTGGCGTAATCGGTGCTGGCATGTTCGGCGCGATCGTTATGTTGCCGCTCTATTTGCAGGTAGTAAAAGGTGAATCTGCATCATCTGCCGGTATCAAGCTAATTCCGCTGATGGTGGGCATCCTGACGATGTCTATCTACAGCGGTAAGGCAATTACCAAGCACGGTCATTACAAGCGCTATCCAATCGCTGGTACAGCGTTAATGACGATTGGTCTGGTCTTGATGACTCAATTACAGATTGATACTCCATACTGGCAGATTGCAATCTATGCAGTTCTAGTCGGAATGGGACTTGGTCTATCTATGCAGACCATTGTGATCGCGCTACAGAATGCAGTTGAAATGCGAGATATGGGCGTTGCTACCTCGTCTAACACCTTCTTCCGCTCAATGGGAGCGGTTTTTGGCACCGCATTCTTCGGCTCGATTCTGACCAATCGACTTGGACATTACATGCAATCTGGTTTTGCTGATTTGGCCAAAACCAATCCGCAAGCAGTTTCTGGTTTTGATCCAGGCAAAATCGAAGCGATTACCAATAATTCGGCGCTAATCTCCAAGTTACCTGCTGAAATACAGACGACTGTATTGCAAGCGTTCGTTAATTCATTCCATGTGGTCTTTTATGCAGCAGCTCCGGTGACCTTCATTGGTCTCTTCTTAGCTTTCGCTTTGAAGGAGTTGCCACTTCGTACCAATGCAGATTATCGAAAGGCCAAGGAAGATGCTGCGGGAGAACAGCTCGGCTAAAACCTGGCGGCTACTTCCAAGAGAGGTACAGACCCTTGTAATCGCCTCCTTCTTCGTAGCGATGGGCTATGGCGTGATTGTTCCCGCCATTCCTATCTACTCAAGATCTTTTGGAGTTAGCGCTGCAGCAGTTGGTTTGGTGGTCTCTGCCTTTGCCATAATGAGATTCGTCAGCCATCTCTTCTCGGGGCGAATGGTCAATACTTTTGGCGAGCGCTACGTCTTTACCTTTGGCGTTCTGATGGTCTCACTCTCCTCATTCCTCGCGGCAATCGCCCAGAACTACTGGCAATTATTGGCCTTTCGCACCGCTGGTGGTCTGGGCTCCTCGATGTTCTCAGTTGCGGCAAGTTCGGTGATCTTCAAATCAGTTGCTCCAGAACTTCGAGCTAGAGCAAATTCCATTTACAACGGTGGCTTCTTAATTGGCGCAATCGCCGGGCCTGCAATTGGTGGGCTATTAATGGGAATCTCGCTTCGCACACCATTCTTTGTCTACTCAGTTGCGTTATTAATCAGTGGCTCAATCGCTTTCGCCTACTTAAATGCCAATCACTTAGAACCAGCTCCAAAAGGTGAGAGCTTCGAGGAGATGGGCATCAAAGATGCATTTCGAATACCAGCTTTTCGAATTGCTTTCATCACCTCATTTCTATTTGGTTGGGCGATTCTCGGTCCAAGACTTTCAATCATTCCGCTCTTTGTGGTCGAGGAGTTAAAGGGCAGCAATTCGACAGTTGGCTTGGTCTACACCGCCGCAGCCATGATCCAAGGCGCCTTTCTCTTGCGTGCCGGGCGGTTATCAGACCGAAGAGGGCGAAAGCTATTGCTCCAATTGGGTTCGACAATCACTTGGGCGGGAATGGCGATGTTCTTATTCGCAGATCATGAATTCGTCTTCGTGATTGCGATGTTGGTGATTGGCTTTGGCACGGCATTTATGTCGATTACCCCATCAACCATCGTCGGCGATGTCATAACAGGTAAGAGCGGAAAGGTCATAGGAGTATTTCAAATGGCTGGCGATGCCGGAATGATCGTCGGTCCCATCGTCTGCGGTTACTTGGCAGATATCTCCAGCTTTAGAACGGCATTTGCCGCCACGCTAGCGGTTTATTCAATAACCGTATTTCTAGCGTGGCGGCTGCCTGAAACTTTAGTCGCGGCGGAGGATAGAAAGTAGTCGCAATACCTCAAGGTATAGCCAGACTACTGACACCATCATTCCAAAGCCAAGGCGCCAAGACTCTTCTTGTGGCACGCCCATAGCTACCGCCTTAGCTGCCTGATCGAAATCAATCGCTAAGAAGAATGTCGCAAGACCAACACCGAAGACTGCAACTAGCGGCCCAAAGGTGCCATTGAAAATGAAGTTACCGCCAAAGATGTTGATAATTCCGAGTAACAAGTATCCAACAATCGCACCCAGTGCAATCTTGGTAGCCCGTGGAGTAATGCGAATTCGGCCACTGCGGTAAGCAACCAAAACGCCTGCAAAGGCAACTACCGTTGCTAGAACTGCTTGGCTGACAATTCCTGGATAGACCGTCTCGTACATACTTGAGATCGTGCCAAGCACAATGCCTTGCAGCGCCGCGTAAGTGACGATTAAAGCTGGACGAACTTTACGAGAGAAGCTAATTACTAAACTTAAAACTAGCGCAGCTACAAAACTGCCCAGCAGAATTACGCCACCAAGTGAAACGCTCCATGCGATTGCACCAGTGATAACCAAAACTGAAAATAGAATCGCGGTACGAGTCACTACATCATCCATAGTGATGCGACCGGTGCGCATCGATGATGCAGCCGGTGCGTTATATAAATCTTCTAGTGGCTTGCTATCTACTTTGCCTTCGTTAGCGTCGTAACTTGTGCTGTATCCGGTGGTGCCAACATTTCCGGAATTTCCCATAGATGCATAGCCGCGGCCACCCTGGCCATAGCGATTAAGGATCGGGTTACTGCTCTCCATTGCCTTATCTCCCGTCGAGATTGACTGTTTGCCTCGACAATCAGGAAAAACGCCCTATCTGGGTCGCTTATTCCATACTTCCGTGCCCTTGGTGGGGGTCGAACCCACACTGGAAGGATTTTAAGTCCTCTGCCTCT
>CAZZLH010000027.1:0-12886 GCA_964654815.1 uncultured Actinomycetes bacterium
GGATCAAATGCCTCCACTTCAATTTCAGCGCCCTCATTCGCTTGCTTTAGAGATAAGGAGATGCGGCGACGCTCAAGATCAATGTCGATGATCTTCACAAACAATTCATCGCCCACCTGAACTACCTGCTCTGGAATTTCGACGTGACGCTCTGCCAACTCCGAGATGTGTACCAAACCTTCGATACCTTCGTGAACTCTAATAAATGCACCAAACGGCACCAATTTAGTTACGACGCCAGGCACCACTGTGTTGATGGTATGCGTGCGAGCAAATGCTTGCCATGGATCCTCTTGAGTGGCTTTCAAAGATAGAGATACGCGCTCACGTTCAAAATCCACTTCAAGGACTTCAACCGTTACTTCATCGCCAACTTCTACTACCTCTGAAGGATGATCGATGTGCTTCCATGAAAGTTCGGATACGTGAACCAATCCGTCCACGCCACCTAAATCTACGAAGGCACCAAAGTTAACGATCGATGAGATGACACCGGTACGCACCTGTCCCTTTTGAAGTTGATTTAAGAAGGTGGTGCGAGACTCTGATTGAGTCTGCTCTAGGTATGCGCGGCGTGAAAGCACTACGTTGTTTCGGTTCTTATCCAATTCGATGATGCGTGCTTCGACAGTCTTGCCAATGTATGGGGTCAAATCACGGACGCGTCGCATCTCTACTAGAGAGGCTGGGAGGAAACCGCGTAGCCCGATATCAACTATTAAACCGCCTTTGACTACTTCGATAACAGTTCCGGTTACGACCTCGTCGCGCTCCTTCTTGCCTTCGATCTCGCCCCACGCCTTCTCGTATTGCGCACGCTTCTTCGAGAGGATTAAGCGACCTTCTTTATCTTCCTTCTGGAGGACGAGAGCTTCAATGCTCTCACCTACTTTGACCAATTCATTTGGGTCTACATCATTGCGAATCGAAAGTTCGCGAGAAGGAATTACACCTTCGGTCTTATATCCGACGTCTACCAGGACCTCGTCACGATCTACTTGGACGATGACTCCGGTGACTAGATCACCATCATTGAAATTTCGGATTGTGCCTTCGATTGCGGCGAGAAAATCTTCTGCTGAGCCAATGTCATTAATTGCGATGTTGCTCAGTTTGTTTTGTGTGGTCAAGATACTCCGTAGGGATAGTTAGTAGTAGGAATGAGCGCTAATGGATTTAGTACTCAACTGGCAAAGCGCAAGGCTACTTTCCTTGACCCAAGATGAGCAAATCGCGCTCAATTACTACAGGTTCTGAGGGTAAACAAAGGCTTACCTCGGGTTATCTCGGGTTATTGCGTGTTATTGCGGAATATCAAGCGTTTAATCACTCGTGTTTCGTCTAAAGTAAGAGCAGATGAAGAATTATCGTGATTTCTGGGCCAACCGCATGGCGCGGCGACTCTTACTGGCATCTCTGCCAGCGCGCTTTGCCTACTCCATGATCGGCTTATCGATCTTCTTTCATGCAGAGCGAACTACAGATTCCATACCTACTGCAGGATTGGCGCTAGGTTTAAATGCACTAGCGGGATCTTTGACTGCAGGGATTCGTGGTTCGATCATCGATAAATGGGGACATAAGTGGCCGATTCGTATTCTGGTACCTGGCTATGCATTTGGAATCATCTTAGAAAGCAACTCGACTTCGCCAAGCACGATCCTCTTCTGGGCTTTTATTTTGGGCCTCTCCGCGCCGCCGATAAATATCTCAATTAGACCGCTTTGGAAACAAATCTTCCCTGAAGCGCAAGTTAGAAGTGCTTATGGCTTTGATACTGCAGTAATGAATAGCGTGGGCGTAATTGGTCCGGCGATTGCCACAACGCTAGCGCTCTCTCGCCACCCAAATAGTGCGCTCTGGGTCTGCGCTACTTGTATGTTATTGGGTGGCTTTGCATTAGAGCGAGTGCTTTCAAAACGCGAATGGGAACGTGAAGCAAAGATTCCTGGCGAAGCGAAACTATACAAAGTTCCAGCGATTCAACTACTAATGTTGGAAGGTTGTTTTATCGGACTTGGTTGGGGATTCTTTGATGTTGGGGTTCCGGCCTACGCCACTTTAGAGGGCATGCCACATCGCACCGCTTGGCTATTTTCAATTATGAGCGCTAGCACCGTACTAGGTGGTTTGGTTGCAGGGCTACTCAAGAAGCGACGCTCCTCTTACCGAACAATGCGAAGTGTTTACGGCGCATGGGCGCTCTTCTCGTTACCGCTCTACTTCACCTATCCAGATTGGAGCTTGGCGCTAGTTGGCGCATCGCTCGGCTTTGCTGGAGGCGCGCTTCAAGTTTTCTACTTTGAAGTACTGGAATTGGTAAGGCCGGCAGGAAGTGCAACTTCATCACTTGGTTGGTTGTGGACCATAGAAGGTTCTATGGCGGCGCTTGGAAGCGCTTTAGGCGGATGGGTTGCAAAGAACATCTCTCCCCAAGTTTGTTTGGGAACTACAACGTTGATGCTCTGTATCGGCTATCTACTGATGTTCTTAGGCAAGAAACGATTCGCGCCAGCGGATATTCCGCCTACAGAACGCGCCGCGACCGAGGCAATCGGCGATACCGAAGATATCTCCAAGTAATCTCCAAGTAATTAGCATTCGGTTGATATTTAATGCTCTGCCGCATGCCAACTCTTGCCATAACCGATATTGACCGAGAGCGGCGCTTTCAATGGATATGCCGCGCCCATCTCCCGTTTAACCAGGCTCTCCAACTGCGCTAATTCGCTCTCCACGTACTCAAAGAGCAATTCATCGTGAATCTGCAATAGTAAACGTGACTTCATCCGCTCTTGCTTCAAAGCCGCATCGACTCGAAGCATCGCTAGTTTGATGATATCCGCTGCAGTGCCTTGGATGGGCGCATTCAGAGCTGCACGTTCTGCAATCTCTCTTTTAAATTTATTATCGCTCTGCAAATCCGGCAAGTAGCGTCGCCGCCCCATCAGAGTCTGCGTGTAACCAACTTTCTTTGCCTCAACTACTACCGTTGCCAAATAATCTCGGATTCCGCCAAAACGCGTGTAATACTTATTCATCAAAGCGCTGGCCTCACCAGGAGAGATATCCAACTGCTGCGAAAGCCCAAAAGCGGTCAATCCATAAGCCAAGCCATAGGACATTGCCTTGATCTGTCGTCGCATATCGGGCGTAACTTCACCGGCTTTAACGCCGAAGACAAGTGAAGCGACCGTGGAATGCAAATCTTCACCAAGGGAAAATGCTTCGAGTAGCCGTTCATCCTCTGCTAGGTGAGCCAAGATTCGCATCTCAATCTGGCTGTAATCCGCGGTAAGGATGCCATCGAATCCAGCGCCAGCGATAAAACCATCTCGGATCTTTCTACCTAAATCACTACGTATTGGGATGTTCTGCAGGTTCGGTTCGGTGGACGAGAGACGCCCTGTCGCCGCCACGGTTTGTTGAAAATGGGTATGTATTCGGCCATCACTCTTTACCTCAGCCAGAAGCCCTTCGACCACGCTATGTAATTTGCTAGCTTCGCGAATCTTCAATAGCGCGGCTAATACGGGATGTTTTGTCTCTCCAAATAGCCATTGCAAACTCTCCGCATCCGTGGTGTATCCCGTTTTTATTCTTTTAGTTTTGGGTAGTTTTAATTCATCAAACAACACCACCTGTAATTGCTTGGGCGAAGCGACGTTAAATTCATGTCCCACAGATTTAAAGGCGCTCTGGCTTTGATTATTGACCTCCGAGAGCAGGTCATCTCCTTGGGCTTTCAAAACCTTCTTATCTATCGCGATACCCGCTCGCTCCATGTCGGCCAGAACTGCCGCTACTGGAATCTCTAGTTCTAATAACAACTTAAGGGCGCCACGATCTGCTAACTCTTTGCTTAATATCTCTCGCAACTCAAATAATGCCAAAACTTTGGCGGAGAGCGATCCACTTGGCAATTGCCAACGCTCTAATATCTCTTCAATGTTGTTCAATCGATTTCCCGGATCAACTAAATAACTCGCTAAAGCAGCATCAAAGATGACTCCCTTTAACCCCCTGATTCGAGCTAGCGCCTTAAAATCGTGGGTTATCTTCTCGATCTTGGGATCGGAGAGCCACTGCCCGACCTCATCTGACATGACAAGATAAGTTTCGATCTCAGCGCCACCTGAACCAAAAGCGCTATTTGCATGATTTGAAATATTTGATGTGGGTGCAATCGCTACGGCATAAGAGCTCAACTGCTCATCCAACAACTCAAAGAGCAAGGCAATTGTTCCGGTGAACCCATTTAACCTTTGATTCAACTCTTCAGGAGTAGATAGTTTTACCTCAACAGGTGCTGATGGACGTTCTTTACTTGGTAATTTTGAGAGTAATGAACGAAACTCCAATTTGGCAAAGATTGCACGAAGCCCCTCAGTATCAAAGTCCTGCCAAGCCAGATCCGCAAGGGTGAAGCTGATTGGCACATCAGTGACTAGGTGGGTTAATTCATGATTACGAATCACTGAATTAATATTGGCCTTAAGCGATTCACCCGCTTTGCCACCGATTTGATCGATTTTCGCAATTAACTTACTCAACGAACCATATTCCACGATCCACTTGGCGGCGGTCTTCTCTCCCACCCCAGGAACTGATGGCAAGTTATCGCTGGGATCTCCCCGTAAGGCTGCGAAATCTGGATACTGCTCTGGCGTCAAGCCATATTTCTCCTCGACCGCTTGAGGTGTCATTCGCGCAAGTTCGGAGACGCCTTTCTTGGGATAGAGCACCGTTACATCATCTTTGACCAATTGGAAGGAGTCTCGATCGCCGGTGCAGATTAAAACCTCAAAACCGTCAGCAACTGCCTGCTTTGTAATTGTTGCGATCAGGTCATCAGCCTCAAAGCCCTCTAACGAGTACTCCCTTATTTGCATGGCTTTCAATACTTCGTGAAGTAGTGGAATTTGAGAGCGAAATTCATCCGGAGTCGCACTTCTTGTGGCTTTGTATTCGGGATATTTCTCGGTGCGGAAAGTTCGGCGAGATACATCAAATGCCACTGCGATATGTGTGGGCTGCTCCTCTTTGATTAACGTCATCAACATATTGGAGAAGCCATAGATTGCATTGGTGTGCTGGCCACTTGCAGTCGTGAAGCTATCAACTGGAAGCGCATAGAAAGCTCGATAGGCCATGGAGTGGCCATCTATCAAGAGCAAGCGCTTACCCATAACTCCATCCTAAAGTGTTACCTTTTGATAATGGAGAACGCAGAATTCATGGAGTTGCTAAATGGTCGCGGCCAAGCGGCATTGGATAAGAAGATGGGAATCAAGATCCTAGAAGCCACACCTGAAAGATTGGTCGGCACCATGCCAGTTGAGGGAAATACCCAACCTCTCGGCTTCCTACATGGAGGGGCAAATGTAGTTCTCGCTGAATCTTTGGGATCAATCGGGACCTGGTTACATGCCGGACCGGCCAAGAAGATCGTAGGAATAGATGTGAACGCCACACACCACAAAAGCGCAACTAGCGGAATAGTCACTGGTGTTGCCACTGCTATATCACTGGGTCGAACCTTATGTAGCTACAACATTGAGATCACAAATGAGGCAGGAGAGCGCACCTGCACCGCAAGAATTACCTGCCTAATACTTAGTAATTAAATAGTAATTAAATAGTAATTAAATCTAGTGAGCGCCAGTTCCCAAATAAGCTTCCTTAACTGCTGGATCATTTAATAGATCCTTGGCTGGAGCCTCTTTGGTCACATGGCCAACTTCCAAGATATAAGCGCGGTCGGCACGTTGTAGCGCCTGCTGTGCGTTCTGCTCCACCAACAAGATAGTGGTCCCCTGCTTATTGATCTCTGTGATGATATTGAAAATGTTTTGAATCATCATCGGAGCAAGGCCCATAGAAGGCTCATCGAGGAGTAAAACCTTTGGTCGTTGCATCAGCGCGCGAGCGATAGAGAGCATCTGTTGCTCGCCACCTGAGAGCGTTCCGCCTGCTTGAGAGACGCGCTCTTTAAGACGTGGAAATAATTGGTAGACCCGATCCAAATCTTCATCCATCTCATTCTTACGAGATTTGCGAAAGAACTTACCCATTTCGAGGTTCTCTAGAACGGTCATACCAGGGAATATGCCACGACCTTCAGGCGCTTGAGAGATGCCAAGTTCGACGCGCTCGTGCGCGGGAATCTTATTTATCTCCTGGCCATCAAAGAGAATCTGCCCGCTGGTTACCGGACGGATTCCTGAGATGGTCTTTAACATGGTGGTTTTGCCCGCTCCGTTGGCACCGATCAAAGTGACAATCTCACCTTGATTTACATTGATTGAGACACCTTTGATCGCTTCGATTTTTCCATAGAAAACTCGGAGATCTTTAATTTCAAGACGCATCGGCAGGTGCTCCTAAGTAGGCTTCAATCACGCGAGGATCATTCTGGACAACTTTTGGAACATCATCAGCGATCTTGGTACCGAAATCGATTACCACGACGCGATCTGAGATTCCCATAATTAGCGACATATCGTGCTCGATTAGCAGCACTGTGTAACCGGCATCGCGGATCTTCTTGATGGTCCCGGCCAGCTCTACTTTTTCAGCTGGGTTGAAACCAGCAGCTGGCTCATCGAGCAAAATCAACTTCGGGCTGGTGCCCATGGCGCGTGCAATCTCGAGACGACGCTGCACACCATATGGCAAGTTCTTCGCCAATCGATCTGCGTACTCATCAATGCCAATGAATTTCAAAATCTCCATGGCCTTCTCACGTCCTTCGCGCTCTTCGCGACGAGAACGTGGCGTGCCAAATAATGAACCCATGGCGCCTGATTTCTTATGAACATCAGTTCCGGTTAGCACATTCTCAAGCGCAGTCATATCGCCCCAGAGGCGAATGTTCTGGAAGGTGCGTGCAATACCCAATTTGGTGATATCCCAACGCTTCATGCCATTGATGCGCTTGCCATTAAAGAGAATGTCGCCTTCGGTGGTCTGATATACGCCAGTCACAACGTTGAATACCGTGGTCTTACCGGCGCCATTCGGTCCGATTAATGCCAAGATCTCTCCTGGATATACATCGATATCCACCGCATTTAGCGCAGTGACGCCACCAAAGCGCATAGTTACATTCTTGAGAGAGAGGACCGCATCATCGCGGGTCGTCTTCTGTAGATGTTCGCTCATGCTGTTGCCGCTCCCTTCTCTTCCTTTACCTCTTTCTTAGATTCCTTCTTAACTAAGGCCTTCTCACGCTTCTTTCGAGGTAGCAAGCCATCTGGGCGGAAGTTCATGACGATAACTAGGACCAAACCAAAGACCAACATACGTTCATCAGAGATGAAGCGGATGCGATCTGGTAGGTAACCCAGGATCACTGCGCCAAGCATTACGCCCCAGATATTTCCGATACCGCCGAAAACCACACAGGCAAGCACTAGAACTGAGACGTTTAATTTGAATTGTTCTGGAGAGATGAAGAGGTTCTTAGATGCGAACAAAACTCCGGCCGCGCCACCAACAGAGGCGCCGAGTACGAATGACCAGATCTTGTATCGCAGGGTACGAATACCCATTAATTCTGCGGCATCCTCATCTTGGCGAATCGCTTCCCAAGCGCGACCTGGACGACGCACGGTCAATCTACGAATCATCCAAATGGTCAAGATGATCATCACTAGCACTACCCAATAGAAGAGTTTTTGATCGATTAGATCGAATTCAAGACCAAAGATTGGAGGTGGCATTGGCACGCCAGCGATGCCATTTGGGCCATTAGTTAAGCTGCCCATATTTAGCGCAACTATTCGAATAATTTCGCCGAAGCCCATCGTGACAATTGCCAAGTAATCTCCACGAAGACGAAGTGTTGGGAACCCAAGTAATACACCAGCAAACATCGCAAGGAGAATTCCGATTGGCATGACTTCCCAGGTGTTCCACTCATACCTAGTGCCAAGGATCGCCATTGCATATGCACCTATAGCAAAGAACGCTACATAACCTAGATCGAGCATGCCTGACTTACCAACCACGATGTTCAATCCCAAGGCCATCAATACGAACATGGAGACTGGGTGTACTAGAACCGCGGTATATGAAGCATTCGGCGTATCCAAGAAGCTAACCCCAGCGAATGGCAGAAGTGATGCCAGGAAGATCGCAAAGAGCGCAATCATCACTCGCTTGGTTCTATTTGAGCGCTCCCAAAGTTCTGCGCCCCAATCGCGTAAATTGAAGTTCGACATTATGCCCTCGCTTGCTGGATTGCTTCGCCAAACAATCCGGTTGGTCTAAATAGCAAGACTAAAATCAACACCACGAAGACGGTTAACGCCTTCCACTGAGTACCGAGGATGGCAGCCGCGTAGGTCTCAAGTAATCCAAGTGCGATACCGCCAGCCATAGCGCCCCGGATATTTCCGATACCGCCCAATACTGCAGCGGTGAAGGCGGCAATACCCATAGTAAAGCCCACATCAAATTTTGTAATCTCATAAACCGTGACGTAGAAGAATGCAGCTGCTCCGGTCGCCAAACCTCCGATGGCAAAGGTGATGGTGATTACCGCATTTAAGTTCACGCCCATCAATTTCGAGGTCTCTTCGCTCATTGATACTGCACGAATCGCCTTGCCCATTCGGGAGAGTTTGATGAATCGCTCCAGGATGATAAATAAGACCGCACCGGCCACGATAACAATCACCTTATCCAAGCGAATCTGGGCACCGAAGAACTCAAAGAGCACCTTCTTCTCAAGGATGCGATGGCTATTCGCTGGGCGGGAATTGGTAAGGATGCGCATACCTTCTGAGAGTGCGATTGACATACCGATAGCCGAGATCAATGTCGCAAGTCGGTTAACACCTTTGGCTCGCAATCTGCGATAGGCCACAAATTCGACCAGGATAGCGACGAGCGCTGATGTGATCATTGAAGCCACAATGCAGATGAAAAGAATCCAAATTAGTCGAAAACCAGTGGCTGGTTCGGAATTCGCATTGAAGTGGAAGACTCTTTCGCTGACCACAATCGAAGCGAATGTTCCCCACATGAAGATCTCTGAATTAGCAAAGTTGATCATTCGCAGAACTCCATAAACCATGGTGTATCCAAGCGAGATCAGTACATAGATAAAACCAAGTGCTAAACCAGAGAAGGTCAGTTGCCAAAACTGATCAATCAGAGTGTTAAACATCTCTCCCCTTAAATTTGTTTTCCAAGGCTTTCTACAAGACGTTCTGGTAGCTGCCGATATAAATGAAAAGCGGGTGCCTTGGAGCCTGCATAGGCTACCAAAGCACCCGCCGATAAATAAGGCTTTTAGACCTTATCTATTCGAGTTTATTTCAACTATCAGACCACTGGTCCGGTGTTGACAAGTTCACCCTTGGTGACGTTGAAGCCAGCGAAGCCGCCTTCTGAGATATCACCATTCTTGTTGAACTTGTACTTAGCTCCACCAACGCCAGTGAATGGGCCACCCTTGACCCAGTTCAACATTGCGTTACGTGTTAGCTTGCCAGCCTTGATTCCTGATAGGAAGATGTTTGCTGCGTCGAATGACTCAGTTGCATAAACACCAGGTGTTGAACCCATTGACTTTGTGTATGCATCAGCAACTGCCTTGTTGGCATCTGCTAGACCTGCAACACCGGTCAAACGTGCACCTTCAGCAGCTGCACCTGCGAGCTTGGCGAACTCTTGGTTGAATACGCCGTCGCCACCTGCAAATACAACATCCTTAAGTGATGAGTCAGCACGCATCTGCTTTACGAATACTGCAGCTGCTGAGTAGTAACCTGTGTAGATAACTACGTTTGCACCGCAAGACTTAATCTTTGCGATGGTTGCTGCGTAATCCTTAGCATCGTTTGGCACTGAATCAGAGCAAGCTGCTGCTACCGGCATCTTCATGCCCTTTAGCGCATCCTTTACGTAACCTGCTAGAGGAACTGCGTATGCTGACTGATCGTCAAATACGAATACCTTAGCTGAAGATACGCCCTTGGTTGCGAACTTAGCTAGAGCGGGGCCCTGCTTATCATCTGTTGCAACAACGCGGTGGAACACTGGCTGACCGTAGTCAGACTTGCTCTTTGGATTTGTCAAAGATACGCGAGTTGCTGATGGAGAGATAAGTGGAAGGCGTCCGGCCTTGTAATATGGAAGTGATGCAATTGTTGCACCTGAGTATGCAGGGCCAACAAGACCAATGATCTTGGTGTTTGCGCCGATTGCAGGAGCAACCTTAGCTGCTTCTGATGGATCGCCCTGATCATCTACTGAAACCAACTGCACATCGAATTGTGGGTTGGCTGCATTGAATAGCTTGATTGCGTACTTGACGGCATTCTGCTCGTCAGTACCAGTCGAAGCTTCGCCACCAGAGAGTGGTCCCTGGTATGCAAGATATACGGTTCGCTTAGCTGCACGTGCCTCGGTTGAGACTGCAACTCCGAATGCGAGAGCTGCAGCTGTCGCAACGGCAAGACCGCGTTGGATCTTCTTGTTCATTTATTACCTTTCGTAAATTCCCGGGAAGGGAGGTGGTAAGGGTAATGGCTGGGTCCGCAAAGCGACAACTTGCCGAATATTTGCAACTTCCAGGGAGTCGGGTTTTTCATGCGTAAATCTGACCGTATATGGCCAACTATTATTGCAATTTGGTTACAAAACCATTGATTTAAGAGAAGTTGCTGATTCGTTACCTATTGGTTATCGATCAAGAGCTGCATCGGGCGAGATGACCGCCTGCGCTACCTCTTTCATTGTAAGCCGTCTATCCATCGCTGCTCTTTGAATCCATGAGAATGCTTCGGGCTCAGTTAAATTGAGCGCTTGCATCAAGATGCCTTTTGCGCGATCAATTAATTTCCTGGTCTCTAATCTCTCATTTAAATTTGTAACTTCTTCAACTAGCGCAGTCATTTGCCGATATCTACTCGCAGCAATTTCAATCGCAGGAATCAAATCATTAATGGTGAATGGCTTAACCACATATGCCATAACTCCAGCGGCATTGGCGCGTTCGACCAATTCTCTTTGGCTGAATGCAGTCAACATCAGAACTGGAGTCGTTTTAACGATTGTCTCTGCTGCAGTCAGGCCATCCATGATTGGCATGTTTATATCCATGATCGCAAGATCCGGTCGATGTTTTTGATTTAACTCGATGGCTTCACGGCCATTGCCTGCTTCGGCAACTACCTCGTATCCGGCTTCTCGTAGCATCTCAACTAGGTCAAGGCGGATAAGCGCCTCATCCTCAGCGACGAGAATCTTCATGTGCCCCGAGTCGGATTCGAACCGACACTATGCAGTGTTTGAGACTGCCCTCTCTACCGTTGGAGTACCGAGGCGTAAGCGAGCAGTTTAAGGTATCGAAATTCCCAGGGGAAATTACTGCTGGTAGAGAGCTGATACCCAAAAGAATTATGAGCGATAAGCCGCGGCGCGCCCTCCGATGGCATCGCCGATGATATGAACTCGAAGCGCATTGGTGGAGCCAGGGATTCCAGGTGGCGCGCCTGCAACAATCACAACCGGATCACCAATCTTCGCCTCACCATGTTCGATCAACCATTGATCAACTTGTTTAACCATCTCATCTGTGTGTGCCACTGGCGCGACGATTCCTGGTTCTACTCCCCAAGTTAGCGCCAATCGATTGAAGGTACCGACTACTGGGGTTAGCGCCAAGATCGGAATCGCGCTTCGGAACATCGCCATTCGACGAGCTGATTCACCACTCTCCGTAAATGCCACTAAGAATTTCGCGCCGACTGTTACGCCAATCTCTGTTGCTGCTTTGGTAATTGCGCCACCTTTGGTTGTTGGTTTGGCATCTAGTGCGGTAATTCGATCTAGCGCCTGCTTCTCGGTGTGCTGAATTATTCGCGCCATGGTCGCAACCGCTTCAATGGCAAAGGCGCCTACCGAAGTCTCACCTGAGAGCATCAAAGCATCTGCGCCATCTAAAACTGCATTGGCGCAATCAGTTGCCTCAGCGCGGGTAGGAGTGCTGTTGGTGATCATCGAATCCAACATCTGAGTCGCGACGATAACCGGCTTTGCTGCGGCGCGAGCTAACGCTACGCATCGCTTCTGCACCAATGGCACCTCTTCGATTGGTAACTCAACCCCAAGATCACCACGCGCGACCATGATGCCATCAAAGGCTTCGATGATCTCTGCTAGATGTTCGACTGCTTGTGGTTTCTCAATCTTGGCTATCACCGGAATCCGAACGCCAACCTCATCCATGATTGCATGAACATCTTTTATATCGGAGGCGCTTCGTACGAATGAGAGCGCGATGAAATCCACGCCAGCCTTCAATCCCCACCGCAAATCCTCTTTATCTTTCTCAGAAAGCGCAGGGACGGAGACCGCCACTCCCGGAAGATTGATACCTTTATTATTTGAAACTACACCGGGTTCAATGCATTTGGTGATTACGTCATTGCCCTTAACTTCGATGACCTCGACCGCTACTTTGCCATCATCGATTAGCAATCTATCCCCTGGCTTGCAATCGCCTGGAAGGCCTTTAAATGTCGTGCTTACCCGATCTTTGGTGCCTTCGATCTCATCGGTAGTGATCGTGAAAATATCGCCACGAGATAGCTCGTGTGGCCCCGCAACAAAACGACCAAGTCGTATCTTCGGCCCTTGTAGATCAACTAATACCGCAACTGGTTTTTGTGCTGCACTGGCCGCTTCTCTAACACGGTCTAATCTCAACTGATGTTCGGCATAGTCGCCATGCGACAGATTTAATCGCGCCATATCCATGCCGGCCGCAATTAGAGCCTTAACTCGGTCTGGAGCCTCTACTGCAGGTCCCATGGTGCAGACGATCTTTGCGCGGCGCATCTTCTACCTTCTCTATCTATCTCTAACTATC
>CAZZLH010000027.1:12986-18594 GCA_964654815.1 uncultured Actinomycetes bacterium
GCAGACGATCTTTGCGCGGCGCATCTTCTACCTTCTCTATCTATCTCTAACTATCACTAACTAGACCATCAGTGGTCTAGCAGTTGGTTCAATGGGAGAAGGCAATTGTGTCGAGCCAACTAAGTACTTATCTACTGCAGCTGCAGCGCTACGGCCTTCGGCAATTGCCCAGACGATTAGCGATTGCCCGCGACCGGCATCGCCCGCCACGAAAATACCTTCTTGATTGGTCTGATAGTTGAGATCACGCTTTATGTTTCCACGCTCATCTAGTTCGACCTCAAGTTGGGCGATTAAATTAGATTTCTCTGGGCCAGTAAAACCCATGGCCATAAATACAAAATCAGCGGGAATCTCTCGCTCTGAACCTGGTACCGGTTGGAATTTGCCATCTTCAAATTTAACATCGATGATCTTTAGCGCCTTTAAATTTCCATTTCCATCTCCGATAAATGCCTCAGTATTTACGCTAAAGACTCGATTATCTAACTCTTCATGCGCGCTAGATACGCGATAAACCATTGGATAGGTAGGCCATGGTTGTGAGGAGGGACGCTCGTCGCTTGGTCTTGGCATGATCTCAAGTTGGGTAATCGAAGCTGCCTTTTGGCGAATCGCAGTACCCAAACAATCTGCACCTGTATCTCCGCCACCCAGGATCACCACATGCTTACCTGCCACATTGATTGGCGGCTCGGTTATTTCACCAAGTCCTTGTTTGTTTCCCCAAGGCAGATACTCCATAGCCTGATAAACACCTTTTAATTCGCGACCTGGAATATTCAAATCACGCCACTGAGTTGCACCGACTGCGAGAACTATCGCGTCATAACGCTTACGCAGATCATCACCCGTGATCTCATTACCAACATCAACACCGGGACGAAAGCGGGTGCCTTCCTTCTCCATCTGCTGCAAGCGACGATCTAAAACATACTTCTCCATTTTGAACTCTGGGATTCCGTAGCGTAATAAGCCACCGATCTTGTCAGCGCGTTCGAATACCGCAACGGTATGTCCAGCTCTCGTTAATTGTTGCGCCGCCGCTAGGCCTGCTGGCCCAGAACCAATCACCGCAACGGTCTTACCGCTTAGCCTGGAAGGGATAAGTGGCTTGATGTTGTCGCTACCCCAAGCCTCTTCAACGGTACGTAACTCAACCTGCTTGATGGTCACGGGGTCGCGATTGATGCCGACTACGCACGCGGTCTCGCAAGGCGCAGGACATAACCGCCCAGTGAACTCGGGAAAATTATTGGTCGCATGTAGGCGATCTATCGCAGAGGAGAAATCACCTCGGTACATCAGATCGTTCCACTCTGGAATCAAATTACCAAGTGGGCAACCTTGATGGCAGAAGGGAATGCCGCAATCCATACAACGTGAGGCTTGGGTCTTTAAATGCTCGATTGATTGCGGTTCATAAACTTCGCGCCAATCCATGATGCGCACATCTACCGGGCGACGCTTCGGGACTTCACGGCCAGCTTTTAAGAATGCCTTTGGGTCACCCATTTGCCACCGCCTCCATTACATACTTATCTACATCCACGCCCTTGGCCTTCGCCTCAGCAATTGCCTGTAAAACTTTTGCATAATCGCGCGGCATGATCAAAGTAAATCTTGATTTGGCGCTCTGCCAATCTTTGAGCAACGAATTCGCTACCTCAGAACCGGTCTCTGCCGCGAACTTAGAGACTAATGAATTAAGTTCTTGCTCACGCACCTCATCTACCGCCAAGAGATCTACTAATTCGGTATTTACCAACTCCGGCTTTAGATCAAGCACGTATGCCACACCACCAGACATACCGGCTGCGAGATTTCTACCGGTGCCACCGAGAATTACGACACGACCACCTGTCATGTACTCAAGCGCATGGTCACCGACACCTTCGACGACTGCGGTAACGCCAGAATTTCGCACGCAGAATCGCTCTCCCACTACGCCACGGACAAATATCTCTCCGCTAGTAGCGCCATAACCGATTACATTTCCTGCGATTACATTCTCTTCAGATTTGAATTTGGCGCGCTCATCGGGGCGAAGAATCAAGCGCCCACCTGAAATTCCCTTACCGACATAGTCATTGCTATCACCATAAAGGCGGATGGTTAATCCATTCGGGATAAATGCACCCAATGATTGACCAGCAGATCCGTGTAGGACCACATTTATTGTGTCATCAGGCAATCCAGCACCTTGGTATCTCTTGGTGATTTCCGCGCCCAGCATGGTGCCAACAGTGCGATTTACATTTCTGACTGGAAGATCGATATTAACTCGCTCACCCTTATCTAAAGCGGACTTGGCAAGTTCAATTAATTTATTGTCTAGCGCATTTACTAGACCATGATCCTGCGTAGTGGTGTTATGTAAAGGCGAATCTACTTCGGGTCGTGTTAAAAGTGGTGATAGATCTAGGCCACTCGCTTTCCAATGATCTACTGCCGCTTTGGTATCTAAAAATTCAACATGGCCAACTGCCTCTTGAATAGAGCGGAAGCCAAGTTGAGCCAGAAGCTCTCTAACCTCTTGCGCGATATATTCAAAGAAGGTCTCAACAAATTCTGGCTTGCCATTGAATTTAGCGCGTAACTCGGGATTTTGAGTTGCCACACCAACTGGGCAGGTATCCAGATGGCATACCCGCATCATGATGCAACCTGATACGACAAGTGGTGCGGTGGCAAAACCAAACTCCTCTGCACCTAGTAGCGCGGCGACCACCACATCTCTTCCGGTCTTCAATTGGCCATCAGTTTGGACCACGATGCGATCGCGCAATCTATTAAGCAACAAAGTCTGCTGAGTTTCGGCAAGACCTAACTCCCATGGCGCGCCGGCATGTTTTAGTGAGGTTAGCGGCGAGGCGCCGGTTCCGCCATCGTGGCCCGAGATTAAGACCACGTCTGCATGTGCTTTCGAGACACCAGCTGCGACGGTTCCGACGCCAACTTCAGCCACCAATTTCACGTGAACTCGCGCATCTTTATTGGCGTTCTTTAAATCATGGATTAACTGCGCTAAATCTTCGATGGAGTAAATATCGTGATGTGGTGGTGGCGAGATAAGTCCAACGCCAGTTGTGGAGTGGCGCACTTTGGCAACCCAGGGATAAACCTTATTTGCTGGAAGTTGTCCGCCTTCGCCAGGCTTTGCGCCTTGTGCGATTTTGATCTGTAGATCATCGGCATTAACCAAATATTCGCTGGTGACACCGAAACGTCCTGAGGCAACTTGTTTGATAGCTGAGCGTTTGGAATCTCCATTTGGTAGCGGGGTGTAGCGCGCTGGATCTTCGCCACCTTCTCCGGTATTTGATTTACCACCTAAACGATTCATGGCAATCGCCAAAGTTTCATGCGCTTCTTGGGAGATCGAACCAAAACTCATCGCACCAGTTGAGAAGCGCTTGACGATTTCAGAGATAGGTTCCACCTCTTCGATTGGAACTGGCGGGCGAATACCCTCTTTGAACTTAAATAAACCGCGCAAAGTCATAAGCCTTCGGCTCTGCTCATCTACTCTCGAGGTGTAACGCTTGAAGATGTCATAGCGCTTACTTCTAGTCGAATGTTGCAGATTGAAGACAGTTTCAGGGTCGAAAAGATGTGGTTCACCTTCACGACGCCACTGATATTCACCACCGATAGCCAAAAGTTTTGCACCAGGAATCTCACCACCTGGTGGGTAAGCGAGGTGATGGCGCTTGGTGACTTCAGTTGCGACAGTGTCCAAAGTGATGCCGCCCAAACGAGAGGTGGTGCCAGTAAAGAATTCATCTACCAACTCTTGCGAAAGACCGATCGCTTCGAAGACTTGTGCGCCGGTATAAGAGGCAATGGTCGAGATACCCATCTTGGACATCACCTTCAAAACGCCCTTGCCCAGCGCCTTAATCAAATTCTTCACCGCTTTATCTGGAGTAATACCGGTGATTACACCTTGATTTACTAAGTCTTCGGCGCTCTCCATAGCTAGATATGGGTTGACCGCACCTGCTCCGTAACCGATCAATAACGCTACGTGATGTACTTCGCGAACATCGCCAGCCTCAACGATGAGCCCAACTTTGGTCCTGGTCTTCTCGCGGATTAAATGATGATGGATTGCGGCGGTCATCAATAAAGATGGAATTGGCGCATTATCTGCATCGCCATCACGATCTGAGAGCACTATCAATCTAGCGCCATCTGCGATCGCCTTTGAAACTTCAGATTTAATCTCTTCGATTCTGCGGCGCAGCCCCGAACCATCGGCTTCGACGGAGAAGAGCGCTCTAACTACATAAGACTTAAGACCTGGATAATCTCCATCTACATTGGCATGGATTAATTTGGCCAACTCATCGTTATCTATAACTGGAAATGCGATACCAACTTGGCGACAGGAATTTGGTCCCGGATCCAATAAATTCCACTCTGGACCTACGGCAGAGCCAAGTGATGTCACCAGCTCTTCACGGATCGCATCAAGTGGTGGATTGGTCACCTGAGCAAATAACTGGGAGAAGTAATCAAACATCAAGCGTGGCTTCTCGGATAAAGCAGCGATTGGCGTATCCGTTCCCATGGAGCCAAGTGGCTCTGCGCCACCTTTAGCCATTGGGGTGATAATCAAACGAAGCTCTTCCTCGGTATAACCAAAGGCCTTTTGGCGTCTGACCACAGAGGCATGCGGATAAATAATGTGTTCGCGATCAGGTAGATCCTTCAACCGGATCATCCCTTCTTCCAACCACTTTCCATATGGATGGGCATTGGCCAATTGATCTTTGATCTCATCATCTTCGATGATGCGCCCTGCTTCGATATCTACCAAGAACATCTTGCCTGGCTGTAAGCGACCTTTGCGAACCACTACTTCTTGTGGGATATCGAGCACGCCAACTTCAGATGCCAGAATCACATAACCATCTTCTGTTACCCAGAATCTCGATGGGCGAAGTCCATTTCGATCTAAAACCGCTCCAACTTGTCTGCCATCTGTAAAGGTGACGCAGGCTGGGCCATCCCAAGCCTCCATTAACGCTGCATGAAATGCATAGAAATCTCTTCGATTCTTAGCCATCGAGGCATGGTTCTCCCACGCCTCTGGAATCATCATCAATACTGCATGTGGTAGCGAGCGTCCGCCCAGATAGAGCAACTCCAAAACTTCATCAAATGATGCTGAGTCAGAACCAGCCATATCAACGATTGGGAAAATTCGCTCCAAGTCACCTGGTATCAATTCGGACTCAAGTAGCTCTTCGCGTGCTCGCATCCAGTTGCGGTTGCCCTTAACTGTATTTATCTCACCATTATGAGCGATATAGCGATAAGGATGTGATAGTTGCCATGACGGGAAGGTATTTGTGGAGAATCTTGAATGCACAATTGCTAGCGGAGATTTGACTTTAGGGTCACTTAAATCTGGATAGAACTGATTTAATTGAGCGGTAGTCAACATCCCCTTGTAAACCAAAGTTGCCGTGGATAGTGATGAGAAATAAACCGGAAGTGAGTGCTCTACTCTCTTGCGCAAACAGAATGCCATTCGATCAAGTTCGATTCCTGATTCACCATTTGCGCCAGCTAAAAATAATTGTTCGAATTTAGGCAT
>CAZZLH010000028.1:0-5083 GCA_964654815.1 uncultured Actinomycetes bacterium
GAGTCACTTGCTCTACCAACTGAGCTAACAACCCAAAGCCTGAACGGGTCAGACCTTATCAATAGCGGGGTAGAGGGCCAAATTGCCCGATTGCTCGTGTTTATGCGTCTAATATCCAATTATGAAGCGGCAAAGTATCTGGGCGATTGCTTTGATTATTGCCTTGAATGCATCAACCGCTGAAGCTGCGATTTCTGCAGCAGAGATGGCGTTAGATAAATTGGCAGTGAAAGGTCGGGCACCTAAGACGGGCTATGCGCGAGATCAATTTGGTCAGAGATGGGCAGATGTAAACCGAAATGGCTGCGATACCAGAAATGATATTTTGCAACGCGATCTCTCAAATTTAGTTTTTAAACCGGGCACCCGAAATTGCGTAGTAGCTAGTGGAGATCTAGTAGATCCTTATTCTGGCAAATTGATTAACTTTGTCCGAGGCGAGAAGAGCAGCATGGAGGTACAGATCGACCATGTTGTGGCATTGAGCAATGCCTGGCAGACGGGAGCTTTTAAATTGACCCTAGCCAAGCGAACAGAGTTTGCAAATGACCCATTAAATCTTCTTGCCGTCTACGGCCCATTGAATTCTCAGAAGCAAGACGGGGATGCTGCTACTTGGCTACCCCCGCAGAAGAGTTATCGCTGTAAGTATGTCGCTAGACAAATTTCCGTCAAAGCCAAGTACGGCCTTTGGGTTACCCCGCCAGAGAAGAGTGCGATGAAGGGAATACTGGCTAAGTGTCCTAATCAAGAGTTGATTAAATAGCCAAGATTCACTGACTGAAGATATTGGGGTGAATGACGGGGCTCGAACCCGCGACATCTCGGACCACAACCGAGTGCTCTACCAGCTGAGCTACATCCACCATGTCGTTTGAAGGCTAAAGTTTATCAGTTTACTTTTGGCTCTGAATCCGTATTGAATTCCGCGGCAATCTGCTTGATATCAGTGCTCTGCGGCCCCGGTTTCTCCACGAAAATTGTCTTCTGATAGAAGGCCAACTCTGCAATTGAATCTTTGATATCGCCCAATGCGCGATGGTTGCCCGTCTTTGCAGGCGAGTTGAAATAGACCTTTGGATACCAACGTCGAGCCAATTCCTTTATAGAAGAAACATCGATGGTTCGATAATGAAGGTATTCGGAGAGTTTTGGCATATCGCGGGATATAAAGATGCGATCCACGTAGACCGAGTTGCCAGCAAGCGGTGATTTACCTGGGACGACCCCGGATGTTTCGAGGTACTTCAGAATCAAATCCTCAGCATCAGAAACGGAGATGCCATTAGGAATCTCTGGAAGTAGACCAGAATCTGTATGCATCTTGGTGACAAACTCATTCATGCCAGCAATCTGTTCTGGCGTGGCTTTGATGACGACATCTACGCCATCTCCAATGATGTTCAACTCGGAATCAGTGACCAGTACCGCGATCTCGACCAGAACATCGTTTGCGGTATCCAGGCCGGTCATCTCGCAATCGATCCAGACGAGGTGGGGAGTATTAGATGCTTCGGTCGCCATATAAGGAAAACCTTAAACCATGGGTAGAGAGATGCCCGCCATTAATTTCATAGGTATTTCACCTGCTGTTAACTTTCCTAGCCGGCAGAATCGGTCTAAGCAAAGCAGGATATGGGCGTGGCATTAACCGCGGCTCCGCGCCAAATCACCACCAATCCAAGACCGAGCGACAAGGTCTTTCGGGCTGTCGTCTCCTTTGTTGGGCTTGTGGCTTTTGGTGTCTTGTTATTAATTGGCACCTTTCTGATTTTCCGCGGTTTTGAGATCTTCCGCATCGAAGGCTTCAAGTTCCTGACTATGTCAGATTGGAATGTGATTACTGACGAGCAGGGAAATCAGGTTTATCAATTCGGCATCTTTGCGATGTTGCTGGGCACGATTCTGATAGCAATCACTGCTTTGGTAATCGGCGTTCCGTTATCGGTTATGACTGCGTTATATCTGAATTTCTATGCGTCGGAGGGAATCAAGAAATGGCTCACCACAATCATTGATTTGATGGCAGCTTTCCCTTCGATTCTCTATGGCCTATGGGGCTACTTTGTTTTGATGCCCATGGTGATTTATTGGTCCAAATTGCTACATAAGTACCTAGGTTGGATTCCAATATTCGATGTGCCACAACCTTTTTATGAACGCTCACCATTTTTAGCAGGAATCGTTCTAGCAATCATGATTATTCCGATTATCACTTCGGTCTCGCGCGAGGTTTTTTCGCAAACTCCATTGGATCGTGTGCAGGCTGCATATGCGCTAGGTGCCACGAGGTGGGCCATGATCAAAAGCGTGGTTCTACCCTTTGGTTCTGGTGGAATCGTCGGTGGCGCGATGCTCGGCCTGGGCCGTGCATTTGGTGAGACGGTCGCGGTTTATTCGATTCTAAATATCGTCTTCAAACCAAATTGGGAGATTCTCTTTGGCATGGGCGGCAACGTGGCATCAATGATCGTTTTGAAATGGGGCGAGGCCACTCCGATAGAGACCAAGGCCCTATTAGCTGCAGGATTCGTGCTATTTATCTTGACCTTACTCGTAAACCTTGCCGCTGATTTCATCGTCAATCGCGCAGTTAAGTCGGGTAAAGCATGAGCACAATCAACCTACAAGTAAATCCGATTAAACCTTGGAAACTATCGCCTCGTGAGATCGCTCAACCAGCGCTTATTCTCTTTGCCGCTGCGCTTGTGGCATACCTGATTGTCGAAACCACAGGCTTCGATGGGAAATTGGCTTTTGTCTCGCTCTTCTTTCTCCTTGCGACTGGTGCGCTATTTACCTTTAAGTTCGTAACACGCGGCAAACAAGCTGCCTTCGATTCATTGGCTTCTTCCATAATGTTAAGCGCCAGCCTCGTAGTATTTTTACCGGTGTTCAATATTCTCTTCGCAACTATTGCCAAAGGCGCTGCGGGAATCCATAAAAGTTTATTTACCGACACCATGCAGAGCGCTTCCTATATGGATCCAATTGAAAATGGCGGGCTCCTTCACGCAATAGTCGGAACATTATTTCTGATCATCCTCACCATGATCATCTCGGTGCCCACGGGAATTCTCACGGCGCTCTATTTAACAGAGATAAAGGGGCCTGGATCCCGCTTTATCCAATTTACCGTGCAAGCGATGTCGGGCGTGCCATCTGTGGTCGCAGGTCTTTTTATCTTCGCATCCATTATTTTGACCACGCCAATCAAAGCCTCAGGTATTGCAGGCGCATTAGCGTTATCGATTTTGATGATCCCCACCGTGACCCGAACCGCGCAAGAGGTCTTGTTATTGATTCCTAACGATCTACGTGAAGCAGGACTTGCGATGGGCGCTACCCAATGGAAGACCGTTTCGACCATTGTGGTGCCAGCAGCTCGCAATGGGTTGCTTACCGCAACCATCTTGGGCGTTGCCCGTATCGCCGGAGAGACCGCGCCACTTATCTTCACGATCGGTGGGGCAGATGGCCTCAACTGGAATCCATTCTCAAATTACCAAGCAGCGCTTCCGATATATGTCTGGAAAGGTTTGCTGCTTGGCACCCCTGAATCTATTCAGCGCGCATGGACTGGCATCTTGGTCCTTTTGGTTCTAGTGCTTGGTTTATTTGTATTGGCCCGTGTATTTGGATCTAGAAAGGTTGGGCGATGAGTTCAGATTTGGAAGCAAGGGGCGTGCATGCCTGGTTTGGCAAACACCATGCGCTCGCAGATGTATCGCTGACCTTTAACACCGGCTCAGTTACCGCATTAATTGGCCCATCTGGCTGCGGTAAATCCACATTCATCAGAACGCTAAATCGAATGCACGAGTTCATCCCTGGTGCGGCAATGGCGGGTGAAGTCCTTCTTAACGGAAAAGATATCTACGAAAAGGGAATTGATGTAACCAAGATTCGCCTACAGATCGGAATGGTCTTTCAAAAACCGAATCCATTTCCATCCATGACTATCGGCGAAAACGTGCTCTCTGGAATCAAATTGGCACAACTTAAGGTCGAGAATAAAGATGACTTACTTGAAGAGTGCTTGGTTCGTGCAGGGCTATGGAAAGAGGTTAAGGACCGATTAGGCGCCCATGCCGGCGGCTTATCGGGTGGCCAACAACAGAGACTTTGTATAGCTAGATCTCTAGCGGTCAAGCCCAAAGTGCTTTTGATGGACGAGCCCTGCTCTGCGCTAGATCCCGGTTCGACTCTTCGTATCGAGGACACCATTAAAGAGTTGGCAAAGAGTATGACGATCGTCATTGTTACGCACAATATGCAACAAGCCTCACGTATTTCGGATTACACCGCCTTCTTCTTAACTGATGGTGGTCCTGGCCAGATGGTTGAAGTCGGCACTACCGCTGAAATCTTCTCTCGCCCAAAGGATCAGCGCACCGAGGACTATGTCTCGGGCCGATTTGGTTAACCCAAAATTCACTTTGAGTTGTCCGCAAATTAAGCGCCATATCAGTTGTAGTTAGGCATAAGAAATAGATTTCTCTCGTTCTCCTATTGAACAAACTATCCGAAAGGTAAAAATGAAAAACGCATTCAAGAAGATCGCAGTGATAGGCACTGCTTTTTCGATGATATTTATCCCTGCTGCCAATGCCTTGGAGCTAAAAGTCTCCGGCGCTTCCTCTGTTGCGGGTTTGATTGATAAGTGCAAGGTGGATTATCAAAAAGGAACTGGCCATTCATTTAGCTATGGCTCAGTTGGATCGGGTGCGGGTAAGACCGCCTTTGCAAATGGCACAGTCGACTTTGCCTTCTCTGATTCAGCCCATTCACCGATGATTCCTAATGAAATCCATGTGCCAACGGTGCTCTGGCCTGTTGCGATTTTGACCAACCTCCCTGGTTCCAACAAGCCAGTGACACTTTCTACCGATACATTGGCGGGAATTCTCTCTGGAAAGATCAGTAAGTGGAATGATCCTGCAATTGTTGCGGATAACAACCGCACCATCACAACCATCATTTACAAGAAGGATGCCTCTGGCAAAGTTGCCAAAGATGCCAAAGGTCAGCCAATCGTGCTTCGTACCCAAGCAACTCCACAGCGACGCACCATGCCAAATCT
>CAZZLH010000028.1:5183-16656 GCA_964654815.1 uncultured Actinomycetes bacterium
ATCAATCAGGCTGGAAATGCGATCACACCTAATTCAGATTCAGCAGCTGCTGCAGGTGGCGTAGCGAAGATCGATGAGACCACTGGGCTATTGACCTTTGATTACTTAACAAAGGATGCAGATGCCTATCCAATCACTGCCACTACCTATGCTTTGGTCTCAACCAAGTATGGCGATGCGGCAAAGGCGAAGGCGGTCAAGGAAACTCTCGAATTCCATGCCTTCAAGTGCCCGGGTCTTAATCCAACTTTGGGATTTGCTTCGCTCGATGCGAATACCAAGTTCGGCCAGATCGTGAGCCGTCAATTAGCAAAACTAGGAGCTTGATTTAAGAGGCTTCAATGATCTAACTCGGTTATAGATTGAACCGAGTTAGAGAGTGAAAAACCCAGTGCCGGTCTAAAGCACCAGGTACTGGGTTTTTTGCGCGCCTGGCAGGAATCGAACCTGCGACGCTGGGCTTAGAAGTCCCACGCTCTATCCGACTGAGCTACAGGCGCACGTGATTTGTACGATGCGAATTCTACTGACTATATAGATTAAAGTTTCCGCTTATGGCTGAGTTCATTTATACGATGAAAAAGGCGCGCAAGGCGCATGGCGACAAGGTCATCTTGGATGATGTCACCTTGATGTTTCTTCCCGGAGCAAAGATCGGCGTGGTCGGTCCCAATGGCGCAGGAAAATCAACGGTCTTGCAAATCATGGCTGGATTGCAACAACCCTCAAATGGCGAAGCCTTTCTCACTCCAGGTTACACAGTTGGCATCTTGTTGCAGGAGCCACCGCTAAACGAAGAGAAGAATGTCTTGGAGAATGTGCAAGAAGGTGTCGCCGAGACAATTGGAATGCTAAATCGTTTCAATGAAATCAGCGCAGAGATGGCCAACCCTGACGCGGACTATGACAAGTTGTTGTCAGAGATGGGAAATTTGCAAGAGCAGTTAGATCATCGAAACGCATGGGATCTCGATTCCCAATTAGAGCAGGCCATGGATGCACTTCGTTGCCCACCGGCCGATGCAGATGTGAAGGTTCTCTCCGGAGGCGAGAGGCGTCGCGTTGCACTTTGCAAACTGCTTTTGCAACAACCAGATTTATTATTGCTGGATGAGCCAACAAACCACCTAGATGCGGAGTCGGTGTTGTGGCTAGAGCAGCACCTCTCAAAATATCCAGGAACTGTTGTGGCAATTACCCACGATCGTTACTTCTTGGACAATGTTGCGCAGTGGATTTTGGAATTAGATCGTGGTCGCGCTTATCCATACGAAGGTAACTACTCAACCTATCTAGAGACCAAAGCAACTCGTCTTAAGATCGAAGGACAGAAAGATGCCAAACGGGCTAAGCGATTGTCTGAGGAGCTTGAATGGGTGCGCCAGAATGCAAAAGGTCGCCAGGCAAAGTCAAAGGCTCGTCTTGCCAGATATGAAGAGATGGCAGCCGAAGCAGACAAGATGCGTAAATTAGATTTTGAGGAGATACAGATTCCACCAGGACCAAGACTTGGCAATGTTGTGGTCGAAGTCGAACATCTCTCCAAAGGCTTTGGCGATCGCTTGTTATTCGATGATCTCTCATTTACTCTGCCACGAAATGGCATCGTCGGCGTGATTGGACCAAATGGCGCAGGAAAGACCACGCTATTTAAGATGTTGATGGGGATGGAGCAACCTGACTCCGGTAGCGTAAAAGTTGGCGAAACTGTTCGAATCTCTTATGTAGATCAGTCGCGTGGTGGAATCGATGCCAAGAAATCTCTCTGGGAAGTTGTCTCTGACGGTTTAGATTTCATCAAAGTGGGACAGGTTGAAATGCCCTCCCGAGCATATGTCTCAGCCTTTGGCTTTAAAGGACCGGATCAGCAAAAACCAGCGGGAGTCCTATCTGGCGGAGAGCGAAATCGTTTGAATCTCGCTTTGACACTAAAGCAAGGTGGCAATCTCTTATTGTTGGACGAGCCAACCAATGACTTGGATGTTGAGACTTTGGGTTCACTAGAAAATGCGCTCTTAGAATTCCCTGGATGTGCCGTAGTTATCTCGCACGATCGCTGGTTCTTGGATCGTGTGGCTACTCATATCTTGGCTTACGAAGGCGAATCAAAGTGGTTCTGGTATGAAGGTAACTTCGAAAGTTATGAGAAGAATAAGATCGAACGCCTTGGCCCAGAAGCATCTAGACCACACCGAGTCACGTATAGAAAGTTGACACGTTGATGCGCCATAAATGCCAATTGCAAATTCGTTGGGCAGATCTTGATGCCTTTAGACACGTCAATAACGCGGCATACCTAGTCTTCATGCAGGAAGCGAGAGCTAATTTCACTTGGTTCTCTCGAATGGCAAAAGGTGAGCAAGCGCTACTTCATGACATGGTGGTCGCAAGAGCCGAAGTGGATTTCCTATCGCCGATCCACGAAACCGGAAATGTATTAGATGTTGAGATTTACATCGAAAAAATCGGCAACTCATCATTTGTAATGGTCTATGAGATGTATCAGGAAGGTACGCTCAGGGCTAGAGGAAAGACGGTCCAGGTCGGCGTTGACATGGAAACCGAGAAATCCCGGGCGCTTCGTGATTACGAGCGCGAGTACTTAAGCCAGTATCTAGAGGGCTAAAACACCGGAAGGAATCTGCAAGTAGAACATGCCAAACAACTTACCTGTCCTGCCATCTCGTGAAGCGCGATCTTGGTGGCGAGATGCAGTGACTTACCAGATCTACATTCGCTCATTCGCGGATTCAAATGGCGATGGCATCGGTGATATCAATGGCATCCGCTCAAGACTGCCTTATATAAAAGACTTAGGCGTAGATTGCATTTGGATCAATCCTTGGTTTGCCTCACCACAAAAAGATCATGGTTACGATGTTGCCGATTACATGGCAATTAATCCAGATTATGGAAATTTGGACGATGCCAAAGCGCTTATCAATGAAGCACATCAATTGGGTATTCGAGTCATTTTGGATTTGGTACCAAATCACACTTCGGATCAACATAAGTGGTTCCAGGAGGCTTTGAACTCCGAACCAGGTTCTAAAGCGCGAGCCAGATACATTTTTAGAGATGGCAAAGGCCCAAATGGAGATTTGCCGCCGAATAATTGGGAGGCGGTATTTGGTGGACCTGCTTGGCACCGCATCACTGAGAAAGATGGCAAACCGGGGCAGTGGTACTTGCATCTATTCGCAGTCGAACAGCCAGATTTAAATTGGGAGAACCAAGAGGTTTGGGAGCACTTCCGTGAAATCTTTAGATTCTGGTTGGACATGGGATTTGATGGATTTAGAATCGACGTGGCACATGGAATGTGGAAAGAGTCAGGGCTACCTGATGTCGATTACGCCTCAGCAGAGTTGTTAGATCGCCACTACCGGCCATATTGGGACCAGGAAGAGGTCCATAACATTCATCGTGATTGGCGAAAGATCACTGATACTTACAAGCATGAGCCGATGTTGGTTTCAGAGGCTTGGGCGCCAACTGATCAACGTATCGCCATGTATGTACGCCCTGATGAGTTACATCAATCCTTCAATTTCTCATTTCTCACTGCCAAATGGGAGGCGAAATCTCTAAAAAAGATTATCGATCAATCAATGACTGAAGTGGTGAATGTGGGCGCACCACCATCTTGGGTTTGGGAGAACCATGATGTGGTTCGAAAGACAGATCGGCTCGACCTTGGTCTGCAAAATAAGGGAAAGGGCCTTGAGAAATATGGCGATCCCAAAAAGTTAAATAAGGAGCGGGCGTTAAAGCGCGCTCGCGCTGCGACTTTGCTGGAGTTGGCGCTACCTGGCGGTGCCTATATTTATCAGGGCGAAGAGTTAGGTTTATTTGAAGTACGCGACATACCGGAGAATCGATTGGAAGATCCAATTTGGAAGATGTCTGGACATACAGATCGCGGTCGAGATGGTTGCCGTGTGCCTCTTCCTTGGAGTAAAGATTCAGCTGGTGCGCATGGTTTTTCCAATGAAAAGAATCTATCGACCGATAAAGCGTGGCTACCACAATCACCTGGCTGGGGTGAACGCGCGGTTGATACCCAACAAGGCGTCCCCGGTTCCATGTTTGAGATGGTCAAGCGCGCGTTGCAGATTAGAAAAAACGAACCAGGTCTTGGCGATGGCGAGATGAATTGGATTGATGTCAACGATCAAGTAATTGCCTTTGAGCGTCCCGGAAAGTTTGCCTGCTTCGTCAACTTTGGCGCAGCTGAAGCTGCGATTCCGCATGGTTCAGAGGTTCTAATTTCATCTGCACCATTAAATGGCGAAAGTATTCCGACCGATACTGCGGTCTGGTTACGGCTAAGTTAGTGTTAAAAATTGTCTAACCAAGTAAGTACACGAAGAATTCACCCTGCTTGGATAGCGGCAGCAGTAACCTGGCTAACTCTCGTTGCATCTGCTGGTTATCGCTCTGCACCCTCGGTATTGATTGTGCCGCTAGAGGAGGCTTTTGGCTGGGGTAGAGATCAAATTGCTTTAGCAGTTTCAGTGAATATTTTGCTTTATGGATTGACTGCGCCTTTTGCTGCAGCATTGATGGAGCGATTCTCGGTGCGCAAGGTTGTAATGAGCGCATTAACAGCGGTAAGTATCGGCGCCTTCCTCACTATTTTTATGAGTCAACCTTGGCACTTGGTCCTGTTATGGGGCGTAGTGGTTGGTATTGGAACCGGATCAATGGCACTTGTATTTGCCGCAACTATTGCCAGCCGTTGGTTCTTGCAGCGACGCGGTTTGGTTACGGGAGCTTTGACTGCTGCCGCCGCAACCGGACAATTAATTTTCTTACCTGCGCTATCTTCGCTCGCCATTAATGTGGGGTGGAAGAGCGTCTCCATCACGATAGCTCTGGGAGCAGCACTGGTGATCCCACTGATTTGGTGGGGATTAAATGAGGACCCAAAGGCGATTGGCGCAAAACCATATGGCGCGCCAGATGATTGGCAGGAACCAGAACGATTAACTGGCGCAGCGGCGAGAAATGCGATTGATGCCTTAAAGCGCAGCGTAAAGATAAAAGATTACTGGTTCTTGTTTGGCACCTTCTTTGTCTGCGGTCTAACTACCAATGGCCTAATCGGAACCCACTTCATCCCTGCGGCACATGATCATGGCATGGGCGAAGTTGTTGCGGCATCTCTACTTGCAGTTATTGGGGTCTTTGATGTGGTCGGAACCTTGGCCTCTGGTTATCTAACCGATCGAATTGATCCACGCAAACTGCTCTTTTTCTATTATGGATTCCGTGGCCTATCTTTGATGATTCTGCCTTCGATTCTCTTTGCGACAGTTCATCCTTCAACTCTGGTTTTTGTAATCTTCTATGGTTTGGATTGGGTTGCAACTGTGCCGCCAACAATTGCGTTATGTCGCACGGTACTTGGGCCAAAGTACGGAACCGTGGTTTATGGCTGGGTCTTTACCGGGCACCAAATTGGCGCATCAGTTGCGGCATTTGGTGCCGCAGTACTTAGAGTTAAGTTGGGCGATTATGCCCTCTCGTTCTATATCGGTGGCGTCTTATGTTTGGTAGCAGCTGCCGCCGTATTATTTATCGCACGAGGCAGAACTTTTGAAGAGTTAAGGAACATTTAACGTCGCAATGAGTACTTTTTGGGAGGAAGTCGGAGGCACTGACTTCTTTGTCGAATTGACCAGTGCGTTCTATGCTCAAGTTGCGGTGGATCCAATCTTGCGACCTATGTATCCCGATAGCGATTTGCGCGCTGCTGCCGAGCGGCTTCAATTATTTTTAGAGCAATATTGGGGTGGGCCAACCACCTACTCAGAATTACGCGGACATCCAAGACTTCGCATGCGCCACAACCAATTCTTCATAGACTCGAGAGCAAAAGAGGCCTGGCTAAATGCTATGGGTAAGGCGTTAGATTCAATTGAGATGGAGAGTGCACATCGTGCAGAGCTTTGGAATTACTTGGAACTTGCAGCTAACTCCCTAGTGAATCAAGCTGATTGAGATTTATTTCCGACCTTTAGGATTTCACCATTTCTTAAGTACCAAACGGTGCCATCATCACTACGAATCGCTGTGATACGAAGTCCGACCTTCTCGACTCTGCCACTTACCTCAAGCACATCTACTTGATCTCCCACGCCATATTGATCTTCAATCAACATCAAAATTCCAGAGAGCACATCGCGCACGATGGTTTGGGCGCCCAAACCTAGAGCTACGCCAATTACTCCGGCCGATGCGATCAGCGGTCCAAGATTTAAACCGAACTCACCTAGCAACATGAAGACCGCTATCAACCAGACCGCACCATTTAGCGTGCTGGTGAGAACCGTGCCCAAGGTCTTTGCTCGTTCAGCCTGTCGATTGGCCAAATTGCGCGGGCCAGGAATGAGGTCGGCACGAGATATGCGGTCCACAATCTTTCGAATGGCCCTTCGGCCCAGCTGCTGCGTTGCGATGGCGGCGACCAAGATCACCAAGACTCGAAGCGGAGCGCCGTTAAACCAACTCCAGAAGCTTTCCATGCGCTTAAATCTACCCATAGATGCGCCAAATCACCGGTAGAAATTTCCCAAATTGTTACCCGTAAATGCCAACAAAGAAGCGAAAGTTAAGGCAGGATTTGCGAATCAGCGCAAGCCATGCGCTGGACGGGAGCGGATATGTCTAGAGCACTCGTGCTCAATGCAACATACGAACCACTAGGTGTAGTCAGTGATCGTCGCGCGCTCATTTTGGTCCTAAACGAACGCGCCACGGTAGTCGAGAATTCAAATCAGATTCTGCGCTTTACTAGTGGACAGATTGCGATTCCCGCAGTTATCAAATTAAACAAATTTGTAAGAATCCCATATCGCCACGCGGTGCCACTTTCACGTCGCGCAATCTTTGCTCGCGATGGTGGACGTTGCGTTTATTGTTCGGCACCAGCAACTTCTATAGATCATGTGATTCCAAGGAGTCGTGGTGGTTCACATACTTGGGAGAATGTGGTTAGCGCATGTCATCGCTGCAATCATCTAAAGGCAGATAAGCCACTTAAAGAATTGGGTTGGAGACTTCGCCATCTTCCTCGCGAGCCGATGGGATCTGCATGGCGTGTGTTAGGTGCCACACGTGCAGAGGCAGAGTGGATTCCATATCTCGAGCCATTTGGCGTTGCCACGGCATCTGCCTAAACTTCACTTCATGAATTTTCTGCTCACCACTTTAGAACCTGGCATGGTTCCAGGTCCGCCTTTAAGTGCAACCGAGACTTTTCTTTACTTTGTGGTTACACCGATTGCGCTATTTCTGGTGATCAGTGCTCTGGCATATGCCACGACTGTTAAGCGTGATAAGCGCAAATCAGTAGTAGAGAAGATCGATTACTGATCCGCAGCTTGCGCCTTGAGCGCACGCTTCATGGCATCTCTGCCCTCGATCACGGCGCGCTTTACTCCATCTGAGGCACCTGGATTAGCGGCTAACCATCTTTCGGCTTTAGCTAAATTCTCTGAGGAGGGCGAGAAACGAGGGAAGGCGTAGTTTGCGAATTGAACGCCTATTTCATATGAATTCTCATCCCATATCTTCTTGACTACTTCGAAGTACTTATCAACATATGGCGCCCAAAGATCTTGTTGCAATATCGCATTACCCCCGATAAGCACATGCAATTGGATGTGATTGGAGAGTTTTGTGGTGGTAAGCATCTGCCAAACCTCAGCTTTATTCTCTGAAGTAGCAATTAGCGCTCTGGCCTCAGCGGCATGGCGCGCACCATCTGCGGTGTTATCACGCTCTTGCTCCAATTCAATCTCTTTACCACCAAATAGCCCTCGCTCAGTGAGAGATTTGACTAGCGCCCAACGCATTTCAGCATCGACTGTTAGCCCCGCTAATTTGCCATCGAGGAATTCTTTTACCTTGGGAGCATCTTCCCTGCTCGCTCCATCAGCGAAACCTTTAACTAGCGCAAGCTGCTCGTCGCTGCCAGGTTTTGCAGCCAATGCCAACCGGTGTAGACCTGCAGATTTTTTAGCTCGAAGCGCATCACGGTTCTTGGGGGCTGAGTACACCTCAACTGCAGTTTCAAGATTAAGAAGTTGAGCGCTTATAACCGATGCTTCGCTCTCTTTACCTAGCGCATTTAAGACAATCTCGGTGTAGTCAGTAGCTGATAGCTCCCCGTCGCGGTGCATATCCCAAGCGGCAGACCAGCAGAGTGCACGAGTAAGAGAATCGATGATGTCGCCTAAATGGAGCTTTAGGGTTTCAACTGATTTTTGATCGAAACGAATCTTTCCGTAGGTTAAATCATGATCATTGATCAGCAGGAGATCAGCTACGGATTCCCCAGCAAGTCCTTCAACAACTGTGCGAGCGCCAGATACATCTAATTCCACGCTCTTTCTTCTCACCAACTTGCCATCTTTAACATCATAAAGACCAACCGCCATACGGTGTGGACGAAGTTCTTTGGAACCTTCTGGGACCAACGGTGCTTCTTGGATTACCGCAACTTCACTGTACTTGCCATCAATAATCTTTAAGTCAGGTCTAAAGGTATTTACGCCAGCTGTTTGTAACCAAGTCTTAGTCCAAGCGGTTAGATCTCGACCCGAGGTAGCCTCTAGCTCCACAAGCAGATCCTTTAGTTCTGTATTGCTGTAAGCATGCTTAGCGAAATACTTGCGTAGACCGGCGAAGAAATTCTCCTTACCTACGTGAGCCACAAGTTGTTGTAAGACTGAGGCGCCCTTGGCGTAGGTGATGCCATCAAAATTGGTGCGCACCTCTTCCATATTCTTCATATCAACCGCGATTGGGTGGGTAGATGAAAGTTGATCTTGACGATAGGCCCAGTTTTTACGTGCACCGGTGAATTCAGTCCAAGAGTTGGTGTATTTGGTGGCATTTGAAGAGGTGTAATAAGCAGCCCACTCAGCAAATGATTCATTGAGCCAAGTGTCATTCCACCATTTCATGGTGACTAAATCACCAAACCACATATGCGCCATTTCATGCAGAATAACATTGGCACGCCAGTTATAGAGCTGTTCGGTAACTTTGGAGCGATAGATGACCAAGTCTTCGCGGAAAGTCACACAACCGACATTCTCCATGGCTCCGTGATTGAACTCTGCTACGCATAATTGATCGTATTTTTCGAATGGATAAGGTAGGCCGAACTCTTTCTCGTAAAAGGCAAAACCCTGCTTGGTAAGTAAGAAGAACTCCTCGTGATCTAGGAACTCTGCCAAAGATTTGCGGCAATAGATCGCTAATGGAATGGTCTTCTCGCCTTTGAATTCGTCAGTGACAAAGTGATAAGGACCAGCGACGAAACAGGTTAGGTAGGTTGAGAAGCGCTGAGTTTTCTTGTAGGTCCAGTGATGCTTTCCATTTCCGAGATCCTTACGTTCGATTACTGGGCTATTTGAGATTACCTCCCATTTGGCCGGCGCGATGACGGAAAATTCATAGGTCGCCTTTAAATCTGGTTGATCGAAAGAGGCGAAGGTGCGTCGGCAATCATTGGCTTGGTGTTGCGAGTAGAGGTAGACCTCACCATCTGCTGGATCTACAAAGCGATGCAGACCTTCTCCGGTCTTTGAGTAGACCGCTTCCATCTCGATAACCAATTCATTATTTGCAGCCAAGTTCTTTAAGAAGACTGATTCACCATCGTAATTTGAGACATCTACTGCTTGGCCATTTAAAGTGGCGTTGATGATGCGCTTTGATATGGCATCTATAAAGGTTTCACTACCAGGGGTTGCGCTAAATGTGATTACTGCCTTGCTGTTGAAGGTCTCATCTCCTGTTGTCAGGTCTAGATCGACTTTGTAATTATCGATTTTGAGAATGGCTGAACGCTCAGCGGCTTCAATGCTGGTCAGATTTATACCTGGCACGAGAACTCCTATTTGGCTGGTTAATGTGGATTTGGTTATCGCCTAATTTGTTATGGTGCTATCCAATATGAAAGCGTTGCCCAATGCAACGCGACCGGATTCTGACCTATCGCTTGCGGGGTAATCGCATCACTGAAGCGCAGGAAGCGGCCCTCTCGGCGCATTGGCAGAGGTATGGGCTACCTAATGATGTGCCATTAGATCTTGACGAGATTTTTCCAAATCAGAAGGTTCGAATTCTGGAGATTGGTTTTGGAATGGGTGAGGCCACGGCGGAATTAGCGAAGGCCTTTCCGGAGACCGCATTCCTTGGTGTAGAGGTGCACCGACCCGGTGTCGGAAAGTTATGTGCGAGTTTGGCATCAGATAACTCAGACAATGTGCGCATCCTGCACCACGATGTGATTGATGTGATTAACCAACAATTGTCGAATGAATCACTGGATGGGGTACATATATTCTTTCCAGATCCCTGGCCAAAACATCGCCACATTAAACGGCGATTGATTACTCCGGAATTTATAAGATTGCTTGCACCAAAGATTAAAGCTGGTGGCTTCATTCATGTAGCTACCGATTGGGTGCCTTATGCCGAGTTTGTTCAGAAATCATTTGAATCGGTACCGGATTTCGAAGGTGGAGCAGTAACAAGGCCCTCATGGCGGCCTTTAACTAGATTTGAGGGGCAAGGTTTAAATAAGAACCATCGAGTAACTGATCTGCGTTATTTGAAGCGCAAATAGTTCTGGCTAATTCTCGTACTTAGATATTTTGTCGATTCGACGGATATGTCGCTCATCGTTGCTGAAAGGTTCTGCGATAAAGGCATCCAAGATGACCTTGCACTCATCAATTGAATGCATACGTCCGCCAATTGCCACAACATTTGCATTGTTGTGCTGCTTGGCTAATTTTGCGGTCTCAACGCTCCATGCTAGAGCGGCGCGAACACCTTTTACTTTATTTGCCGATATTTGTTCACCATTACCAGAACCACCAATCACAATCCCGAGTGAGCCAGGATCCTTTACAACCGCTTCGGCTGCCGGAATGCAAAAATCTGGGTAGTCATCAAGCGCGTCATAGGTATATGGGCCGTGATCTTTTACTTCATGGCCTTGTGCGGTGAAGTGGTCTATTAAGGCGCTTTTTAATTCCAAACCTGCATGATCTGCTCCGATGTGAATTCGCATGGCTCAATATTGCCATGAGAAAGCCCGCCGCAATTATTGCGACGGGCTCTTTCCTAAGGAGGAGTGCTTACATTTAATTTGCTGTATTAGAAGAAGTGGTGGTGGTGGGCTTTGGGCCTTGGCCTCTCATTCCGTCGCGATCATGACCATGGCGACCTTTGCCATCCATGTGTCCATCCATTCCATCCCTATCGCCGCCTCTGCCACCTCTGAACCCGGTTTCGTTAACCTCTTCAGTGACATGCGCAGTTAAGTTAGCTTTCAAAGTGGCTGCTTGAGCTGCGGTCAATTTTCCAGCAGTCACAGCAGCATCAATTTGCTTGGTCTCATCAGCAACTAGCGCTGCTATAAGGGCATCTTTTTTTGTACCGGCAA
>CAZZLH010000029.1:0-15107 GCA_964654815.1 uncultured Actinomycetes bacterium
GTTTCGTCCATGTGATACGCCGCAAGTGGCACTTCAGAGGTACCTACTAAATAAACATCATCTTTCTCAATGTGGTAAACATTTTCGGCTGCCTGGCCTAGGAATCCCGTTCCCTCCATCGCAGGTGGATTAACCAAAACTGGTGGAATCACTGGAATGAATCCCGCTTTGGTTGCTTGGGCAATCGCATAATTAACTAGAGCCAACTCCAACATCGCACCTGGGCCAGTTAGGTAGTAGCTGCGAGCGCCTGCGACCTTTGCGCCACGTTCGGTATCAATCGCGCCAAGTAATTTGCCAAGTTCGACGTGATCTCTCGGTTCGAAATCAAATTTTCTAGGTTCACCCACATGTTCGATTACCTTGAAATCTGCCTCGCCACCGATTGGCGCTTCGGGATCTAAAATGTTTGAGAGTTGTTTGGCGACCTCATTGGTCTGAGCTTCTATTTCAGCTCGCTTGCTATCTGCCTCTTTTACCTTTGTCGCTAACCCTTTTGCCTTCTCTAGTAGCGCGCTCTTTTCATCGCCTTTTGCGCTACCGACTGATTTAGATAGTTGGTTCTGCTCTGCCCGTAGCGCCTCAAAGGTGGCTATGGCATCGCGACGTTTGGTATCCAACTCAAGTAAGCGATCGACAATTGCCTCATCTTCGCCGCGGCCACGTTGGGATGATTTCACTAGCTCCGGATTTTCACGGATTAACTTGATATCAATCATGTGGCGCGCCCCTTTCTGACCTCTGCTAACCAATCGTTGGAATCTTTAAATGCCGCATCACTGGTTGAAGCAGTTGTAGTTGGTGCAACTTTATCGGCGCGTGGGTAAGAACCCAGAAAACGCACATCCTCACAGATGCGACGAAGGCCGGTAAGTGCATCTCCGACTCGAGCATCATTTACATGGCCCTCGGCATCAATAATGAAGTGGTAATGGCCCAGCTCGCGACCAGTTGGACGCGATTGGATAAAAGTTAGATTTACCCCGCGCATCGCAAACTCGGTAAGGACTTCAAGTAACGCACCTGCGTGGTCAATACCGATGAATGCCGCAAGTGAAGTTCGATCAAAGCCAGTTGGTTTTGGCAGCTCTCCCGGTTTGGATACTAGGACGAATCGAGTCACGGCGGAATCTGCATCACCAATATTGTTATTGACCACCTTGAGCCCATAATGCGCGGCAGCAACTTCCGCGGCGATTGCCGCATCAAATTCACCATTGGAGAGCGCCTGAGCAGCTGCGGCAGTTGAATTGGTAGTTACGATTTCGGCATTTGGGTAATTTGCTGCGATGAATTTACGGCATTGTGATTCTGCGTGGGGATGGGTTCCGATTCGCTTTATCTCGCCATTGCCATCGCGCACTAGTAAAGCGAAAGTCACTGGCAGCAGCACTTCATTGACGATTATTAAGGGTTCGCCGATTGCTAACTCATCCAATGTTCGGGCGACCACTCCCTCGACTGAATTCTCAATGGGTACCAGCGCAAAGTCTGCTGTGCCATTTCGAACTTGGTCTAAAGCCGCAGTGACATTTGAGCAGGCAAGTAATTGGTCTTTATCGCCAGTTATGGTTTGCAGGGCAGCTTCAGTGAAGGTACCAACTGGACCGAGATAGGCATACTTACTCACCTGCGAATTCTACCCGTAGGCTAAGGCGCATGAGCCGACGTTTTACTGCTACCGGACGTAGCGAAGTTGGTCTACACCGAACCGGAAATGAAGATTCGGCATTAATAAATGGTGTGCTGATTGCAGTTGCTGATGGTATGGGCGGTCATGCTGGTGGTGAAGTTGCATCAAAGGTCGCAATCACAACTTTGGCGCAAACTCTGCCATTTTTAAATAACGATGAGATGGATCCAGAATCCTTGGAAGATTTCCTCCTTTCAGCTTTATTGGATGTTGATAATGAGATTGCCGAAACTCAAGCAGAGAATGATCGTTTGACGGGTATGGGCACCACATTGACTGCAATAGCGCTCTATCGAAATCAAGCTTATGTACTACATGCCGGCGATTCTCGGGCATATAGATTGCGCGGCAAGGAACTAACTCAACTCACTAAGGACCACTCTGTGGTGCAAGAGTTGATCGACTCAGGCGCAATCTCTGAATCCGAAGCTGCCAGCCACCCGCAAAGATCCGTGCTTACCAATGTATTTATGGGTCAAGGCAACATCACGCCACTTTTAATCTCCTATGAGGCGAAACCTGGAGATAAATTCCTACTTTGTAGTGATGGCTTAAACAATGTGGTGTCTAACTCGGAGATTCAAGAGGCGCTAAAAAACTCAAATCAGAGTGAGATCCTCGGTAATTTAATTACCTTGACCTACGAACGTGGTGCGCCAGATAACGTAACCATTGTGGTCGCCGAAATCGGCGATGGCGATACCGCCACGGAATTCTTGGGGGCGGCAAAATGAAGCTCTTCGGCGAGCGCTATGAGATTGGCGCCTTGATCGGCGCCGGCGGAATGTCCGATGTCTTTGTGGCGAAAGATCTCCGTTTAAATCGTGAAGTCGCGGTCAAAGTTCTGCGCAGCGATTTAAATCGTGAACAGACCTTTGTGACTCGATTTAGAAAAGAGGCTCTTGCTGCAGCTGGGCTAAGCCATCCTGGAATTGTTGCAGTTTACGACAGCGGCGAAGAGCCTGCGCCTTACATAGTGATGGAATTGGTGCAAGGAAAGACACTTCGCGACTTAATCAATGGTCCGATTGATAGTAAGACCGCAATACACATCACCGAAGGAATATTGCAAGCGCTGGCCTATTCACATGCAAATGGCATTGTGCATCGTGATATCAAACCAGGAAACATCATGATCACCGATAACGGAGATGTTAAGGTGATGGATTTTGGCATTGCCAGAGCGCTTGATGACGTTAGCGCCACAATGACTGCAACTTGGAATGTAGTTGGTACTGCGCAATATCTCTCCCCCGAACAAGCAAGTGGTGAGGTCGCAGATAACCGAAGCGATCTCTACTCGGTTGGTTGTGTGCTCTATGAAATGATTACTGGGCGACCACCTTTTATTGGTGATACGCCTGTATCGATCGCATTTCAGCATGTCTCTGGTGATTTGATTCCACCCAGCAAGATAAACCCGCAGCTCAACCCGCAATTCGACCACTTCTTATCGGTAGTGATGGCGAAAGATCCCGCTAATCGCTACCAAGATGCCAACTCCATGTTGGCTGATCTCCATAGAATCAAGTCAGGTCATACCATCACCACTGAGATTGTTCGGACCAAGAAAAAGAAGAGCCGTGTTTGGCAGATCGTGGCCGGCATATTGGCGTTGGGATTGATTGGCGTGGGTGGTTACACAATCACCTCCCGCACCGTAGTCACTGGTATCGAGGTGCCAAATGTGGTTGGTTTGACTGAAGCTGATGCCTCGGCGCAATTAAGCGCATTTAAAGTGGTAATCAATCGCGCGCATGATTCAAAGATTCCAATTGACCGAGTAGCCTCACAGAATCCTTTGGCGACCTCGCGGGCTGATCGTGGCAGCGTCGTTACGATAACTATTAGCGATGGGCCAGGCGCAACTGTCATCCCGTTAGATTTGGTTGGGATGTCACTTAGCGATGCCCGCGATGCGCTTACTGCAGTTGGCTTAAATGTCGCGGCAATTGATGCCGTACCAAGTGATAAACCCATCGGCACAGTGTTATCTGTAGATCCAGTTGGTGGTTCGACTATTCAAGCCGGCTCAGGTGTCACATTACAGATTGCAAATGGCAATATCGCGGTACCAAATCTAGTTGGACAAAGCGCAATACAGGCCCGCACTACGCTTACCCAAGCGGGATTCTTAATGGTGGAAATTTATTCTTACGACGCCAACCAGCCCATGGGAATTGTTCTCGCTCAAGCGCCAGACCCAGGTTCGCAACAACAGATTGGTTCTCGAGTAACTGTCACCATCAACAGACAGTAGATAACTTTTTATTTCTTATTCACAACCGGGGATAAGCCAACTGCGCGCTTAGGTGCATCTTTATCGCCGCACTCTGCCAACCAATTAGCTAACATGGCATGGCCAAACTCAGTGAGTACCGATTCTGGATGGAATTGGACTCCTTCGATTGGCAAAGACTTATGGCGCAGCCCCATAACAATCCCAGCTTCGGTAGCGCCGGTAATTACCAACTCATCAGGAACTGAATCCCGCTCAACTGCTAGTGAGTGATATCTGGTTGCAGTAAGTGGCGATGGTAAATCTTTGAAGACTCCACTCTTTTGATGATGCACCTCTGATGTCTTGCCATGAAGCAACTCCGGCGCTCTAGATACTGTTGCACCAAAGACCGCTGCAATTGCTTGATGGCCTAAGCAGACACCAAATAGTGGGATATTTTTCGCGGCGCAGAAACGAATCAACTCCATTGAGATTCCAGCCTCTTCCGGGACTCCCGGTCCAGGTGAGATCAAGACGCCATCAAATTTCTCTGCCTCAGTGACTTGGACTTCATCGTTACGAACGACAACACACTCCGCGCCCAACTGGCTCAAATACTGCACCAGGTTAAAGACGAAGGAGTCATAGTTATCGATGACCAAAATTCGCACCTGCGAAGTATTCCGCTAAACTTGCGTTCATGCCAAAGTCAAAGCTTCGTAAAAAAGTTCAGCAAACTCGCGCCTACAAATCCGAGCATCCAGATACTGAAGCCATCTCTGGCCCAATCGAGTCTCCCCGTTGGCTAGCACCTACGATGGTGGCGGGCTTTCTAATCGGTCTCTTTTGGATTGTGATCTTTTATGTCACGCAGACGCGCTATCCAATTCCAAATATCGGAGCCTGGAATATGTTGATTGGCTTTGGATTTATCGGGATTGGCTTTGGTCTAGCGACGCGTTGGCACTAAATCAATCGCCGCTAAAGTTCCTGCAATCAATCCACCTAGGTGTGCGCGCCAATCAATACCTGGCAAAATAAAACCAATTGCAAAATTAATGCCAATCACAATGTAAATTGATTTGGCATCAAAACCATACTTCCTCTGCAATATCGCCATTGCGCCAAAGAGACCGAAAATCGCTCCTGAAGCGCCGACCGAGGGCATATTCTCGGGATTGAAATAGAGCGAGAAGAGTGAAGCGCTAATTTGAGAGACAAAGAAGATGATCAAGAATCTTCTTCGACCCAGCGCACCTTCTAAGACATTACCTAGCACCAACAAGGCATACATATTGAAAAAGAGGTGCATTATGCCGCCGTGTGTTAGCGCTACCGTCAGGATGCGCCAATACTCACCCACGCCAACGCCATGAACATTGCCGTCATTTAAAATCGCCTTATTGATTAGAAATAACTGCTCTTGTAGTCCAGGGAAAATCAGCGCCGCTAAATAGAACCCTGAAATAACGGTTATCAGGGCTCTAGTTGTTGGGCGCACGTTTATAGAAAAGCTATCAAGCGATGGTTACGCTGTTAATTGTTACTGCATCCACCGGACGATCCTGTGCGCCGGTCTTTACATTTGCAATCTTGTCCACCACTGCCTGACTTGCAGAGTCGGTGACTTCACCGAAAATAGTGTGCTTACGATTTAGCCATTCGGTTGGGGCGACTGTGATGAAAAATTGTGAACCATTGGTGCCTGGCCCTGAATTTGCCATCGCCAATAGATATGGGCGATTGAAGGTTAATTCGGGATGGAACTCATCCTTGAATTTATAACCTGGGCCCCCAAAACCTTGGCCAAGTGGGTCTCCGCCTTGGATCATAAATCCAGAGATTACGCGGTGAAAAACTGTCCCGTCATAGAGCTTTTCGTTGCTCTTTGCGCCAGTGCGGGGATCAGTCCACTGCTTCTCACCGGTGGCTAAACCAACGAAATTGGCGACTGTCTCAGGAGCGTGATTTGGGAATAATTCAATGACGATATCGCCATGATTGGTATGAAGGGTTGCTTGTGTCATGTCGGCATTATCCTCGTTTGAATAGCTTTGGCCAAATGCGCTGCGGAATCAATCGGGCCAATTTCATAGTTATCGCCATCGGTAAAGGAAAGATTATCTCTGGTGATTTCTTGGTTAGACCTTTGACAATGAACTTCGCCGCATGATCTGCATCGATAATAAATGGCATTGGAAAAGTATTTACTGCTGTCATTGGGGTTTTTACAAAGCCTGGGGAGACGGTTTTAACCTGAACCTTGGTTTTGATGAGGTCGGTTCGCAAAGATTCTAGAAAGTTTAACTGCGCTGCTTTGCTCGGTCCATAACCTGACGAACCAGGCATGCCTCTAAAGCCTGCCACCGAAGAGACGCCCACAAAGGTGCCAAAATCTTGCGCAATCATTTTCGGTAGCACGACCGAGGCACATCTAGCCAGACCGACTGTATTGGTGTTGTTATGCATCTTAAATACCGCTAAGTCAAAATCTTGCGCGGACATTCGTTGCCAGAAACCAGCCATAACGATTACCAAATCGAAGTCGCCATACTTTGACTGATAACTCTCTGCCGCATTCTTAACCGATTCATCATCTGCGATATCAATCAAAATATCACCTTGGCTTCGAGATGATCTAACTACTTGGCAACCAACTCTCTGTAGTTCGTCTGCCACTGAGGCACCGATACCTGATGAAGCGCCAATAATCCAAGCTTTGCGCGAACTCCATTTAACATCTGCGTTACTCATTGTTTGATGAAACCTAACTGCCAGACATTTAAATGGCCAGAGCGGAAACCTGCCTCAGAATAAGCCAGGTAGTACTGCCACATTCTCTCGAACTCCTCATCAAAACCTAACGCACTTACCTGTTGGCGATTTTCCATGAATTTCTCACGCCATAACTTCAAGGTATTTGCATAATCAATGCCCAGCGCTCTGCTATCGACTAATTTAAGTGTTGGTTTGGTGAATTGATCTATTACCTCTCGCGAAGGAATGATTCCACCGGGGAATATATATTTATGGATCCAGGTATATGCATGCTTGGAAGCCAAAAGTCGATCGTGCGGCATGGTGATAGCTTGTAAACCAAAGCGTCCGCCCGGCTTTAGATGATCGCTAATTGCAGCGAAATAGGTTGGCCAATACTTCTCACCTACCGCTTCGATCATTTCGACGCTTACCACTGCATCGTATTGTCGATCTAAATCGCGGTAGTCCCGTATCTCTACATTGACTAAATTGGAGACGCCTGAACGAGCAATTCTTTGATCTGCGAGCGCTTTCTGTTCTTTAGATAATGTGATGGTATGCACCTTGGCGCCACGTAAAGCCGCTTGAATTGCTAACTGACCCCAGCCCGTACCAATCTCTAAAATCTCCATGCCAGGTTTCACTCCAGCAAAATCAAGGATCCCTTCGATTTTTCGTATCTGAGCCTTGGCTAAATTCGAGAAAGTTATTTGATCGTCAGCGAAGTTGGCTGATGAATAGGTCATAGTCTCATCTAAGAAAAGTGCAAATAAATCATTTGATAGGTCATAGTGGCGTGAGATATTTGATTTAGCGCCCTCTGGGTTATTCTCTTCATGTTTTGGTTGGAATGGTTCGAAAAATTTACGGAAGGTGCGCATCCAGCCTGGGACGATATGTAAGAGCTTCTCGGCATAAGGAGTTAGGGCTTGCGCTAAATCTGGAGTGGCATCCCACTCTTTGGCCATAAATGATTCGCCCAAGCCGATCTTTAAATCATTACCCAAACGATTGAAGAAGTTATCATCATGAATCTGAAGCGTGGGTAGGTTAGATTTATTTGGGCCCAAGACTGCTCCATCTGGTAGCACCACCTTCACATCTACCTTTGGCGCAATACGGCGAAGCAATTGTTCGGCTACTGAAGCACGAATATTCATAGCATCCCGCTCTGTTTTGGATGCTCTGGTCGTGAAACCACGGGTAAGCGCCGAAGCCAGAGCCAGATTCCGTGAGCTCTAATTCGCGCCATCGCCTGCAAAGTTGAGAATGGCGTGCGCAAATACGCAGCTAAGCGGTTGTTGATACTTGCCTCCAACTGAACTCCTGTAAAACTTGCGCTAAAAACTAAGGCGCTATTCTGATATAAATTTACCGAAACGGCTACATGTTCTTGATCCAATATCGCTCTAGCTTGATAGTCGCCATCAACAGTAAAGAATGGTGAGACATAAAATTCTTTGGCTAAACGCGCATTGCCTTTCTCGTCTACTTTTATCAAATGGGCATGGCGGTCGCCATAGGTGTTATGGATCTCTAAAATTACCCATCTGGTCCGATCTTGGTTATCAATACACCAATAGACCGAAAGCGGGTTAAAGACATATCCATTGGTGCGCGCGCTGGCTAACATCATGATTCGATCAGATGGTTGGATGCTCTCGCCACGACTTTGCGCAAAGAATCCAACCGCCTCCTTCAAAGATTTTGCTTCACCCCCGAAATGATCCTTCGCCAGTACATGTTTGGCTAAGAAGTTAGGTAGTGGCTCTTCTAGATTGATTAACCACATGTAATTGGTGAACTTCAAAGCGTGGTTAAAAGGAGTGCGCCTGCGATGTAACACCTTACCTCGTACTAATTTGACCATAAGCTCACCAGTTCGCACCAAACTTATTTGCCGCTGCCACGCCAGATCTGGCGCCATCTTCATGGAAACCCCAACCTAAATGCGCGCCAGCAAATGCCAGACGTGGGCCACCTGCGTTCATTAAGAACTTTGCTGCAGCTAATGACTCTTTAGTGAAGATGGGATGTTCATAATCCATCTTGGCGATAACCTTCTTTTCATCAACAAATTCTGGGCCATTTAGCGTGACCACATAATCTCTACCGCTATTTAATCGCATTAGTAGATTCATCCAATAACTGACCAAAACCTTGCCAGATGATTGATTACAACCCTGCATCAAGTAATTCCATGAGGCTCTTGCCCCGGGCAACTTGGGTAACACCGAACTATCGGTGTGGAGCCAGGTTTGATTCTTTGAATAGGTAACTGCGCTTAAGGCCTGAGATTCGGCACCATCTGCATCTACCAAGATCTTAAGTGCGTCATTGGCATGGGTCGCAAGGATTACATAATCAAAGCGCTCTACTGCTTTATTTGTGGTGACCTCTACATACTCTGGGAATCTTCGTATTGCTAGGACTCGGGTGTCGCTCTTTGCACCTGGAATTTTTGCGATTATGGCATCTACGTAACGTTTTGAACCTCCGACAACCGTCTTCCAGGTCGGCGAGTTTCCGAGTTGTAACATGCCATGATTTTGCAAGAATTCAAAGAGATGTCTGGCGGGGTATTTGAGTGCATCATCATCTCCAGCGGACCAAACACAGGCGACAACCGGAATTGCATAGTGATTAATGAAATAGGTACTAAATCTATTGCTCTTTAAAAATTCGCCCCAAGTAATTTGATGTTCGATATCTTCATCAAGTAATCGCTCTGCCGCTTTGTAGAATCTTGGCACCTCAAGCAACATCCTTAGGAATCTGGGATCCAAGATTCGCGTTGGTTTTGCCAGTATCCCTTTGACGCCCCTGCCACCGGCATATTGCAGTCCACAACCTTTGCAATTGATGCTCATGCTCATCTCAGTCTCTTGCGTCTCAATTGCCAATTCATCAAATAGCCGCAGTAAAAATGGATAGGTGCGTAGATTGTGAACGATAAAACCTGAATCTACATTTATGACCTTGCCATCACTTTCGGTTATTGCGTGAGTGTGGGCATGGCCACCAAATCGATTATCCGCCTCAAAGAGTGTGACCTCATGTAAATCTCTCAGCAGATATGCGGAGGTAAGTCCTGAAACCCCCGAACCAATCACTGCCACTTTCGCCACTTAATTAGCCTCTGTTTTCCGCTGCATCTTGAACTTCTTGATCTTCTTGCTCTTTTTCCATCTTGTGGCGGGCAATTTACCGCTCACTTGGCGCCAATTTACAGGTAGTTACGCTGCCTTGCAGAATCGCTTACATGGGACCTATATTCCCATCATGAGCGATATTGTCCTTTCCAAAGTAATGGATTCGAATAAGTCGGCTGAAGAACTATTTAAATATTTCAGTGATTTCACCACCACTAATGAGTGGGACCCTAATACCGTAAACACCAGCAAATTAAGCGGTGATGGAGGGGTCGGAACCAAATACTCCAACACCTCAAGCTTCAATGGTCGAGAAAGTTCCTTGGTCTATGAAGTTATCGAGTTCCAACCCAATCATTTGATTCGGCTCCGAGGCGAAAATAAGAGTTTGGTGGCGATCGACACTATGAAAATTGAGGAGCACTCTGGCAAGCGGAGGTTTACCTATGAGGCCAGATTTAAATTTAAAGGTGTCGCAAAGCTTGCCGCACCCTTTCTAAAGAAAGCTTTTGACAAGCTCGCTGCTGACGCTGAAGTTGGATTGAGAAAGGTGCTGTAATGAGCGAATACATCGCAGGCTCCTGCAATATCGGACCATCAGAGATCAAACAACGCCAACGCGTTGCGTATATAGGTGGTTTGCTTTATTTAATTTCGGCAGTAACGCTCATCGCTACAAACGCTGCCGCATCGACCAAGTTGCTCTTATTTATCCCAGCTCTGATTTGCTCGGTGGGTTTTATTCAGGCAAGGCGTAAATTTTGCGTGGCCTTTGGATTCATGGGTGTCTTCAATTTTGAGAAAGTTGGCGGTACTCGCAAAATCACGATCAATGCAGATTTGGCAGCGGATCGTAAGTATGCGGTAAAGCTATTGCTGCAATCCGTACTTGCTGCAGTAGCCTTAACCGCATTGGTGCTTTTTATTTAGCTAAAGCGATCTCGGGAGCCAACCAGACCCTGATCTTCTTCTTAATCGTCCGATTGGCGACCACGTTGCCGGTTCGATTCCATCGCTTGAGTTTTATGATGGTGACCTCATCGGTGTGAGTTGGGCTCTTTAATTTGTAGTAAATGACCGTCCTTTGAATCTTACTTAACATTTGCATCCGCCTTTCTAAAGCTTGCAATTATTGAGATTGTGATTACTACGGTGATTACGGTTAGGGAGAACCAGGTTGGGATTTTGAAGAATGCGTGGCTAACGATCATCTTGACTCCAACCCAGCCAAGAATGATTGATAGTCCTTCCTTTAAATACTTGAATTTATGCATTAGGTCAGCGATCAAGAAGTACATAGATCTAAGGCCCAGGATCGCTAATGCATTGCTGGCAAAGACCAAGAATGGCTCCTCGGTGACGGCGAATATCGCTGGGATGGAGTCGATTGCGAAGACCAAATCCATAAACTCAACCATCACCAGAACCAAAAATAGTGGGGTGAAATATCGAACTCCGTTAACCATTACTGTGAATGATTCATCTTTGATCTCTTTGGTCAGTCTAAGTTTGGTGCTTAGCCATCTATAGAAGCGAGATTTCTCTAAATTGAAATGCTCATTCCTTTGGATAAACATTTTTACGCCTGTGATGATTAGGAAGACCCCAAATACATATAGGACCCAGGCAAATTCTTTAATTAATGCGGCGCCGCCCACAATCATGACGGATCGCATCGCTAGCGCGCCGATTACGCCAAGAAAGAGCACGCGGTGTTGGTATTTGCGGGGCACGGCAAAAGCGGTAAATAACAGACCCCAGACAAAGACATTATCTATTGCAAGTGATTTTTCGATTACGTATCCACTTAAATATTGCAATCCAAATTCACTTCCATATTGCGCCCAAATGATGGCTCCGACAGCCAGACCACAACCAACCCAAATGGCAGACCAGATGGCAGCTTCTTTAAATTTGATCTCTTGGTGTCCGCGATGTAGGAAGAGATCGAGCAATAACATTGCTAAAACAAAACCGAGCAAGATTGCCCAGGTTGTGAGTGATACATTCATGACAGCTCCTTGTGTAGTGACTACACAAGGTCTCCGCCGTCGAAATCTTCGACCTAAACACCGGTTGCTTTCACAACGTATTGACGGTGCCTAGCAGTTGGGGTACTCCCCTTGATGGGGAGTATTTTGCAGATTTCTACGGCAAAGGTCAAAACGAGAGACCGGCGTGAGAAATCTAAGTTTGACCAATGGTGGGCCTTCCCCTCTCTTGCTTTAAATGTTGGAAAGATTAGGTCCTACTAAGAACCACCAAGAGCTGGAAAATAAGAGCTGGAAAATAAGAGCTAGCAAATAACTGGCATCGATATGAAGGAGAGATGATGGCTGCGAAAGTGCCAATGGAGATAAGTGCAGATCGCGCAAGTGGGCTTAAGCGCTACAACTTGATTGCAGGTGTGTTCCACGCCATACAAGCAGTGGCGATTATCGCCTTGTCTAATGGATTCTCACTCCCGGTACACATTAGTTATTTACAAGGCCCACCGATTCCAGGAGTGGAATTTGAGAAGGTAGATCTCTTCTCGTTGCCAGTTGGAATTGCGGTAGCTGCATTCTCGATCATGAGCGCGCTAGCACATTTCTATGTCAGTGGCCCTGGTTATGGAAGATATATCGAAGGTCTGCGAAATAAAAGGAATTACTACCGCTGGTTTGAATATTCGTTCTCATCAACATTGATGATCATTCTGATTTCGATGCTCAACGCGGTCTGGGATATTGTGGGAATTATCGCCATCGCTGGTGCCAATGTGGCGATGATTCTCTTTGGCTGGCTACAAGAGAAGTATGAGGAGCCGGGAACCGGCAGTTTATTGCCGTTCTGGTTTGGCTGTATCGCTGGGATTGTTCCTTGGATTGCGATGTTCATCTTGCTCTTCTCACCAGGCAGCACTCAAGAGGCTCCTGGCTTTGTCTACGGCATCGTCTTCTCGCTCTTTTTGCTCTTCAACTGTTTTGCGATTGTGCAATGGTTGCAGTACAAGCAAATTGGTAGATGGAAAGATTATTTGGCAGGTGAGCGCACCTACATAACCTTGTCATTTATCGCAAAATCGCTTCTGGCCTGGCAGATATTTGCCGGTACCTTAATCTCTTAGGATCTCTTAAGGATTACACCAGATACAGCGTTCGGCGGGTAGGGATTCGAAAAGAATCACTCCCGTCGTTCGATGGTCGCACCTCACACAACCAAGAATCTCGCGGTGGAGCGCATCTGGATTTAGCCGCTTACAAGCCTGGCAATTAACGCCTTTCTCATAACCCACCACGCCCCAACCTGGGCAATTACACGATGGACATTGTGCGGATATGCGCATCGCTAATCGTTTTGCGGTCTCTTTGATATTGGCCATTCGAGACGGAGAGAAATGAGCGCGGAAATCATTCTCTAAGATAACTTTTGGGGAGTTCTGTCGTATTGTTTTGATTGCGCTGGTTAGCGCATGGTGGTTGGTAATTCCTTTGATTGGTCTGGTTCTTTCCATGTCTACACCCATCGCGATGATGCCGTGATTTGGAAAATCAGCCTGTGCTAGAAAGCGATCAATATCGTTACCATCTATAGTTTCGAATCTGGCCGCGGTTATCTCAAACGAGCGGTGGCTCTCAACTATTACTAAATCTTCTTCATAATCTTTAAAGACCATCACCTCAACATCAGAGATGAGTATTGGTACTTGAGCATCGTTTGAGATGGTTCCCTCTGATGCGATGGCATATTTCAAACCACTCGATTTGGCACCAAGGTCAGCTTTTCTGATTGCGGTCTCCAAAGGGGTACCTCTACGAGCGACCTCTCCCGAGAAGGTGCCGAGTTGATCTGTATCAACCTCGACTTCCACTAAATCAATTTCGAGAATTCCTTTGAAACCAGCGCGCACCGCCTCGCCTTTCTTATGTTTGGTGGGTAGCGCAACTTTTAAACCAATATATGGATGGCTCATGCCAACCTACTTAAAAATCTTTAACAACATCCCAATGGTTTTATTGGCTTCTGAAGGATGGCGGAATTTTTGATTTTGATTTACTTTGTAAGTATTTCGACGCCCAGATCTGGTGATTGTTATATAGCCCTCACTCTCAAGATCCGCGAGGATAGATTGCGCGCTTCTTTCGGTAATTCCCACAATCTCTGCAATTTCTTTGACCTTTAACTCTGGATTACGGCTCAATTGCACCAAGACATGGCCGTGATTGGAGAGAAAGGTCCAAGGTTTGGACTCGTTTACTTTGCGCGCCATGGCCCCATGATACCTGAAATTTGAGACCTGAAATAATTTTCTGCTATTGTTCTGCACTTGGGGGTGTCGCTCTTGGATTCTGGCTCGCTGGCTATAAACAACCTGACTTCGGTCGCGGTATTGGTATTCATCTTCGGCTTCCTTGCCGCTCGCCTAAAGAGCGATGTTCGAATACCTGAGGCGGTCTATCAGGTTATCTCTATCTACCTCCTCTTCGGTATCGGCCTTAAGGGTGGCCATGCGCTCCATGGAATCACGCCGAGCTCCTTCATAGCGCCAGCGCTAATGACAATAGCCTTAGGAATTACCATCCCGTTTGCTGCCTTCTTTTTATTGTCAACGGTAAAGAAGTTAAGTCGATTAGATCGCGGTGTTATCGCTGCACATTACGGCTCGACCTCTCTGGTTACTTTCTCTGCAGCGCTATTGTTCATTGAGAGCAATCAGATTCCGGTCGAAGGTTTCGCTACCGCGCTACTTACACTTATGGAAATCCCTGGTTTGATTGTTGGTATCTTTCTAGGTTCTCGTGCAGTGGCAAACCAAGTCAAGTGGGGAAAAACGCTATTAGAGGTATTTTTAGGAAAGACCGTGCTCTTGTTGGTTGGGGGCCTTTTGATTGGATTAATCACAAGCGATACTGGTTATGAGAAGGTAAAGCCATTCTTCGTAGATTTGCAAAGTGGCATCCTCACCCTCTTCTTATTGCACCTTGGCTACACCGCCGGTAGTAATTGGAGTGAGATCAAGAAAGTTGGTGGCTCGTTAATAGTCTTTGGTATCGCCTTTCCGATATTCGGCGGATTCCTGGGCGCGCTCGGCGGTAGCTTGATTGGCTTATCTGTAGGGGGCACGGCGATTTTGGCAGTGCTATCCGCAAGCGCTTCTTATATCGCTGCACCTGCTGCGGTTTCGATAGCTATTCCAAATGCCAACTTACCTCTTGCGCTAACTTCAAGTGTTGGTATTACCTTTCCATTCAATTTAGTACTAGGAATTCCGCTTTATCTGGAATTTGCCAAGTTTCTA
>CAZZLH010000030.1:0-14976 GCA_964654815.1 uncultured Actinomycetes bacterium
GTGGGCGCACTCCTCATTCGCAATAGGCTCACCGAACTTAATTACAAAAGGAATCTGTCCGGCCCAAATTTTATTCTCAGCATCGGCCTCATCTAGCGCTCCCGCTGCACGTTTCTTTGCAGTTATATCGGCAAGAGATAGTTCAACCAACATTGTTTGGGCAAACTCTTTCGCAGTCATCTCTCGTCCTGCATCCCATAGCCCCGGAATCAATTTTTCTGAGACTTTCTTTAACGCTGGAATCTTCTCTTCACCCTCTATCGCCCGAGGTTTCCCAAAAATCATAACCGAGCGATAGTTCATGGAGGAATTAAATGGGCTTCGGGCAGATACCAATCCATCGAGCAGGGTTACCGTGGCACAAACCTGAACTGCGCTCTTTAGCGCCATAAAAACGCGAGATCCGGTTGAACCATGTAGCAAGATTCGATCGCCATCGCGGGCATAGCCAAGTGGAATCACTACCGTCTCGTTGGTATCGCTATCTACGAAACCAACATGCGCCACGTATCCTTCATCAAGAATCGAATAGGCCTCTTGGCGATCTTCGATGACTCGATTAGGTTTTCGCTTTATCTCTCGTTTTGGCTCTGCCGACATGCAAAGAGTTTAGTTCAAGCCACCAGAATCGAGCGCTTGGAAAGCCCCATGAAATAGCCTTCAATCAGCGTCTCTGGCGCCAATTCCGAGTTAGTAGCGGCGCCCAAAGTCACAAATAGCGGAGTGAAATGCTCAACCGTTGGATGGGCATATGGCATACCAGGAGCTAGATCCCTGAATTTGGCTAATGATTCGATATCGCCGTTTGCTAGAGATTCCTTGGCCCAGAGATCAAAGTCGCTAGACCATCCTGGTGCATCGGCATCGATTCGCCAGTCACGCAAGAATGGCAGACCATGTGTCATGAAACCAGAACCGATAATCAAAACTCCTTGGTCTCGCAAGGTCTGCAAGCGCTTTCCCAATTGAAGTAAACCTTCCGGATTAGAGGTAGGCATCGACATCTGTAGCACTGGAATATCGCCATCTGGGTACATGATCTTTAGCGGAACCCATGCGCCATGATCCAATCCGCGACTTGCGGTAACTACGGATTCGTTATCTGGCATTAATTTGGTCACTAAATCTGCAAGCTCGCTGGCATCGGGCGTCTCATATGTCATTTGATAGTACTTGGGTGCAAATCCACTGAAGTCATAAACCAGTGGCGTTGCCGGATTTGGGGATGAGAGGGTTACGGGTTCGGATTCCCAATGCGCTGAGATGATAAGAATCGCTTTGGGTTTAGGTAGTTTTTGCGCGACCTCTTTTAACTCCCTGCTCCAAAGCGGATCATCAAGGAGCATAGGCGCACCATGGCCTATATATAGAGCGGGCATCCGGGTCATAGTCACATACACTACAACATAGTTGAAATTTCAACTATTCCCAAAATGCCTTAATTTAGCCGGCTTTTTAGCAATTCCAGCACCTCGGGCTTTGTTGGTGCGATCGGATTATTCGAGGTAACGGAATCGGCCAGCGCAATAGTTGCAATAGATTCGCACATCTCTTGCGTTACTCCAAAGAAGCTAAGTGGCTTTCTAATCTCAATAACATCTGCTAACTCACGTACTGCCTTGATGCCGGCCATGGCATTACGTTCTAAATTCATATCATTTGCAACCGAGGCATAGATTTCACTTACCTTGCTTTGGCGAGCATTGAATTCCATTACTTCGGATAAGACTGCCGCCAGTGCCTCGCCGTGCGCCGCTCCAACATGAGCAGATACTGAATGTGCGATTCCGTGCACTAGTCCCAACCCTGACAGCGTCAAAGCCAACCCAGCAAGGTGGGCTCCCATCAGCATCTCTCCGCGAGCATCCAAGTTCTTTCCATCATTAACTGAGATCGGAAGAGATCTTGAAATTAGTTTTATCGCTTCATGTGCATATGCGGCCGATATAGGTGTGCGCCCCTTGGAGGTTAGAGATTCAATAGCATGTGTCATCGCATCGATACCTGTGCCCGCTGTAGCCCGAGGCGGTAGACCGGTAGTCAATTCTGGATCCAAAATGGCAGCAATCGGAGTAGTAGAGCTATCCCCGACATAAATTTTCTTATGATTTGCTGGGTCATCAATCACGCCCCAGTTGTTGGTCTCGCTTCCGGTGCCACTTGTGGTTGGAATGGCGATGATTGGTAAAGCAGGCTTATCGGGTGTGATTGTGTAATTAAATTGCGCTGAGGAGAATTGCGGATTTGCCGCAACCAGGGCGACACCTTTCGCTGAATCAAGCGAGGATCCACCTCCCAGAGCAATTATGCAATCTGCTTGAAAATCATGGGCAGCCTTTGCCGCTTCATCGATTAAAGCTGTGGTGGGGTTTGGTTTTACCCCTTGAAATACCCCCGTTTTGTGATCAGAGAGAGTCTTGGCAACTCTATCCAAGATACCTGCTTGCACCACTCCGCTATCAGTTACTATGAAAGGACGCTCTAACTTTGCTGCGCTTAGAACCTCTGGTAATTGAGTAATTGCGCCTACTCCGAATCGAAGATTGACGATTCCTGGTGTCAGATTAAATGGATTCATTGCGCTTGCTATCTCTCTACTCGATTTAATTTATCCGAAATTCTTTGCGCCGCTTTCTGCATCTCAAGTGCTGCGGATTTCAGCTTATTCTCAAATCTCTCCTTTGGTGCGGCGACATTTAGCGCCGCAATTAGATTATTGGTGAAATCAAAGATCGGAACCGAGGCGCCAACCAAACCTGGTTCGTACTCTTCAATGACAGTGGCAAAACCTTTCTTTCTGACCTCTTGAATCTCTTTAAGTAGCAAAGCGCCATCCTTGGTTCGACATCTAGCAGGTGCACCGGCGATCTTCTTGTTTGCTGGGTAAAGGCGCAGAATTTGCTCGTCATCCAGTCCTGAGAGCAACACTCGACCAGAGGAGGTCATGTAGGAAGGAGCAGCAACTCCCATCCAACTCAACGCACGAAAACCATGCGAAGGTGATTCTGAATGGATGGTGATGACTTCCAATCCTTGTAAGACCGTTAGATGGATCGTCTCACCAAGTTTTTGAACCAGACCGTGCATTTCGCCACGGGCGCTGGTGACCAATTGCGCCTCATATGAATAGCGCGCCATCGCGTAAAGCCTGGGGCCAACGACAAAACCGGAGTCCTTGCGAAGCAGGATTCCAGAATCGACCAAGCGGTTTAGGGCTCTTGAGATTTGGCTCTTCTCCCGCCCAGTCTGTGCCACGAGGGTTGCATTGCGAACTGGCATAGGGGCGTTGGCCGCAACCGCCTCGATAATCTCAAGGTCTCGTTCTAGCCCACCATTTCGCGTTAGCGACTCACCCATTGTTGCAAACAATACAACTTTTGTTGTCGCTATTGCAACGGAGCCTTTTTAGGTCAAGAATCTGACGACATGGATTTAGTTGCGATCAAGCCGCCCAACCTCTGGCAATACATAATCTTGCAGAGAGAGAAGATCCTGGCTGCGGTCATTTCGCAAATCGAATTAATTTTGATAGTAATCTCAATCGTTTCAATCACTGCAATTGTTACTGGATTATTGATTTGGCGGCGCGAGAATCTAGTCGAAGCCATCACGGGTTTCTGGTCTGTTGTGTTCACGATCCCATCTTTGGCGATGTTTATCTTCTTGATAGGTGTAGTTGGACTTGGCTGGGTTCCAGCGATTATTGCGCTCAGCCTTTATGGACAACTACCTGTGGTCAGAAATACCGTGGTCGGTCTGCGCTCTGTAGAACCCGCAATAATCGAATCAGCGATTGCCATGGGAATGAGACCTTTTACTGTCTTACGCAAAATCCAATTTCCGCTGGCCTGGCCAATAATCATTGTAGGTATTCGGGTTTCTTGCATGTTGACCTTTGGTATCTCTGCGATTGCAGCTTACGTGGGTGGGCCAGGCTTGGGAGATTATCTTTTTAGTGGTCTAGCTAATTTGGGATCATTCAATTCAATGAACCAAACATTGGTTGGATGTTTTGGTATCACTTTACTTGCGCTCTTCTTTGATGGCGCATTTGTATTGATTAGAAGAATCACCACTGCGAGGGGGCTAAAGGTCTGATGAGCACTTCAACCGGACAAGAAATTCGTCTCGAAAACCTCACAAAACGCTATCCAAATGCAGCAAAAGAGGCGGTCTCGGAATTCAATTTGACGATTCCTGCAGGAGAGTGCGTGGTGCTGGTTGGACCTTCAGGTTGTGGCAAAACCACCACCATGAAGATGATCAATCGCATCATCGAACCAACTAGCGGAAAGATCCTGTTGGGTGGGGTGGATGTAACGCATACCCCCGCCCACGAATTACGCCGGAATATCGGGTACGTCATTCAGCAGATTGGATTATTTCCACATCTAACAGTCGCCAACAACGTAGCCACCGTCCCAAATTTATTGGGCTGGGAGAAGGGCAAGATTAAAGATCGAGTTTATGAATTGCTGGAGATGGTTGGTCTGGACCCAAACGAATATGGCAATCGATATCCAAAACAGTTATCCGGCGGTCAACAACAACGTGTGGGTGTAGCGCGTGCGCTAGCTGCTGACCCAGGCGTGCTCTTGATGGACGAACCTTTCGGAGCCACCGACCCAATCACACGTATCCGCTTACAGAAGGAGTTTCGAAATCTCCAGAAGGAGTTAAAGAAGACAGTTGTATTCGTAACCCATGATTTCGAAGAGGCGCTGCTCTTGGGTGATCGCATCGCAGTGCTATCCGATCAATCCAAAGTTGAGCAATATGGCACTCCGCTGGAAATTCTTTCTGCGCCAAAGACCGATAAAGTCAAAAGTTTTGTGGGCGAATCAGCCAGTGTTCGTATGTTGGCTTTGGTGCCACTTCGCTCGATAAATCTACTCTCTGGAAATGTTGATGGACCTACAGTCTCAGAGGATTCAACCCTTCGTGAGGCGATGGATCTGTTCATCCAAGGCTTCACAAAGATTAATGTCGGTGAGAATAAGCATTTAACTTTTGAATCTCTACAGAGTGCAATTGCGCAAACCAAGGAAAGATCCAAATGAGCAAAACAATGACAGGACGCGGAGTGACTAAAGGTTCGCTCTACTCTGGTTCTGCCCGATTGGTCTATCAGCGTCATCGCTCACTTTTCTGGCAGGCAGTCTTGATAATTGCGGTTGCAATCTGGTTATTTCTATTTTTAAATGGGCGCAAGCTCGACAAAATCGAAGCGGTAACCATCAACTGGCCATTCATTAGCGCGGCTATCAAGGATCATCTGATCCTCTCATTCGCCTCTGCATTCATTATTTTGGCGGTGGCGATTCCTTCAGGAATCGCCCTTACTAGACCAAGAGCGCGTAAAGCCACACCGATCGTCTTGGCTTTAGCCAATGTCGGGCAAGCTTTCCCGGCGGTGGGGCTATTGATTTTGGCGGGAATCCTCTTTGGTTTTGGAAAGCCAATTGCGATATTTGCCTTCGCGGCATTTGGAATCCTGCCCATTTTACGTAACACGATCGTAGGACTTCAGGAGATTGATCCATTCATAGTGGAGTCCGCAATCGGTATGGGTATGACGCCACGACAAGCACTAAGACAGATTGAATTGCCACTTGCAGTTCCGGTCATTCTTGCTGGTGTTCGTACCACCTTAATTCTTACCGTTGGCATAGCCACACTAGGTGTCTTTGTTAATGGTGGAGGTATGGGGACTTTAATAATCCCCGGCCTAAAGCTAAACCGCGAGGTAGTTCTGCTAACTGGTGGATTGCTAACCGTATTGGTGGCATTCACTATGGATTGGCTAGCTCGGGTGGCAGAAGAACTCCTACGACCTCGTGGGATTTAGTAACCAAAACCTATAGGAGAAAAAATGCTGAACAAGCGCTACAAAGTGGTGGCAGCCGTGGCTGCAATCACAATGGCTGTTGTTGGTGGTGCTGCAACCTCCACATCAGCAAATGCCGCAAGCAAATCACTTGCGGGAGTCAAAGTAACTGTTGGCTCAAAAGACTTCACTGAGAGCATCGTGCTCTCAAAAATCGTTAAGCAATTTATTCTTGCTAACGGTGGCAAGGTAGTAGATAAGACCAACATCAAGGGTTCTGTTACTACACGTGAAGCCATGCTTAAGGGTGATATCGACATGTACTGGGAGTACACCGGTACTGCTTGGTTGGTTTACCAGAAGCAGACAGATGTAAATATTGCACCTGCGGATCTTTACAAGAAGGTCGTAGCTGGCGATAAGAAGTTCAAGGTAACTTGGCTTCCAATGACCTCATTTAACGATACTTACGCTTTCGCCATCACAAAGGCGAATGCTGCTAAGTGGGGCATCAAGACCTACTCAGACTTGGTCACCAAGGTGCCTGCAGATCAGCGCATCTGGTGTGTCGAGTCAGAGTTCCAGAGCCGTCCAGATGGTTGGGCAGGCTTCAAGACCAAGTACGGAATTGGAACTGATGTGACCGTAAAGGTTCTAGATACCGGTGCGATCTATCAGGCAACCAAAGATGGTCAGTGCACAATGGGTGAAGTATTCGCAACCGATGGTCGCATTGGCGCACTTGGCTTGACTGTGCCGACCGAGGATAAGCCTTACTTCCCACCATACAACGCAGCGCTAACCATGCCTGATGCTGTAGCAAAGAAGTACCCACAACTTGTGAAGGCGTTAGCACCTATCGCAGCAAAGATTCCTAACTCTGTTATGCAGAATCTAAATGCTCGTATTGACGTATTAGGCGAAGATGCAGATGCGGTTGCCAAGAGCTTCCTAATTGCATCAGGTCTGATCAAGTAAACATCAAGCGATAGTCGAAATAAGACGCAATGACTAATAACCTCCAGATCGGTGAGAGCTTTATAGGTAGCGGTAAAAATGCTGCACATACCAATACCATTCTTGGTCTTCGATCTGGACCTGCGGGAGTAGCTTGGGCAACCGCCCTTGCTACTCCTCGGGCAGGGCATGTGCCATTTATGGTCATAGCCAAGACTGGTTTAGCGGTAACTCCACCCACGTTATTTGTAAATAAGGCAGAGATCATTAGCGATTTGCATGGCACTCTGACGTGGGGCGCTTGCCAGGCTGGCGTGGCGACCGGAGTTAGAAAAGCCTTGTTAGAGGGTGTGATCGATCCCAAGTCAGCTGATGATTTGGTGATAATCGCAGCAATTTGGCTTAATCCAGCAGCAGATGATGAGGAAGTGGTTTACGCAAATCAAAGCAAAGCTATGTATGAGGCTTTGAAGAACGGCGCCGCCAACTTTCCAAGCGCGCAAGATTTGATGGATAGCGCTCTGACTATCTCAAACCCATTTTTTAGGCAAAAAAATTAAATGAAGATAACTGGAATTAAATTCATCCCAACTTCTATTGATTTGGATCCACCATTTTGTCCAAATTGGGATCCAAAACCTCGAACTCAGTTCTCAGCCACTATCACTGTGGTCGAGACTGATGAAGGTGTAATCGGATACGGATCTGGTGACACAATGGAAGGCTTTAGCGGATACGAGAAGCACTTCATCGGCACAGAGCTATTTGATGTCAAGAATCATGTGCGACGATTGGAAACCATCACTTTTCATGGCGGGCGTTATTGGCCTATCGAGGCTGCGATTTGGGATGCAATTGGCAAAGCAAAATCCAAGACCGTTGCCGAACTTTTTGGTGGCGCCGAGAAATTTATCCCAGCATATGCATCTACCGGTGCAGTCATGAGCCCAGCGCTACGCGCCGAATCAGCCAAATCGATTAGAGATTTAGGTTTTAAGGCGATAAAAATCCGAGTACCACAGAGCGATCTAGCCTTAGGTATCGAGACTATAAAGGCAATCCGAGATGCCGTAGGAAGAGACCTTGAGATCATGGTGGATTTGAATCAAGCGTGGCGGATGCCGGGAGATACGAGAGATCCGCTCGATTTCAAAACCGTATCCAATTTCTTGGATGCCTGCGCTGATTATGGGGTCTTCTGGTTGGAAGAACCATTGCCGATGGAAGATATAGAAGGGCTTCGAAAATTGCAGGGTCGCGGAGTAAAAATCGCGGGCGGTGAGATGGTGCGCACCATCCATGAAGTACGCACCTTACTAGCGGCGGATGCGCTCGATGTTTATCAGATGGATGTCGTGTTATCAGTTGGCTTGGATCATTCGCGGGAGATAGCAGAGAAGGCTAAGTCACTTGGCAAGATCTTCACTCCACATACTTGGTCCAATGGATATGGATTAATGGCAAATTTACAAGTTACGGCCGGATTGGGTGGCGCTCCTTTCATCGAGTATCCTTATGACCCACCAACTTGGAGCGCAGCGCGTAGAGATTTCTTACTTGAAAAACCCATCGAGGTAGATGAAGCCGGTAATTTATGGGTGCCAAACGAACCAGGCATGGGTTGTTCGATTAATAAATCTCTTACTGTAAATAGCTCCATCGCCTCTCTAGTTTGAAGGGAAATTCATGTCTTTGACCAAGTCGGATTGGATTAGCCGAGTCGAAAAATTAGATTTTCACCACCAACTATTCATCAATGGCAAGTATGTGAATTCATTGAGTGGCAAGACATTTGATGCGGTTTCCCCGATAGATCAAAGGGTCTTATGCAAAATCTCGGCCGCGCAGGAAGAGGATGTCGATGTCGCGGTGAAATCGGCCAAATCCAGTTTCGAAAGTGGAGTCTGGCGCGATCTAAACCCGCGTCAAAAGAAGGAGCTCATGCTCAAATGGGCCGATTTGGTCCGCGAGAACTATCAGGAGATTGCGCTCTTAGAGACACTAGAGGTGGGAAAACCAATCTCTGATACTTCAGGTTATGACGCCTTAGCGGTAGCTCGAAATATTCAATGGTATGCCGAGACAATCGATAAAACATATGACGAGATTGCGCCGGCACCAAAGAATGCACTAGCGATGATCACTCGTGAACCGCTGGGAGTCATTGGTGCGATAGTGCCTTGGAATTACCCGATAGTGATCGCTTCTTGGAAATTTGCACCTGCTATGGCCATGGGAAATTCAGTGGTCTTGAAACCTTCTGAAGAATCCTCGTTGGCAACGCTTCGTATTGCCCAACTTGCAGTGGAAGCTGGAATTCCTGAGGGCGTATTTAACGTGGTTACCGGCCTTGGCAATGAAGCTGGCAAAGCGCTGGCGCTGCACAAAGATGTTGCAAAGATAGCTTTTACCGGAAGCCCTAGAGTGGGTCGAATGATGCTGCAATATGCCGCAGAATCAAATATGAAGCAGGTTTCGCTCGAATTGGGCGGTAAGAGCCCGCAGGTAATTTTGAATGATGTGGTTGATCTAGATGCGGCAGCCTCTACCGTTGCTTGGGGAATCTTCTATAACTCAGGTCAAACCTGTAATGCAGGTTCGCGGGTTATCGTGCAAGAGGGCATCAAAGATGCGCTATTTGAGAAATTACAGAAGTTTGTCTCGGAGTTTAAATGGGGAAATCCGCTCGATCCGAGCACCCAAATGGGCCCTGTAGTTTCCAAGAAACAACGAGATCGAATCAATTCATACTTAGATTTAGTAGGCAAGGGCGGCGAACGATTTGTATTTGGAGGCCAGCAACCAACAGGCGATGATTGCCAATTCGCACCAACCTTAATCGATGGCGCCGCGCATGATTCGAAGTTGGCGCAAGAAGAGATCTTCGGACCAGTGATAGTGGCAGAGGTGGCGAAAGATGAATCGCATGCCTTGGAATTGGCAAATGGTACTGAGTATGGATTGGCAGCTTCGGTTTGGAGCGGCAATATTTCACGCGCGCATAATTTCGCGCGCAAACTCCGTGCTGGAACCGTATGGATCAACACCTTTGATATGAGCGATGTCATCACGCCATTTGGTGGGTTTAAGAACTCAGGCTCTGGCAGAGATAAATCGCTGCATGCCCTGGATGCATATAGCGCGTTAAAAACGACTTGGGTTGATTTGAATTAGGAGCGGGATATGAAAGTTGCATTTATCGGAACTGGAAGTATGGGCGGGAGCATGTCCCGAAATCTTGCTGCGGCAGGGATAGATGTAACGGTATTTGATCTAAACCCCGAGACTTTGAAGAAACCTGCAGCCGCTGGTGCAAAGATCGCTAGCGATGGCATTTCATGCGTAACTGGCGCTGATGTTTTAATTACCATGTTGCCAACTCCTCAATCAATAGAGTCAGCGATGATTAATGGCGGTATAGCGAAAGCTCTAAAGCCAGATGCGATTTGGATTGATATGTCTACCTCAGTTCCAGAGGCTGCGCTAAATGTAAAGAAACACTTGTCTGATTCAATTAAATTAATCGATGCCCCAGTGGCTGGAATGGCAGTTGGTGCCGACAAAGGAACCCTCTCGATATTCGCAGGTGGCGATTTAGAAACCTTGGCAAGGATCAAACCGCTCTTTGACATCATGGGAGATCCAGCAAAGTACTTTCATTGCGGTGATTGGGGCACTGGTTATGCCGTCAAATTGGTGCTCAACATGCTCTGGTTCAATCAGTTCGTTGCATCGGTTGAAGCGCTCATGCTGGGCGTAAAGGCGGGGGTGGATTTAGAGACCTTGCGAAAGGCTCTGGTTGGTTCACCTTGCCAATCAATTATGTTGGAGCGGGATTTAATGGACTTGCTTTCCGAAGGTGATTATGACGAGGGATTCGCAGTGGCGTTAGCTTGCAAAGATCTCAAATTAGCGGGCGACTTGGCGCGAAACGTAGGTGTGCCGATGGAAGTGCATGCCACGGTTGAGAATATTTATCGACGTGCACGTGCGCGATATGGTGATAAGGCAGGGGAGATGTCACCTGCGAAGCTTTACGAAGATGATACAAAGACTCTGCTTCGATTGAAGAAATAAATAGGCAAGTTAAGTCCTAGATAATTTGCTACCGATAATTAGCTACCGATATTTAGCAACAGAGTACCTAAAAGTTAAGTTATGAAATTGAATAAGGTAGCAATTCCGCTGGGCCTTGCCACTATGTGGCTGATGGGTGGGATGGGGTATCCATTCCTAAGTGCTGCGACCAAAGAACTTGCCCCTATGAATCTAGTTCTAATCAGAACTCTTGGCACGACTTTGATATTGGCGCTCATCTTCCTCTGCACTGAAATCAGCACTTTGAGAAATATTCGCTTGGATATGGATCTTGGTATTACGGTGCTATGTGCGCTGCTCTTCTATCCAATTTGCAGCGGTAGTTTGGCGATTGCAAGTAGCCAGATACCTGGGGCCTTGACCGCACTGCTCTTTAGCACGTTGCCCGTTATAAGCACCATATTTGCCATTTATCGAGGGGAGCATCCGCATCGTCGGGTGATATTTGGTTTGGTGCTCTCTATCGTGGGTGTGGTGCTGCTTATTGGCGTACCAGATGAGCGGATAAATCTGCTTGGCGTAGTAGCTGGAGTCATCTCAGTGTTTACCTGGTTTATTGCCACCGAAATTTGGATTAAGTACCTGCCCAGATACAGCATTCTTCTAGCGACCACATTGCAAGCGTTCTTTGGCGCCCTCGGCACTTGGATGATAAAGCCGATTTTCACATCCCAAGCAATAACATGGGACTTGGTAATCAATCCAAATGTACTTTTCTTGATTTTCTCACTAGCCACTCAACATTTTGCCTACCTTTGGCTAACTACTCGAGTTAGTGGCTTGGTTCTGATGCTTTTTTCAATCATTAACCCATTGGTAGCAGGCATTACTGGTTATTTACTCTTTGGCCAAAGTATCACCATCATGCAATGTTTCTCCGGTTTGGCACTGCTAATCGGGGTTTATCAAATTATCCGCAGCCAACCAGTTAAAGTTTGAAGGTGGAGCATTTAGAGCAGACTCGCAAAGCGCTGCAAGTAGCGGTAAAGGCAATTGATGGCACCACACGTACTGGCCAAGTCGAAATGGCTGAAGCGGTCAGCAATGCAATTACCGACAGACATCACTTAATGGTTCAAGCTGGTACTGGTACCGGCAAATCTTTGGCCTACTTGGTGCCGGCGATAGTCAGTGGCAAACGCACGCTGATCGCCACCGCAACCCTTGCTTTGCAGCGCCAGTTGGTAGAGCGTGACTTGCCGAGAATCGTTCCTGAACTAGAGAAAGCTTTGGGGCGCTCCATCTCATTTGGCATTTACAAAGGAGTAGGCAATTACATCTGTCTGCAAAAATTAAATTCAGAAGAGCCCGATCCAGATGGCGAATTGATTCTAGAGATCTCATCCTTAGGAAAAGATGCGCAAAGGTTGCGCGCTTGGGCGCAAACACCTGGGGTTTCGGGCGATAGAGATGAAGCCCCCGAAGTAGATCGTCGGGTTTGGGCTGCTAGTTCGGTGAGTGGTCGTGAATGTGTCGGCGCAGATATCTGCAATTTCGGTGCCAAATGCTTCGCCGCAAATGCCAAGGCAAAGGCGCTTAACTCAGATATCGTCGTCACTAATCACACCTTATTGGCCTTAGAGGTGGTCGAATCTCATCCCATCTTGCCCGAACGCGATGTGATTGTTTTGGATGAGGCGCATGAGTTCATGGATCGGACCACGCAGGCTGTCACGGAGGAATTAACCACACCAAGAGTTGCTAGAGCTGCTGCGATGGCTCGTAAATATAAAGGATTGCCTAATAAGTTAGTCGATTCCTTCACTCATGCCTCAGATGATTTTGCCGATGCGATGGATGCTTATAGTGAGGCATTTAGAGGCGATAGCGAATTAAATCGCAAACTTGAACAATTACCTGAAGAGTTGGAATCGGCAGTCAGAAAGGTAAGAGAGACCGCACAGGCAATTGTGCAATTCATGCAAGCCGATGATGACATTATCGATACTACCGAATTGGCCGAAAGAGCCCGAGTCAAAGGTGCAGTAAATGAGGTCAATACCACTGCAGCAAAATTGCTCAAATTAGGACGTGGTCAAGTACTTTGGTACGAACCTACTTTCAAGACGCTCTATCTGGCGCCACTCTCTGTTTCAAATGTACTGCGCGAAAATATGCTCCGCCAAACCCCAGTAATCGCAACCAGCGCCACGTTAACTGTCGGAGGTGGCTTTGATGCAATGGCAAAGCAGATCGGTTTTATCGTTGGCGAAGCTGGCGATGAATCTCCTGAAGATGACGAGAGTATTGACCCTGCAAATGTTCAGATGTTGGATGTTGGTTCTCCATTTAATTTTGCCGAGCAAGGAATGCTCTATCTGCCGAAGCATCTACCAGAGCCGAATCGAGATGGCATAGCTAAAGAGGCGCTAGAACATCTAGGTGAATTAATCGAAGCCGCCGGTGGTCGAACTCTGGCGCTTTTTAGCAGTTGGCGTGCGGTAGAGGCGGCCGATGAGCATCTACGTAAAGCCCTTGCAGAATTGCCCATGCGGATCATCACCCAAAGACGTGGTGATGCGGTGGCGCCTTTAGTTGAGAAGTTTGCAAGTGATCAGACAAGTGTCTTGCTTGGCACCATGACTTTATGGCAAGGAGTGGATGTTCCAGGTACGGCTTGCACCTTGGTGGCAATCGACCGGATTCCATTTCCTAGGCCGGATGATCCGGTGATGTCAGCCCGAAGCGCAGAGATAGATGCTGCAGGTGGCAGCGGATTTATGTCGGTCTCTCTACCGCGCGCTGCGCTGCTATTGGCTCAAGGCACTGGTCGTTTGATTAGAAGCGTGGATGATCGCGGAGTGGTGGCTATTTTAGATTCACGAATTGTGAATAAAAGATATGGCAGTATCTTGCTTAACTCCATTCCATCACTTTGGCGCACTAGCGATCCGCAGGTCATCAAGGAGTCACTAAAGCGCCTTGCAGAATCGCTTAACGAATCTTGAAAATCAAGGTATCTTTCAAAGCCAAATAAGTGTCGGCAAGTCCGGAAGCTGTGGCACGGATAAAGCAAGCACCATCCTTGTTGAAAGTCAGAGTATTGCCGGTCAAAGTGCAATTCTTGGTAGATGAGCTGGCATAGCTGACTTTTTCACCAAAATTTGAGTTGGTGGGCAAGGTGATTGAAGTTCCCTTTCGAACCGCAGTGTTGACACTTATCTTTTGTAACGCTGGATTGAGTCTAAATAAATAATGCGAAGTGACGGCGGTGTACTGAGAATTTCCTGGAGAGATGACTGCGATATCACAGAATCCACTTCCTTTTAGAATATTCACCTGATTACCAATTACTGAGCAGCCTGCAGATAAAGAGGCAATGGTTGCGGTAACGCCGGAGCGGGTAGTAACCGCCAGGGTCAAAAGATCCTTATATCTAACTTGATAAGAGGCTGAGGAATTTAGAGTACGGTCATTAATGCTTACTTTAATGATGTCAGTCGTAGGGTTTGGTGAAGGTGTTGCACCACCAACAAAGGTAATGGGGATGAATTGATCCTCGCTTCGATCAGCGGTATTGGCGTGGTCTAACCGCAGATAGATGCCACAGGCCGCTTTGGTGCAGTCGACCGCGGTTTGGCCGTAGTTGAAAGTTGCCGTTGGCTTGAATTGGATATCTGCAGTGGGAGCAAATGAAGCGCCAGGTGCAGTTGAAATCCATAGGTGCGCTGCCGGATTACAAAGCTGTGGCCTGGACTCCTCTTTGGCTCTGACACATTGCATGAGGTAAAAACCCGAGTTGGTTGGGAAGCCAGTGAGCTTCAGATTAACCACTTGACCCGTAAGCGCCAGGTTATTGAAAGGGCCACCAGTAATAGTGGTTTTGGCATTTGCGATATTCGGCGCTGCAATTGCAAATAAAAGTGAGGTAAACAAAACTAAATCAAGTAAGAAGATCTTCTTTAATGGCCGTTTCATAAGCCAGAAAGTAGCCAAGGATTAAGCTAGGAAAGTCACAGATAAATCAGATTTGGCTCTCAACTAGATTGCGTCAAGTAACTCCTGACTGTCGGAAGCAACATAGGCCAAGTCTTGGCAAAGCTTGGATGAAGGGTTAACTGCGCAATCTCATTTATTTCATACCAGCCGATATC
>CAZZLH010000031.1:0-14107 GCA_964654815.1 uncultured Actinomycetes bacterium
TAGAGCACTTCCTTGACATGGAAGGGGTCACTGGTTCGATCCCAGTATCGTCCACACATAAGTGATTATGCAATACCTTTTTTACTCAAGAATTGCTTTATACGATCTTTGCCCACTGCTTTGATATCTGGACCATGGGTGAAAGCTAAGTTCCTGAAATCCAAATCCAAGAACCTGTGGGCCGTATCTTTTGATTGTTGGTAATTAACACAGAAACCGCTGAAGGACCAAGTTAATCGAGAGGTCATATTCCAGATTGAGTCGCCAGTGATCAATGTTTGGCTTGCCAAATGTAAAAGCGAGATGTGCCCTTCAGTGTGACCGGGCGTATGAATTACGCTGATGCCTCCGGCAACATCGATTAGATCCCCATCTTGTAACTTCTTAGTAATTTCAAATTTTTCATATTTTGCCTTTTCACTCGAACCAGAGATGCGAGCCATGATTCTTCCGGCCGTTGTAGAGGTATCTGTACTGGGAGTTAAACCTGCTGCTACATAAGGAGCATCAAGCTCGTGCATTGACACCTCTTTTGCCTGGCTAAGCGAAATGAATTCCGCAGCCCCTCCTACATGATCGTCATGTGCGTGAGTCAAGATCACATTCATCACATCTTTTGGATGCTTACCAATTGACGCAAGCCCTTCCACTATCTGCTTAGGAGCTGTCTTCAATCCACAATCGACTAAAGCCACAGAGCCATCTGGATTTACGAAGGCGTATGAATTTATAAATGAACCAAGGGTCTTAATTCGATAGACATTATCGGCAAGTTTTATCGCGGCGGGCATGAGAGAAGCATATGATTCTTTGAAGTAGCATTAATAGGTGGCAACTAATCAAGATGGCGCATGGATTTCGGATTTTCTCGCGTCACGACGCTCTACCCGAGACTTTCTGCCGACACCTGTTCCAGAGGAATTACTAAATCAGATTCTCTCTGATGCCTTAACCGCTCCGAGTTGGTCCAACACTCGACCATTTAAGGTTGCTGTTGCAACGGGACCGGTTAGAGATCGAATAAGTCAAGAATTTCTAAATCGCTGGAACGCGCTATCTAGTGGTATGCGCGGTGGCCTATTTAGCAAAATCAAAATGGTGCTTAAGCGCTATGGTCTACCGACTAGCAATCGATTCATTGTTAAACCATACGTTGCCGAATTGAAACCTCGAGCCCAACGCGTTGGCAGCGAACTCTATGGCTTGCTTGGAATTCAACGTGGCGATCGCGTCGCACGCGACAAGCAATGGGGCAAGAACTACGAGTTCTTCGGAGCGCCAGTAATACTCTTTATTTACATTCATAAGAGCCTTCACATTTTTGCAGCATGTGATGCTGGGTTAATGATGGAGAATCTGATGCTCTCGGCTCATGGCCATGGTCTAGGTACCTGCGCCATGGGGGCCGTGAGCATTTGGGATGATGCGATCAGGGAAGAATTCGAAGTTTCCAAAGATTATCGACTTCTCTGTGGACTTGCTGTTGGATACCCCAGCAATCAACCTGTGAATTCATTTAAAGCCAACCGATTGAGCGTTGACGAACTCGTGATAAAGCCAAAAAATTTGGATTAGCACCCTGCAACTACTAAAATCTCGCAAGTGAAGAGCGTGATTGCAGAAAACCTTGTCAAAACTTATGACAAAGGGAAAGTCAAAGCTCTCGATGGATTAAATCTCGATGTCGAAGAAGGTACCGTCCTTGGCGTGCTTGGGCCAAATGGGGCCGGTAAAACTACGACGGTTCGAATCCTCGCCACACTACTTACTCCAGATTCAGGTCACGCCACTGTCGCTGGAATTGATGTAATCAAGAACCCCGGAAAGGTTCGAGAAGTTATCGGCCTTTCGGGCCAATATGCAGCGGTTGATGAGACTCTAACCGGTTGGGATAACTTGGTGATGTTTAGCCGTCTTTACCACCTCTCTCCTGCTGCCGCTAAGAAACGCGCCACTGAATTGCTCGAACAATTCTCTTTAACAGATGCCGCAAAGCGCCCGATCCGAACTTATTCAGGTGGCATGCGAAGACGCTTGGATCTAGCTGCCTCATTGATCGTCAGACCAAAGATCCTCTTCTTGGATGAACCGACCACTGGGCTTGACCCACGCGGCAGACAAGAGATGTGGGGCGTCATTGAAGCGCTAGTAAAGGATGGCACCACTCTGCTTTTGACTACGCAATATCTGGAAGAGGCCGATCAATTAGCTGATGAGATCGCAGTTATCGATCAAGGCAAAGTTATTGCGCGTGGAAGTTCTGATCATTTAAAGCGCCAAGTTGGTGGAGAGCGTTTAGAAATAATCGTTGAGAGCCAAGATTTGAGAAAGGCAACGGAGATCGTCGAGCGAGTAAGCGGCGGCAAAGCTTTGGTTGATGAAAACGCCAGACAAGTATCTGCGCCCGTAACAACTGGTTCGAAGGCGCTTATCGAAGCGGCGCGCTCTTTGGATGAGAGTGGAATACATCCCCTTGATATCGGATTAAAACGCCCCTCTTTGGATGATGTTTTTATCGCCCTAACTGGGCATGCAGCAGAAGAGAAGAAGGCTGAAGAGATAGTTGATCCAAGAGCCAGAAAGCGAAAGCAGAAATGAGATACGCAATCTCTGATTCGTTGGTAATCACCAAGCGCCAGTTGCTGCAATTGATAAGAGTCCCTGAGGTCCTAATATTTTCAACGATCCAGCCGGTGATGTTTGTCTTGCTATTTAGATTCGTTTTTGGCGGATCGATATCGACCGGAATACCAGGGGTTGATTACGTCCAATTGTTGATGCCTGGAATCTTCGTACAAACCGTGGCTTTCACCTTAGCTGGCACCGCAGTTGGTTTGACCGAAGATATGCAGAAGGGATTGATCGATCGTTTCAGGTCGCTACCTATCTCACGTGCAGCAGTGGTCTTCGGCCGAACTCTCGGAGATGGTGCGCTTAATATCGTGGTCTTAACCGTCATGGGAATTGCTGGATTTATAGTCGGATGGAGACCCACAACTGGAGCGCTAAATATCGCGCTGGGATTTATCTTTCTCTTGGTATTTGGTTTTTCTATGGCTTGGGTTGGCGTCTATATCGGCCTATCAGTTAGATCTGCACGAGTAGCCAATGCAGCAGTCTTTATCGCAGTATTCCCCCTTACCTTCCTGTCCAACGCATTTGCACCTACCACCGGTATGCCAAGAGCTTTGCAATATTTCGCGGAATGGAATCCAGTCTCAACCATGGTCGCGGGATGTCGTGAACTTTTTGGGGTTGTAAATAAATTCGGTGTCACTGCTAACTCATGGCCTAGCCAGAACCCATTAGCCATGTCTTTGATCTACATGGTGCTAATCGCAGCCATATTTATCCCCTTAAGCGTTCGCAAATACATAAATAGCATCTCCAAGTAGACCCATGACGCGGTGGGGTATACCTCACCCCAAAAATGGTCATGAAATTTTAATGAACGATATGGACTGAAATTCCCAGTTTAATTAATATTTCTTACACATATGTTGCGCGACATGGGGCAACAGTCTTTATATGTGAAGGTAAAGCTGCTGCTTGATTTTCTGGCCTCTAAGCCAAAACGAGAAGCAATAGTCACCTACCTTTCAAAGAGCGTCTCGCCAAATGACCAGTCTTGTGCAGCAGGAACTGCCATCCTCGGTGAGGATAAATTGATTCGCACCGAATTCAGGGTTGGCACAGACAAGAGTGTTCCGAGAATTAATAATCTGCGTGCAAGCGCGGATCATCCAATCGCGATTGCGCTACGCAAGTTTCAAATCCAGTTTTATGCAATGTCAGAATCAGATAATCAAATAAATACCAAAAATAACGCTAATAAAAATGTCAAGAGAAATCAGCCAAATCGAGACTTTAAATCTGGGATTGCGATGCCTGTAACCAAGAAATTGGTCTATGGCTTTGCATTTAATCTAGACGTGAAAGATTTGAAGAAATATTCAGAATTCTTTGAATGTGTGCAGAAGTCGCTAATGCTTTATGAATCTTTAGTTAGCGAAGGACGCAGAAAGCCAATGAGCGAATCAGCGCTCGGTGATTCTATGAGTCCTAGGCAACAGATGATCCTGAAGTTGATAAAAGAGGGTAAGTCCAACCCCGAGATCGCAGATGAGTTGTCCTATAGCGTCTCCCTAATCAGACAAGAATCGATGAAGATTTACGGCAAGTTAGGCGTGACCGGGCGCAAAGAGGTTATCTCCAAAAACCAGAAGTAGTTATTGGCCGATTTTGTTTGGCTTACCAACAATCAACCCCATCACCAATTGCAGCAGGCAAAGTACTACCGCTCCATGTATCGCGTAATTCCAGCTTCCAGATGATTCAAATAGTTTGGCCATAAATATGGGTCCTGTTGAAGAGATCAAATATCCAACCGATTGCATCATGGTTGAGAGATTGCGCGTGGCCTCTGGTGAATCAGTTTTGGTACTACAGAGAAGTAGCGCCACTGGAAAGGCGATTGAGACCCCAATATTTGCCAAACAGAGCCAGAGAAAGATGATCGCGCCACTTTGCAACGAGATCATCACTAAGGAAAATGCAGTCAAGGCAGATACCAGTGCCAGAATCAATCTTTTATCCAAGATTCGTTCTATGTAGTGAGGAGCAAGCAAGCCAATTAGTGATCCAACCAAACCCGCGACTGCCAGAGCCAAAGCTGCTTCATCTAATGCAAAATCTTTGGTGGTTAAAATGGTTGGCAGCCAGGTTGCTGTGGCGTAGAAAGTCATTGATTCAAAACCAAAAAAGAAGACCAGAGCCCAAGCCATGGGGCTTCTTGCCACACCACTTCGCCAAAATATCGGCGTTGGAGGTTGCTTCTGCTCTGCCCTTCTGCCGCTCTGACCTCGCCAGTAAATCGCAGTCATTAGCGCCAGAACCATCCAAGGGATCATCGATAAGCGCCAAGACAAGTTGGATAATTCAGCAAGTGGCACGCTAATTGCTGTTGCCAATGCTGCCGTAACTCCCATGATGGTTACGTAGGCTCCAGTCATGAAACCGGCATCATTGACGGCATTAACTTTCACCCAGACGGGAATTTCATAATTGAGTACCGCGATCGATACACCCATCAGAAAAGTAAATAGAAATAAGCCGATCACGCCGGTAAATGCACGTGCGATCAATCCTATAGAGAGCGCAGTAAGGGCCCATGTAATGATCCGACTGCTAGTGCCCAATTTACTGATTAATCCCATGAGAAGACTGGTGCCGGAATAACAGGCCAGCGGGATTGCAGCCAAGAATGAGATCTCCAAATTGGTTAAATCGAAGTAGCTCTTAATTATGGGAATTAAAGGCGCTATCAAAACTAGACCAGCTCGCATATTCAGGGCGGCCAGAAATATTGGCAGCCCTAATTTCAATCGCGTTAACATCTGAAAGCGCTAGCTACTGAAGAAGTCTTACCCGTGTACCCCTTCGAACTTCCGTTGATCTGCAATCCAATCCATGAGCGCAAAGAGCACGCCGGAAACCACGAAAGTCAGATGTATGAAGACTCGCCATCTGGTGCCATCGGTAACCATCGCAGCGCCACCTAATTCAATGAAGTCCTTGAGCAATTCGATTACGGAGATCGCAACCAAAGATCCAATCAATTTGATTTTTAAGCCACTGAAATCGATGGTACCCATCCAGTGTGGCCGATCATTGGAGTTCCGCGCCTCATCGATGCGGGAAACGAAGTTCTCGTAACCGGCGAAAATAACCATGAGAATCAGATTCGAAAGCAGGGTTAGATCCAATAGCGCCAGCAGATCCAAAGTGAATTCGTGGGCATCTATCGCACCAGTGTGCGATGCCAATTTCCAGAAATCAAGCGCGAAGCGGTAGACCAGCAGAACCAAAGCCCCAACCAAACCCAGATAGAGCGGCGAGAGCAAAAATCTTGATCTAAAGAGAATCTTTTCTAACAAGTTATTTACGAAATCCATAACTTAAGGCTACCTCTCACCCACTTACCCGGCTGCTAGCCACTCGGAATGACTAGTTGATTCTAGGCAGATTTATCCGATATTTGACGGACAGGAGTCGAACTATGACAACCAAGCCACCACTTAAAAGCGCGCGATACAAAGTCGAAAGCTCAGTCTGATAGAGCGAAGCACACAAGAGCGCACCGATTAAGGAAGAAGTTCCAATTGTTTCGCGATGCAGCAGAATTGGTGGGATTTGGCAGAGCACATCTCTGACCAATCCACCCAATACTGCAGAGAGCACTCCCAAAATCACGGCTCCAAGAACACCAACTTCTTTCTCCATTGATAGATCAACCGCTGCAACTACGGCTACCGCAAGGGAAATTGAATCAAGTACAAGAATAAATTTTCCGACCGGACCCTTAGTTTTTAGAATAATGGTGATCAAAACTGCCACCAACACCGCTACATTCAAATAGGGATCGGTCAGCCAAACTGGCTTCTCTTGGAGCACCAGGTTACGGAACGTGCCTCCAGTAAGAGCTGAAACAGCGCCCACAAATGCAATCCCGCCGTAATCCATTCCCTTTGAAGCAGCAACTCGCGCACCCACTAGCGCAAATGCAAAGGTTGAGATGTAGTCAAGGATTTGCAGCGCGCTCAATTGCATTCCTTTGACGATGAATTCATAGTGGCAATACTAGACTGGCGAATCGTGCGGATTAGTGAATTTTGGTACCGATTAGCGCAGGTTTACCCTAACTCTGAAACCTTTGCCCAAGATATTTCCATAACCGAATTGGGTTCTATGACCATCAAAGAGGCGCTGGCTACCGGTTTTGAACCAGAGGAGATCTGGAAGATTCTGGTTCGAAGGGACCCGGATATCGAAAAGCGCTGGCGTTAAGCCAGCATCAAAAGAGAGTTTTCGAAGATAATCTCAGCATCGTAATCAACTGTCGCCACATGGTAGCTATTAATCAATTCGATACGTTGCTTCTTCTCAGAACCGATCTCAGCCAGGTAGATATCAGTGTTGTAGACCGGTAGCACATGGTCGTCCTTCGAGTGGAAGATCATGAATGGCGCCTTTATCCCCGGCAATTTGGCCCGTGAATCCTTAAGCAATTTATTAAGTTGCACTATTCCTTTTGTAGGAAGTGCGTTGTAAGACCATTCGCTAGCGCCCGGTTTTTTGATATCGCCACCTACCGCCTTCATCTTCGGCGTAAGCATCGCAACGATAGGAGCAAAATGAATGGCTAGGCCCTTAATGACGATCATTGGATTTACAAATACCAGACCTGAAATTCGATCGCCGAATCGATGTGCGACCTGTATCGATGTCGCACCTCCCATCGATAGCGCAAAGATAAATACGCGATCGCATTTTTGAAGCAGTTCTTCAACATCTCTACTTGCGCGATCGGGCCACTCCTGCCATTTAACTTGATTAAGGTCCTGCCATTTGGTGCCATGACCTGGCAGACGTGGCACACGCACGGTGTAGCCACGATCATTGAGAAAGTGGGCCCATGGACGCATCGATGCCGGAGAGCCGGTAAAGCCATGAACCAAGACGATTCCGGTGCGCGCATTAGGCCCACTGCCATCTGCCGCAAAATCCTCTAGCCAACCTTTTGGTGCCTTGCTTGGGTCATTTCGGTCATCGCTATTTGTCATGCCTTAAATTTACACTTCGACATCATGGATTCAAGTAATCAGCCAAATAGCTCGACCAACCAGACGGGGTCGATAAGTTGGCAAGCTACCTTTGATGATCTTGGCCGCCATCTCTCTGCCACCACTTTCGTCGTAGTCGATCTTGAAACCACCGGCGGCTCACCTGGTCTAAATGCAATCACAGAGATCGGCGCCCAAAAGGTACAAGGCGGCAAGATAATTGGGGAATTTCAAACTCTAGTAAATCCCGGTGTGCCGCTTCCGCCATTCATAACTGTGCTTACCGGAATCACAGAGAGTATGTTGATTCCAGCTCCAACAATCGATCAAGTCTTTCCGCAATTTCTCGAGTTTTTAGGCAGTGAAGTTGAGACAGTATTGGTCGCACATAATGCCCAATTTGATCTCGGCTTTCTCAAAGCCGCTGCCAATGCGCTTGGTTATCCATGGCCTAAATATCAAGTGATCGACACGGTTAGATTATCTAGGCAAGTTTTGACCAAGGATGAGGTCCGAAATTACAAACTAGAGACTTTAGCCAAATTCTTTCGAACCGAAGTTACCCCAACTCACCGAGCCCTAGATGATGTCAGAGCCACGGCTTCGGTCTTGCATGGCTTGATCGAGCGTTTGGGTAGCTTTGGAATCTTCACCTTCGAAGAGTTAAGAGAATTCTCCAATCGAATCACCAAAGCGCAAGCGGCTAAAAAACATTTGGCTGCAAATATTCCGGCAGCGCCAGGTGTCTATATTTTCAAAGATGCAAAGGGTGAGCCCCTTTATGTCGGAACTTCAAAGAATCTGCGCGCCAGAGTCCGCACTTATTTCACCGCAGGAGAGACCCGAAAACGCATCCGTGAGATGATCAATTTGACCGAGCGAATTGATTGCATCATTACCCCTACTGCGCTTGAGGCTCGGGTGCGCGAGTTGCGTTTGATTCAAGGTGCGCAACCTAGATACAACCGGAGATCTCGCTTTCCCGAAAGGGTGGCTTGGCTCAAACTAACCGACGAGAACTTTCCTCGGTTAACGATCAGCAAAGGTGCGCCATCAGACCCTTCTGGGACTATCGGTCCTATTAGCGGCGGCCTTGCCATCGAATCAGCGATGGCCGCAGTTCATGAATATCTGCCACTGCGCCAATGCAAACCGAAGATCACCGATCGCTCCATGAAGAGCGCATCTCCATGCATACTCTTTGAGATCAACAAGTGCGGAGCTCCTTGTATTGGAAATCAATCACATGCCAGCTATCAAAGCATCGTGACCGAATACAAGAATCTGCTTGAGAGTGATTTTCGTTCAATGTCTGAGCGCTCCTCTATCAAGATGGCAGAGCTTTCATTGGCGGAGAAATTTGAAGAGGCAATAGAGGTGCGAGACCGATACGCCCACCTACTTCGAGCCGCTTCTAGAATCGAAAGGCTCAATTCCATCGCCAAACTTCCTGAGTTGGTGATCGCCAAATCAACGGGAGAGCATTGGGAATTCGCCTCCATCAAATATGGTCGTTTAGCTGCCACTAACATCTCAAGCGCTACCATCTCAGTAACTGAGGCGCTCTCCACTTTGGATTTGATTGCCGAACAGGTTGCCAATCAAGGATTCTTACAACAGGTAAATTACGAAGAGGTGGAACTAATCCTCAACTATCTCGAAAGCGATCCCGCAATTCGCATCGTGAAAGTTAACGGCGAATATGCCTTTCCAGTCTTTGGCCCATCATCTCAAGCTGCAAAGATAAATAACTACGACTTTGCGATAGCTTGAGTCAGCTTTACCCACTGCGCTAACAATTCCTTCGCCGCCCCGGAATCAATCGCCTGGCTAGCTGCCGCCAAAGCATTTGAGAACCGCTGCATCAAATCGAATTCGATGTCATTGCTGTATGCCGCAATCGCTGCGGCGGCATTTAAGACCACGGCATCTCTAGGCGCCCCACGCTCTCCGGCGAAAATTTGTTGGGCTATCTGGGCATTCTCATTTGCATCGCCACCTACCAGCTCCTCAAGCGGCGCATAGGAAATGCCTAGTTCTGGCGGATCAATCACGCCTGATTCGATCTGGCCGTTGCCGATAGTTAGTACCTGAGTGGTTGTGGTCAGGGTCAATTCATCGAGTCCATCATCGCCGCGAAATACAAAACCATCGACGCCCCGATCACCTAGCACCTGCGCCATCACCAGATGCATCCGCTCATTCGCCACTCCAATTGCTGCCGCTTTTGGTTTTGCGGGATTGGCAAGTGGCCCCAAGATATTAAAGACAGTTGGCTCCCCCAACTCTTTTCTAGCAGGTGCTGCATGGCGCATTGCCGGATGGAAATTAGGGGCAAAACAGAACCCAATTCTTAACTCCGAGACACATTGCGCTACCAGTTGGCCATCCAAATTTATGGCTACACCCAGCGCCTCCAATAAATCAGCCGAGCCAGATTTAGAAGATGCGGCGCGATTACCATGTTTGACCACTATCGCACCTGCTGCCGCAGCAACTATCGCAGCCATGGTTGAGATATTTATGGTGTTGGATTTATCGCCGCCGGTGCCGACGATATCTACCGCTCTTTGAGCAATATTGATTGGAGCAGAGTGCTGATACATCTCTGCTACAAAAGCGCCCACCTCATCGGCCGTCTCGCCTTTAGCTTTTAAGGCCAGCAGAAATTGTTTTAGTTGCTCTTTATCTGCTCTACCTTCGAGAATTTCGCGCATCAATTCGCGAACTAGTTCGTTTGGGAGGTCTAAATTATTTTCGAGTAACTCGAAGGCGCGATTCCAGGACATCGGGAATTTGACGATTAGAGCTCTAGGTGAGAATCCGTAATTTTAAGCGCCAGCCATAAGACGCTCGCGCAGCAAATTAGCGGCGGTCTTTGCTAAGGCAAATGGATCTACTGGATGCTGTAATGATGCTTCTGCTCTAGACCAAGCGGCCAACCAGGCATCGGCTTGGCGTGCAATTAACACAATAACTGGTGGGCAGTTGTAGACCTCATCCTTCAACTGTCGGGCAACTCCAAGCCCACCCTCTGGAACTGCCTCACCATCGAGAATGATTAGATCGGCTCTAACCGCGCCATTTAGGTCGGTCTGATCTATGTATTGGCGAAATGCATCAGCGGTGGCAAATTCCATACTTTCAATGGCTAGCTCGCCATCCAGTTTGGAGCCTAAAGCAGCTTTTACCGCAGCCCGAACCGAGGAATCATCAGAGTAAATAGCGACCCTAGCCCTTACTGCGGGTTTGGTTGTTGTGATTGTCTCTTCTGCCACATCGCGATTCTAGTGGCAACTTTGGTGAGCCGATTCACGCCATTTAAGGCAGTGAAATCTCTCATTTCGCTCCCATAAAAAGTGAGTTTGGCGGCTATTTCCGCGATAATTCTCGCTATGTCTAGCGCAACCAGTGGGATCACCCAGAAGGTAAATCGACCAAATCTTGTCGCGGTCGGAACAATCGTCTGGCTCTCCTCGGAGTTGATGTTCTTCGCTGCGCTCTTTGCCATGTATTTCACTACTCGTGCCGTACAGGGTCCAGAGGTATGGCTAGAGTCAACAAAGATTTTGGATATCCCATTTGCTTCAATCAACACCACAGTCTTGGTGCTCTCATCTGTGACTTGCCAGTTAGGCGTATTTGCAGCGGAGCGTTTTCAGCCACGTCGTAGCGGTTCACTTTTGCAAGTTGGCAAATGGGGCATGCGCGAATGGTTCACGTTAACTTTCTTGATGGGCGCGTTCTTCATCGGCGGACAGGTTTATGAATATGCCAAGTTAACTTCAGAGGGTCTGACGCTATCTTCGAACGCATATGGGTCAGTCTTTTACCTCGCGACAGGTTTCCATGGTCTCCACGTAACCGGTGGATTGATCGCTTTTCTTTTAGTAATGCTACGAGTCGCCAAGGCGCGTCGATTCGGCCATTCCCAAGCAACCACTGCCATCGTGGTCTCTTACTACTGGCACTTCGTGGATGTAGTTTGGATCGCGCTCTTCTCAGCAATCTATCTGATCAAGTAATGGAGATTATTAAGAAATGATGTCGCGTTTTCGCAGAGCTAGATTTGCCTCTCCAGTTTTGCTCTTGATCGCATTGGTTTCAGTTGGCACCACTTTTAGCGCGCTATCGGCAAGCGCTGAGAACAAGGCACAACCATCTCCAGCAGCGCGCTCGGCCCAGATCGAAGAGGGTCGTCAAATCTTCCTTAAAGGCTGCTCCTCTTGCCATGGCTTAAATGCCGAAGGAATGAGCATCGCGCCATCCTTGATTGGCGTGGGTGCGGCATCGGTAGATTTCCAAGTCGGAACTGGTCGTATGCCAATGGCAGATATGTCGCAGCAAGCTATGCGTAAAGATCCGGTTTATAACGAAGAGCAGACTGCAGCCCTTGCCGCCTATGTCGCATCTTTGGCGCCAGGCCCCGCAATTCCGACAGATTCACAATTGAATTATGAGAGAGATGGCAATCTGGCAGAGGGTGGACAACTATTCCGAACCAACTGCGCTATGTGCCATAACTTTGCGGCACAAGGTGGAGCGCTCACTCAAGGAAAGTATGCGCCAACTTTGATGGGTGTAAGTGCAAAGCACATTTACGAAGCGATGATTACTGGTCCGCAGGCGATGCCAGTCTTTGCAGATAAGACCATCACCCCGGCAGAGAAGTTGTCGATCATCAAATGGATTAAGAGCGCAGAGGCCGAGCCTGCTCAAGGTGGTATGGCTCTAGGTCGCGTTGGTCCGGTAACGGAAGGTCTCTTTGTTTGGATCGTTGGGTTGGGTCTATTAGTCGGTATCGCCGTGTGGTTAGCTTCTAAGGCAAGATAACTGGAAATATAAAGAGACAGATAAATTTATGAGTGAAGATACCAATAAAGAGCTAGCACCGATTGAGAATCCGGGCTTACCGGAACACGTTCATCGCAAGACCGATATTGATCCGGTAGCTGAGAAGCGGGCCGAACGCCAGATTGCATCTCTCTTCCTACTCTCTGCGCTATCTACGGTACTTTTTATCTACGCATATGTATTTGTGCCTCAAGATCTCTACTCATTTATCCCATTAATGGGAAATACCAATATCCATCAACTACTTCTTGGAATTGCGATGGCGGGTGCCTTTCTCTTTATCGGAATTGGTGCCATTGCATGGGCGCGTCAATTAATGCCCGATAACGAAGTTATCGCCTATCGCCATGAGTTACGTTCTAAGGATGAAGATCGCAGGGAGTTTGTAGAGACCGTCAAACAACAGGGCGCAGCATCTGGAATCGGTCGTAGGCCATTAATCAAACGCTCGCTATTTGCTGCACTTGGTTTAGTTGGTTTGGGCCCCATCGTGCTGCTTCGCGATCTGGGACCGCTTCCAAAGAAAGCTTTAGAGACGACTACTTGGAAAGCGGGCACCAGATTGGTTACCGATCCTGGTGATCGTCCCATCAAGGCATCTGACTTAGAAATTGGCGCAGTGGTGCAGACCTTGCCAGAGGTTAAAGATCCTGAGCATCGCACCCTAAATGACATCGCTAAAGATCCGGTGCTATTGATTCGCCTTCGCCCTGAAGATTTCAATCTAGAGCCAGAGCGCCTCTCTTGGACCTACGAAGGCATCATCGCCTTCTCCAAGATCTGCTCACATATGGGTTGCGCGGTCGCGCTCTACGAGCAGCAGACCCATCACCTACTCTGCCCCTGCCACCAATCAACATTCGACGTCACCCGAGCTGCCAAAGTTATATTTGGCCCCGCCGCTCGCCCCTTGCCACAATTGGCAATCGGCGTCGACTCTGAAGGATATTTAATTGCAAAGCAACCGTTCACCGAACCGGTTGGACCTAGTTTCTGGGAGCGAGATAGCAAATGAGTGCAAAAGAGAAGATTCCAGCAGTAGTCGCTAACTACGTTGATGAGCGCACCGGCGCTGCCAAATGGCTGAAGAAGAATCTAACTAAAGTCTTCCCGGATCATTGGTCATTCTTACTCGGCGAAATCGTTCTCTACTCATTTATCATCTTGCTCGCCACCGGAACCTTCCTGACATTCTGGTTCGACCCTTCTATGAAAGAGGTCGTCTACAACGGCTCATACGAACCGCTCAAAGGTTTGAAGATGTCTGCGGCATATGAATCAACATTGCATATCTCATTTGATGTTCGTGGCGGTCTGCTGATGCGCCAGATCCATCACTGGGCTGCTTTGATTTTCATGGCTGCGATGATTGTGCACTTACTGCGCGTCTTTTTCACCGGCGCTTTCCGTAAGCCACGTGAATTTAACTGGGTACTTGGTGTCGCACTATTGACACTAGGTATCGTCGAAGGCTTCTTGGGCTATTCACTTCCAGATGACTTGCTATCTGGTACAGGCATTCGAATTGCGCAGGCCATTCTGCAGGCGATCCCAGTTGTGGGCACCTACTTAGCCTTCTTCGCATTCGGCGGTGAATTCCCGGGCGAATCATTTATCCCGCGCATCTACAC
>CAZZLH010000032.1:0-10389 GCA_964654815.1 uncultured Actinomycetes bacterium
GTGGGTAAGCCTCAAAGTGATTTGGCTTGAAGTAGTCGGTCCAAAGCACCCATAGATGCTCCTTTACTTGATGTGAACGCTCTTCTTTAATTGCAACAGAGCGTGATTTGAAATCTGGATCGCTGGATGCGGCGTACTTCTCCATGCATGCCTTTACTGAGAGCGCTTCGATTCGAGCCTGTGCTGGGTCGTAGACGCCGCAAGGTAGATCGCAATGTGCCTTTACTAGTTTCATTTTCTCCTCTTACTTCCTTTGAACTATTCGGTTATCTGCTTAAATCTCGGGCTGGTTTCTTGCTTTTATTCCTTACTTGGGGCCAATCAAATCTTAATTTCGGGGTAATTCCTGCAGGTAGTTAGGCTTTCCTATGATTACTAGTGAAGATTACTAGGAGGGGCAGTTTTGCGCATCTTCGGCTATGAGGTAGTTGCGGTCACAGGTAACTCAATGCTGCCGACATTCGCCCCCGGTGATCGAGTCTTAGTGAAGTACCGCACCTCGGATTTGCAGCCGATATATGTGGGGCAAGTGGTCCTAATCGAGCGTGAAGGTGAATTGATGTTAAAGCGAATCACACGTTTTGAGATTGGCGCTCATACTGGCCAGGGAATGGTCTCGGTCGAAGGCGACAACAAGGATGAGTCCATCGATTCAAGGCAGTGGGGCGCGATTCCTTCGAGATTTGTAAAAGCTCGGGTAATTAGAAAACTTTAAATCGCACTAAAAATAATTAGCGGGTAAATGCTTCCTGCATCAGAGCTTTCTGCTCATCTTCGTGAAGATGATGATTACCAGTTGCAGGTGATGCGGTAGCGCGGCGCGAGACTCGACGTAACAATCTTCCGCCAAAGCCAGGGCCACCAAATTGTTCGGAGGTACGTAGCGCGATGAAGGACCAAGGACCTTGATTTGCTGGCTCATCTTGTACCCAGAGCAGGTTGGCATTTGGATGCTTCGCCGCAATCTCTGCCATCTCACGCGCCGGAAGTGGGTAGAGCAATTCAACTCGCACGATTGCCGTAGATGTCTCGCCTAACTTCTCGCGCTCAGCGATCAAGTCATAATAAACACGACCGGAGCAGAAGATAACTCGTGATGCGTTCTGGACCTGTGGGTCATCGATAACCTTCTGGAAGCTACCGGTGGTGAAATCTTCGATCTTTGAAGTCGCAGCTTTTAGACGAAGCAGCGATTTTGGCGAGAAGTAGATCATTGGTCGACGCGCTGGATTTTTAATATGCCAACGCATGACGTGGAAGAAGTTAGCCGGTGTAGTTGGTTGGACTACCGTCATGTTCTGCTCGGCGCAGAGTTGTAGGTAACGCTCGATACGCGCAGAGGAGTGGTCTGGACCTTGGCCTTCATAACCATGTGGCAGCGCTAGCACTACTGATGAGCGCTCGCCCCATTTCTGTAGGGCCGATGATACGAATTCATCGATGATGGTCTGCGCACCATTTGCGAAGTCACCGAATTGTCCCTCCCACATAACCAGAGCATCGGGGCGAATCGTGGAGTAGCCGTATTCAAATCCCATTGCAGCAAATTCTGAAAGTAGCGAATCAACCACGAAGAATTGAGTTTCGTAGCTAGTCAGCGCGCGAAGCGGGGTCCATTCATTGCCATTTTCTTTATCAATTACCACGGCATGGCGATGGCTGAAGGTGCCGCGGCGCGCATCTTGACCGGCGATTCGCACTGGATGTCCATCCATCAAGAGCGAGCCATAGGTGATGGTCTCTCCCATTCCCCAATCGATGGTGCCATCTTTGATCATCTCAACGCGCTTTTGTAATTGCGGTAGCAACTTAGGATGAACAGTGAAACCTTCAGGGATTGCAATCTGTGTGGCGGCAATCTTCTCCACCATCTCGCGAGTGATTGCGGTTGGATTATCTTGTGGCTCTGCAGTGCTTGGAATCTGCCAATTCATCGACTCTGGTTCGACATTATGAACTGCCGCGAAGATTCCCTCCAATTCCGCCTGGAACTGCTTGGAAATCTGATCATTCTCTTCTGCAGTGATGTCCCCGCGACCAACTAGCGCCTCGGCATAGAGCGTGCGGGTAGTGCGCTTAGCATCAATCAATTTATACATCTGCGGCTGAGTGAAGCTTGGCTCATCGCCTTCGTTGTGGCCACGACGTCGGTAGCAGATCATGTCGATCACGACATCTTTGTTGTATTTCTGGCGGTATTCAAAAGCCCAACGTGCAACTCGTACACATGCCTCAGGATCATCACCATTTACATGGAAGACCGGAGCATTGACTATCTTTGCCACATCGGTCGAATAGCGCGAAGTGCGCGCAGATCTTGGCGAGGTAGTAAATCCAACTTGGTTATTTACGATCACATGGATGGTGCCGCCAGTGCGATAGCCACTTAATTGGCTCATCTGCAAGGTCTCCATATTGACGCCTTGTCCGGCGAATGAGGCATCACCATGAAGCAGAATCGGCATCACGCTAAAGGCCTTCTTGATATTTAACTTATCTTGTTTGGCGCGAACGATTCCTTCAAGGACGGGATTGACTGCTTCTAAGTGTGATGGATTAGCGGCCAAATAGATCTTGGTGGTAGCGCCTGATTTAGCGGTGAAGACGCCTTCGGTGCCTAAGTGGTACTTAACATCGCCAGAACCTTGAACTTGATTCTCTTGGTAATGGCCTTCGAACTCTTGGAAGATCTGGCCATGCGGCTTGCCTGCGACATTGGCCAAGACATTTAAGCGACCGCGGTGAGGCATACCGATACAAACTTCATCTAGTCCGCGCTCTGCCGCAGCCGAGATAACTGCATCAAGCAATGGAATTACCGATTCGCCACCTTCAAGCGAGAAACGTTTCTGCCCGACGAACTTGGTCTGCAAGAAAGTCTCAAATGCCTCTGCGCTATTTAATTTATTTAGCACATGGATCTGCTCATCTTTTGGCAACTTAGGTGCGCCGACTTCGACCATCTGCTGGATCCAGGCGCGCTCTTCGGGATTATCGATGTACATGTACTCGATACCGATGGTGCGGCAATATGAGTTGCGAAGGATTCCGAGAATCTCGCGGAGTTTCATAAATGGCTTGCCGCCAAAGCCACCTGTGGCAAAGGTGCGATCAAGATCCCAGAGCGATAAACCATGAGAACCCACATCTAGGTCTGGGTGCGAACGCATCATGAATTCCAATGGATCCACATCGGCCATCAAATGACCGCTCACGCGATAGGCATTGATTAGCTCCAATACCCGCTCAGATTTATCAATATCGTTCTCTTGCGTTACGACATCTTGCGCCCAACGAATTGGAACATAAGGAATGCGTAGAGATTGGAAGACATGATCATAGAAGGCATCAGATAGTAAAAGTTCATGGATGCGCTTTAAGAAATCACCGGATTGCGCACCTTGGATGATGCGGTGGTCATAAGTCGAGGTAAGAGTTACGACTTTGCTGATGCCTAATTTATTTAAAGTCTCTTCACTGGCGCCTTGAAACTCCGCTGGATAATCCATCGCACCAACGCCCAGGATCAGCCCTTGTCCTTGAACTAGCCGTGGCACTGAGTGGACGGTGCCGATAGTGCCCGGATTGGTTAGCGAAACAGTGGTGCCGGCAAAATCTTCTACGGTCAGCGAGTTATTACGCGCCTTCTTAACTGTTGCTTCATATGCGCTCCAGAACTGACCGAAGTCCATCCCTTCGCAGCCTTTAATGGATGGCACGAGTAATTGGCGCTCGCCATTTTCTTTGACCAAGTCGATGGCGATACCCAAATTGATGTGCTCCGGGTGGCCAAGTGCTGGCTTACCCTCTAATTCGGTGAAGAAGGTATTCATCTCTGGCATCTGCTTGACTGCCTCGATCATCGCAAAGGCGATTAAGTGGGTGAATGAGACTTTGCCACCACGGGTGCGCTTTAGATGATTATTGATGACGATGCGATTATCAATTAGCAATTTGGCAGGAATTGCGCGAACACTTGTTGCAGTTGGGACATTTAGCGATGCTTCCATTGATTGCACAACGCGCCCTGCCACACCGCGAAGTGGTTCGACTCTCGCCGCATTTGGCGTTGCCACAACTGGAGCTGGTTTAACAATTGGATCTGCCGGGGTTGGAACTGGCTTACTGCGTTCCTTTAAAACTTCTTGTTGGGTAACTGGCGCAGTTGGAGTAGCAGGCGCAACTGGAGCTGCTACTGGAGCGGCAACTGGAGCAGGCGCTACCGGTTTGGTTGTCGCCTTTGGCACTGGTGGTACGCCACCCAAAGGAGCGCTCGCAAGTGGATTACCAACTGGTGGAACCGGTGCAGCTGCGCTTACTTGGACATTTGCTTGGCCGTTTACCAAACCATTTTTCTTAAAGTATTCGACCCAAGCTGGATCAACAGAGTTAGGATCTTTTTGATAAGCCTCAAGCATCTCATCTACAAGCCATTGATTGGCTCCGAGATCGCCATTGGTCACGGGTGTAATACTACTTTGGATTTTTCAAGGTCAGAAATCCACCCAGAATTTAGCGGTGAAAATGGCGCTAGATGTGTCCCGTATTACTTCCCTTGTTGAATTCAGTATTGCTGAGAGCGCTAAAAACCTTAATTACGCTCTGGAGTTAGCGATACCGCCGCTGCCACTGCAGAACCAGCAATAATCACTGTTACTAATCCGAGCAGAATCAATCCCTCATCAAACATGTATTTAGACATTCCTAAGAAAATTAGATTTAGCAAAGTCGCTGGCGCCCTTGAAAAAGATTTGTTGTTATAAAAACCCCAAGCAAGGAGTAAGAGCACCGCAGCACCAACGGAGGCATAGATAATCTCTCCAGCCAGCGCATGGCGATCATCGACATTATCTGCCACAAAATTCTGCACAATCAGGTAGATATCTAGGGATAGCACCACAAGCCCTTCAATCAAAAGTAGGGCAGCCGCGATGGTCCAGCGCCACGCTCGAGATTGAAGATTGATCATGGAACCTAGTCTACCGATTGAAAATCCCAAGAGTTATGACAGCTATCACGATTCCCTTACCCATCATTATTCAGCGCCAGTCTTTTATGATGCCCTGAGAAGAGAGATTTCCTTTGCTAGACGTGAAGGCAACAATGTGGCAGTCCTAAAATTCCAATTAAGTAAATCAGTGAAGTTGGACCAGATGCTCTATTTTGCAAATGAACTCGAGCTTTCGGTGCGACAACATGATCTGATTGCCAGAATAGCAGAGCGTGAATTTGTGGTCTTACTGAGATTTGGTTCGGATATCACCTCAGCCTGCGAGAGCTTGGTCACTCGAATGAAGAATGTTGAGAAACGTACCTTCTACTATGGATGGGTGATGTCTGATGGAACTAAAGATTTAGATTCAGTATTGAACGAATTAGATAATCCACAAATTTTTCGTGCTTCGGCTAATTAATAAACAAGTAGGTCTTAACTTCTGCCCATGTCGTCGGTGGGCAGTGATATCGATTTTTCTGTTACTTATGGAGCTCTCTTCCCCTTTATAAGTGACTCGACTATCGAGGAGATTTGGATCAATACTCCCGAGCGAGTGTTCGTTGCGCGAAATGGGCGTAGCGAGTTGACCAACTTGCTGCTCACCGCCGATGAAGTTAGAAACATAGTAGAGCGAGCACTTATGTGGAGTGGCCGCCGTCTAGATTTATCTGAACCTTTCGTCGATGCCCGACTTCCAGATGGTTCGAGGTTGCATGTAGCGATCCCTGAAATTACCGCGGAGCATTGGGCGGTAAACATTCGCAAGCATTTACTGCGAAACATGGAATTGCAGGATCTGGCAGATCTGGGCGTGATGTCAGCAGAAATTTCAGAATTTCTCGTAAAGGCTGTGGCATCTGGTCAAAACATTTTGGTAAGCGGTGGCACTCAAGCTGGAAAAACCACCTTACTTAATGCATTGGTCTCGGCGATTCCTACCGACGAGCGTGTCATTACGGTGGAAGAGGTTTTTGAATTACGTCCGGTTTTACCAGATGTGATTGCCTTACAAACTCGTGGGGTAAATATGCAGGGAGATGGCGAAATACCCTTGCGGAGATTGGTTAAGGAATCGCTTCGTATGCGTCCGTCGAGGTTAGTCATAGGCGAGGTAAGAGAGGCCGAGGCGCTAGACCTATTGATCGCGCTTAATTCTGGACTTCCAGGGATGGGAACCATCCATGCAAATTCGAGTAGAGATGCCATCTTGAAATTACAAACTTTGCCATTGTTAGCTGGAGAGAACATATCTCAGAGATTTATCGCACCAACTGTTGCCTCAGCCATTGATCTTGTCATTCACATACAGCTCTCAAAATCGGGAGAGCGCAAGTTGACTGAGATTTCGCGAGTCACTGGAAGGATCGAGAACGACCGGATTGAGCTCGAACTTCTCTATTCATGGAATGGGAGGGACTATGAAAAAGGGCTTACATGTTGATTCTCGCAGGTTCCAATTGATTCGTGAACCTTTATTAGTTTCAGCCTTGACCGTACTGATATCTGTAGTTCTGACCGGCTCCCTTTTCATCAGCTTTGCTCTAGCAATTCTTACCGGAGTGGCAACAAGAGAATTGATCAACCAGAGAAAAGATCGAAAGAATAATCAATTGGCAGAAGTTTGGCCTGAGGTGATTGACCACCTGGTCTCTGGCCTCTACTCGGGCCTTTCAATTACTGAATCGCTAGCCGCTCTGGGTGATCGTGGTCCGGAGCTGATTAAAAAAGATTTCGCCCAATTCAGTCGCGAGACGCGATCTGGTACTGATTTTTCTATTGCGTTATCGCAGATTCGCAAGAATTTTAGCCACATCGGTAGCGATCAAATTTTTGAGGCGCTCTTACTTGCAAAAACTTTGGGTGGTGGAGATTTGATAAATACGCTTAGAACTTTGGGTTCTTTTATGAGAGAGGATTTAGCACTCAATAAGGAGATCGCCATCAAGCATGGCTGGATCAGAAACTCGGCTCATATTTCCGCGGCTGCGCCGTGGCTCTTACTTCTAATTCTTGCAACACAACCTGGTACAGCTGCAGCCTTTTCAAGTGCCACCGGAGTGCTAATCCTGGTTGCAGGTTTGGTAATGACATTTCTAGCTTATTTTTGGATGTCCTACCTCTCGAAACTTCCGACTACCCCAAGAGTCTTCATTGGAGTGTGAGTTAGATGTTCTGGATTCAAGCCCTACTACCAATAACACTTATCTCGATTGGCCTCTATCTCTGGCTTGATAAGCAGAGTGTCATCTCGGAGAAGGTGCAAGATAAATTTCGGGATTTGCAATTTGCGATTGTTCAGAGATTCCAAGAGATGCAGGACCGAAGTGGCATCAAACCGCGCCTGAATGAACTTGGTAAAAGTTCGAAAACGGCGTATGGAGAATTTAGATATCAGCAGTTAGCGCTAGCTTCGGGATTTGCCCTATTGCCATTTCTTGGACTCTTCGCAATGTTTATCAATCTTTTACAGGCTATTGCGCTCAGTATATTTTTTGGAATCGGCACATACCTGATAATTGATAGAAAACTTGATAATCAAGTTAAGCGTTTTAGAGAGCAACAAGAGGCAGAGTTCCCCGCGCTAATTGAGTTGATGACCTTAGCCATCGCAGCTGGCGAGACCCCAATAAGTGCATTTGCTCGAGTTGCGGATAGATCAAACGCCTCCCTTGCGCGGGAATTTAAATCTGTTATCGAAAAGGTGAAGCTGGGAAGACCTTTTCATGTTGCGCTCGATGAAATGGGCCGGACATTGAATTCGTCTGCCATTCGACGATTTGTAGATGCGTTAGTTATGGCCATGGTGCGTGGTGCTCCAGTAGTTGAAGTTTTACATCGACATGTGGCAGAGGCACGAGTAAATCAAAGGAATTTGGTGATGGATAAAGCTGGAAGGGCAGAGACCAAGATGATGGTTCCAATCGTCTTCTTGATTTTGCCTATCTCAGTGCTATTTGCCCTCTGGCCCTCTATCAACCAAATGAGCTTCTTCGCTAATTAGGCAGAGGTGACTATTTAGCGGAGAAGCTTTCAAATCAAGATGAACCAATAGAGAAGAAGGTAGGGAAATGTTAAACGTAAGAAATCAAACAATTAGGCATGAAATTCAAGTCAATGCGATTAGAGCTGGTCTCGGAATCAAGGCGCGACTAAATCAAATCTTGAGAGATGAGCGAGGCGACGTACCCGGGTGGGTCTTGGTGGTGCTTATGACCACAGGTTTAGTGACTGCAATTTGGTCAGTAGCAAAACCCAACTTAACCATGATTTTACGGAACTCCTTAGATTCCATGAATGGCGTCCGTTGAAAGTTAAAGGATTCTGGCGGAGAGTCAAAGACGAATCGGGCAACGTGGAAAGCGCTTTAGTCATGATTCCCTTAATCTCGTTATTTCTAATCACGCTGCAGTTGTTAGCAACCCTAAACATTAGAAATGTTCAATTAACAACTACGCAAAATCAAGCTAAAACTCAAGCGATAAACGGACAAATCAATCCCGAAGATCGGGTAGTTGAACTTCGCTCTGGGGATTTATACGAAAAGCTCCGTTTATTAGTAGTCCAAAAGGAAGTGGAGTTGCCGAATATCTTCCCTGGCCTTGCGCAACTCTTCAGTGGCAAGAAGATTATTAGTAAAGGGATTTCGGTTTACGAGGAGTCAGAGTCTTGTAGTGGTGGTTATGCGCTTTGTTGATCACTTGGAGGAGAAACTTGCCTCTGAATCAGGCAGCGCCTCGGTCGAATTTGTATTACTTGCTATTCCATTATTTTTGCCAATCTTGATTTTTGCGAATCTATTCGCGCAATTAAGTTATAGCGAGTTAATCGCCCGCACTTTAGCTAGAGAATCCTTAAGAGCATTTGTCACAGCTCCATCAGTAGTCAGTTCTCATGGCCGAGCAGAATCAACTCTAAGGGAAGTAGCGAGAGCAGCAGGAATGAGCCAAGAGGAGATAGACGGAATCAAATTAGATTTTCAATGCTCCAAATTCCCATGTCTCTCTCCCGATGGAAGAGTGCGTGCGAAAGTTAAGTTCAAATTGCAAAATCAGGGTCGAGAAATCACCGCCGAGGCAGAGGAGTTTCTCTCTCCTTGGCAATGGAATGGACTTGGATTTGTTTAAGTTGAACAAGGAAGCCATTACGTCAGAAGAAGGCTCACTCTCACTATTGATTATTGGGTTCTTTCTTGCTGCTTTAATGGCAGCAATGCTGATAACAAATGTCGCTGTTGTGGCAAGTGCGAAGCGCTCTTTGGATCATGCCACAGAGGCAGCCGCAATGCGAGCAGTTCATAATCTTAATGAGAAGGCTTATTACTCTGGCAAACATACTGCGCTTACCTCGGTTTGGGGATTGCTCAACGGTGGAGCAGTTGCTGATAATCGAGTGCCAGTTGATTGCGAAAAGGGCCTGAAGAATGTGCAACAAGAGTTAAATTCTTGGATTCAAAGCATGAGCTCTTTAAAGACAATGCAAATCAGTAGTTACAAGTTGCAAAGTTTTCAATGCATTTACGACAAAGTTTATCTAGAAACTTCAGCCAATGTGCGCTTGCCATTTCCGATGCCGCTCGCTGATTTAGATGCAGTTCGGATTGATTCTTCGATAATTACTCTAAATCAGAAAGATAAGGGTTTCTATTTGTTCGGCATGAGAATTAATTAGTTGATACCCTTAGCCATTATGGTTAAAGAAACCGGCAGAAAAATCATCGCCCAGAATAAAAAGGGTAGGCATGATTATTTTGTCGACGAAACTTTCGAGTGTGGAGTGGTTTTACAGGGCACCGAGGTTAAATCCCTACGCATGGGTCGAGCTTCCTTAACTGATGGCTTTGCCATGATTATTGATGGCGAGCTTTGGTTACATGGAGTCCATATCCCGGAGTACACCGAAGGGTCATGGACCAATCACACCCCTCGACGTGATCGTAAGTTACTAATGCACCGTTCTGAGATTAACAAACTGGCCGGCAAGATTAAACAGGGCGGCAATACCCTGATCCCACTCTCTATTTACTTTAAAGATGGCAAAGTTAAAGTTGAGTTAGCCCTGGCTCATGGCAAGAAGGCGCACGATAAGAGACAGGCGTTGCTCGAAAAGCAGTCAGAACGCGAAGTACAGCGGGCGATATCGAGAAGGTCATCTGGAAAAGAAGCTTGGTAATTATTTGGCTTTCTTGAGATTGTTGTAGTGCCATAGAACTTGCTTTATCTCGTTCAGGGCGCAACAAACTTCCAGTTTCAAACTCGTGAAGACTCAACCCTTAACTGCTCCACCTGTTAGACCGGAGACAATGTAGCGCTGAAGGCCCAAGAAGAGCGCAACGATTGGAGTTGCAGCGATGATGGCGCCGGCGCAGAACATGGCCCAGTTCTTGGAATAAGGAT
>CAZZLH010000032.1:10489-13408 GCA_964654815.1 uncultured Actinomycetes bacterium
GTTGCAGCGATGATGGCGCCGGCGCAGAACATGGCCCAGTTCTTGGAATAAGGATCGTTAAGCAGTGTGCCAAGACCTACGGCAACGGTCTGTTGCTCGGTCTTGTTGAAGACAATCGAAGCCAAGATGAAATCGGAGAAAGTTCCAATAAAGGAGAGCAGCGCCATAACTGCTAGTACCGGAGCAACAAGGCGCAGAATGATCTGGAAATAAATCTGTGTGTGGGTGGCGCCATCGATCTTTGCTGCTTCATCGATCTCTGTTGGCACGGTATTGAAGAAGCCATACATCAAATATGTACCCGCGCCGAGTGAGCCACCTAGATAGACCAGGATCAAACCTGCCTTGGTGCCAAGTCCGATGGCAGGCACATTGTCAGTAAGCCAAGACAAAATTCCGAAGATCGCAACCAAACCTGTCACAGATGGGAACATCTGAATCAGAATCAGCGCAAGTAATCCGGGGCGGCGACCACGAAAGCGCAAGCGGCTAAAGGCATATGCCGCAAGCGCTGAGATAAATACCGAGAGAATCGCAGTAGTACCAGCGATGATGATGGTGTTCATCATCCATCTTGGGAATGGATAGCTCGGATCATTAAATAGATCTATGTAGTTCTGATAATGAAATTGCTGAAATAGCGCAGCGTTTTCAATGCCACCAAAGTCGGTAAGCGATGTGGAAATGATGTAAAGAATCGGAAAGGTCGCATAAACGATAAGCATCCAGGCGATCAAATGCTTCCAGCCGACCTCTTTGACCCATTGGCCGAAGGATTTGCGATTGGTGCGCACTGTTAGTTGGCGTTCACTCGGGTTCTTAGGGTTGGTCGCATTTGCAGGATTTGAGATTGCGCTCATCGTGTGGCCTCCTCAAGTGACTTGGTTCGCTTAAATGAGAAGTAGGAAATTCCACCGATTAGGAAGAAGATCAAAATGGAGAAGGCAGAGGCCAATCCATAGTTTGCGCCCACGCCGCCACCGAATGCGATGCGATAGACGAAGGTAATCAAAATATCCGTGGCACCAGTTGTGACTCTTAAGGTGGGATCCAGAACTGGACCACCTCCCGTCAACAGATATATGACCGTGAAGTTATTGAAGTTGTAAGCAAATGATGCGATCAAAAGCGGTGTTAGAGAGACCAATAACAATGGCAATTTAATTAGCCTAAAGACCTGCCATGCGCTTGCGCCATCGATACTGGCAGATTCCATCAAATCTGCTGGGATTGCTTGTAGCGCACCGGTGGTGATCAAGAACATGTAGGGGAAACCCAGCCAGAGATTCATAATTAAAATTGCGGCGCGAGCTGGACCCTGTTGTTCAAGCCACGGAATCTTGTTGCCTTCGTCCAATCCCAAGATGGTGTTATTAATAAAGCCACGATCGGTGTTGTACATACCTTTCCATACATATGCCGAAAGGAAGGCAGGGAATGCATAGGGCAGAATCAAAATAGAGCGGTAGATCTTGATACCGCGAATTCTTGGATCATTTAGAAGCAGGGCAATACCAAGTCCGACAATAAAGGTAGTCAACACAGTCAAGAGTGCGAATTGGAAGGTCCAAGAGACCACACCTAGCAGTGGGCCACGTAGCTCCTTATCGCCGAAGATGGTCTTGAAATTATCTAGGCCGATATTGGTGCGCCAACCAATCTCATTTAGGCGCTCGCCCGTGCCTGGCTCGATGAAGAATCCCTCACGATCGTCTGCGACGAATTTACGTCCATCTGCGACGGTGGTGAAGGTACGAGTTGCTTTGTCGTAGGTATAAGAGAACTTATTTAATGATGCGGCGTAACCATCTGTGGTGGCCAAGAAGCCATCACGAGCCAAATCTGGACCAAGCGGAACTTTTAAGCCCACGATCTTTACTGCGTTATTGGTAATTTCATCATCATTGAGTCGCGTGAAACCTTTGATTGAATCAGCGGTGCCATCTGCGCCTATGACAAGTCCATCAGCCGCGGTTACTTCGCGTAATGGATATTTCTTATAGTCACCACCGCCTAGATAGACCTTTGAGGTATTTACATCGGTGGCAAGGAATTGAATTTCTCCATCTGGGCCACGGACCACCTTCAAGTCATACTCCGCACCTTCGACGGGTTCGACGGCCGCTAATTGCGTGGCGTTTAGCGCTGATTCGTAATTGCCATTATGTAGCGAGCCGTAATTGGTGAAAGCGATGTATCCACTAAAGATCACGGTATAGATCTGTAAGAAGATTAAGAGAATGACGCCAGGAGCTAGATATTTAGCGGGTAGCCCGCCACGTCGGAGATAAATCCAATTTATGGCAAGAGTAACAACAGCGAGGATGACGGCAAAAGTAATTTGATTCTTGGCAAGGAGTGCAAAGAAGATAGTTCCGGCAAAAGCGTCGATGATTCCTAGGACGATTATCTTGATGATCTGTCCGCGAACACTTGGAACGCCACCATCGTAAAGATGCTTTGCTGCTTTGCGTCTAGCGGCGAGCTCTTTGTCGCGCGCTTTGATCTCTGCTTTCGTTGCCGGCGTTGCCACTCAGTCTCCTTGCGAGGGTCGGGAACGTATTAGGGGGCAATTTAATGGAAATCGCCCAATAAGTTAATAGATAGCGCGAAGTTAATAGTTTTTTTGAGGAAATGAACGAGGGGCCCGATTTCTCGAGCCCCTCGCATACTGCTTTTTAAGTAGTTAAGTACTTAGAACTTAACTACTTAATTAACTTACTTGACTTACTTGGTGTCGATTGCTGCCTGTGCAGCTGCAACAGCCTTACGTAGGAAGTCACCAGGCTCACCGGTGTACTTGCCTGCAAGGATCGCAGCCTCTGCAGAACCGATCTTGCTCCATACGGTATCCATGAATACGAATGAAGGCATTGGATATGCATTTACGCCAGCCTTACCGAATGCAGCAAGGTTCTT
>CAZZLH010000033.1:0-11162 GCA_964654815.1 uncultured Actinomycetes bacterium
AACTGGGATTGACATCGTGGGCACAAATGAGGAATCCGCGGATTCGTAATCAATTTTGGCGTTTTGTAGCGCAGTTCGGACCGCTACTAAATCTGAGGCTTCAGAGATAATCTCAAAGGTCTCGCCTCGATCCTTGATATCTTGCGCGCCAGCTTCAAGGGTTGCTTCAAGCAATAAATCTTCGGTTACTTCACTGCGCTTTGTTACGACAATCAAACCTTTTCGATTGAACAAGTAAGCCACGGAACCAGGATCTGCCATGTTGCCGCCATTTCGGGTAACTGCAACACGTACATCGGATGCAGCGCGGTTACGGTTATCTGAGAGACATTCGATCATTAAAGCCACTCCGCCAGGACCATAGCCTTCGTACATGATCGTTTCGTAATTACTGCCACCTGCCTCTAAACCTGCGCCGCGCTTGATGGCGCGTTCAATATTGTCATTTGGTACCGAGGTTTTCTTTGCCTTCGCTACGGCATCAAATAGAGCTGGATTGCCTGCGGCATCAGGTCCACCATTTCTAGCTGCAACTTCAATCGCTTTAATCAACTTGGCAAAACTCTTTGCGCGACGCGCATCAATGATCGCCTTTTTATGTTTGGTGGTCGCCCATTTGGAGTGGCCGGACATGATTTAACACCTACCTTTGAGATTCATAATCTAGCGAGCGATTACTAGGCGCCACAAATTTCTGACATAAAGAAACGATGAACGGAAAAATCCTCGCTTAACTCGGGGTGAAATGAGGTAGCCAAAATCTTTCCCTGCCTGACCGCGACTGGATGGCCATGTGAGATGGCAAGCACCTCGACCTTTTCGCCAACTGATTCGACCCATGGCGCTCTGATGAAAATTCCATTTAACTTTCCAATTCCAGCAAATTGGATTTCACCTTCAAAGGAATCAACTTGTCTGCCAAATGCATTTCGGCGGGCGGTGATGTCCAGACCGCCAAAAGTCTCTTGGCCCTCGATGCCATCGAGTATTCGGTCGGCTAAGAGAATCAATCCGGCACAGGAACCATAGGTTGGCATTCCAGATGCGATGCGCTCTCTTATTTGGTCAAACACTCCAAAGGTGCGAGCCAATTTGGCGATTGTGGTTGATTCACCGCCGGGCAAGATCAGCGCATCAATTGCATCTATCTCCGCTGAAGTCTTAACCGGGATAGCTTCAACGCCTATCGCATCTAATGCGGCAATGTGTTCGCGAAAATCACCTTGTAGCGCAAGAACGCCAACGCGCATTTACCAGCCGCGTTCTGCCAATCGATGCGGTACTGGAATGTCAGCTACATTGATTCCGACCATTGCATCTCCTAGCCCACGCGAAACATCAGCCACGACTTTGGCATCGTTATAGAAAGTTGTGGCCTTCACGCAAGCTGAAGCGCGGCGTGCCGGATCTCCAGATTTGAAAATTCCAGAGCCAATAAAGACGCCATCGGCTCCTAGCTGCATCATTAAGGATGCATCTGCCGGTGTAGCGATTCCGCCCGCGGTAAAGAGCACCACAGGCAACTTGCCATTTGCGGCCACTTCCTTTACCAATTCGTATGGCGCATTCAATTCTTTTGCTGCGACGTAGAGCTCATCTTCACGCATTGAAGTTAGCCGACGAATTTCGCCACCAATTGTTCGCATATGAGTGACGGCGTTGGAGACATCCCCCGTGCCAGCTTCACCTTTCGAACGAATCATTGCGGCGCCTTCATTGATACGACGTAGCGCTTCACCTAAATTGGTCGCGCCGCAGACAAACGGTACTTTGAACTGCCACTTATCAATATGGTTTGCGTAATCAGCAGGGGTTAGCACCTCTGATTCATCGATGTAATCGACGCCAAGGGATTCCAAAATCTGTGCCTCAGCAAAATGGCCGATGCGAGCTTTGGCCATTACTGGGATCGAAACGGAGGCTTTGATCTTCTCAATCATGTCAGGGTCTGACATACGCGCTACGCCACCTTGTGCGCGAATATCTGCTGGCACGCGTTCAAGAGCCATCACTGCCACGGCACCGGCATCTTCTGCGATCTTTGCCTGCTCAGCGTTAACCACATCCATGATTACGCCGCCTTTAAGCATCTCTGCCATGCCACGCTTAACGCGAGCGGTACCTGTGTATTCAGCCATGAGGGGAAGTCTACTTCTTTACCGCTGCAGCCGTAAATTCAGGTTCTTGATCGGTAAGCGCAATCCAAATCTGGCCAGGTGCGAATTTAATCTCATTACCCGCTAAATCTCTCCAAGTGGTTCCAGATGTTGAATCAGGTCTATTCCATATCGCCTTTATGGCCACGCCATCTCTCAACACCCAACCACTACCCTCGCCGACAGTCACTGAAAGTGGAGTGACTGCGCCAGTTTTATCCTTAAATTCAGAGTCGGCAATGACTACCTTCTGTATCACAAAAGTGGTCGGCGATATTTGCACGCCATCAGATGTTACATCTGGCTTGTTGTTATGCAGTAAATCCCAACTTTTGCCATTCCATTTTGCTGAGTAATTTGCCGCCGGCCACTTCACTCTCACCGCTTCGATGGCTTCACCATCATTAGAGAGTTTGCCGAAGTTCCATCCGATATTGCTCGCCTTTGCGACATCAAGATTCTCGATTCGCTTCTGCAACTCTGGTCCATACAAGATCATGTCAAAGGGCGCGGTTCGGTTGGGGTCACGGGTGTAGAGAATTGGAGATTCGCGCTCTGCACCGAGGTCGTGCAGATTTGCTGCTCTGAGAATTGGTAAGAAGCGGCTCTGCGCACCTGAGTAGAAGAATGCAACTTTGCCAAATTGCGCTAGTAAGTCGATATCAGAGATTCGGGCGCTTCTTACCGGCCCAATGTAATCCGGAATTTCGGTCGAAAAGATTGCAGCCAATCTAACCAAACCTCCCTCAACCTGTTCGATGTAAACCAAGTCGGCCTTATCTACCCCTACTTGTGGATGGGCTTCGTCGGTGTCATCAATCTTCACCACAACCAAGGGGCCATCCACTGCCTCTTTTCCAGATAGCGCAGAGATTGTTGGCTTGCCACATCCAACTAGTAGCACGAGGGCCATGACAGTCGAACCGAAAACTTTTGCCAGCTTGAAGTTGGACATTTGAGCAAAAGGTTTAGATTGCATCATCTTCAAATCGATGGATACTGGGTAGCGGTGCGGTGCCAGCTAACCTGAATAGCTTTACGAACCAGCGGCGTCTGATCATTTGCGTGCGATTTACTGCCTCTACGTGCAGTTTGACTGCAACTCGGATCTTATCGGTCACTTCGCTGAGTTCTTTGAGTAATTCATCATCCGTACTTTGGTAATCATTGACCAAGAGCAGGCCTAAAGCGCCGGTCAGTCCACTCTCTGCGTCTGAGCGCTCACTGATATTCGCCTCTCGCGCCTTATGTGCCGCTTCATTAAGTAGCAAAGCCATTCCTGGATCGGCAAATGAAGAGTGGGCTATTTCAAGTGCGATTGCAGCCCGTTTTTGTAGCAAACTATCAAGCGCAGCCCAACTGCTCTCTACCCTGTGATGCAACCGATCTAATCGAGTAGCTGTGAAAGATAAATACCAGAGAAAGATTCCAATGAAGATATAGAAGATTGGCGACTGCAACATTAGCGATTCCAAATCCTGTTCCATGGTCGGTTATCTGAAACTAGACCAACTTTGCCATTACCTACAATCGCCATCTCGTAAATTTCAAAGATATCGTTTGCGACCACATCCCAATCAAAGCGTTGCGCATAAACTTGGCCAGATTCCGCTAGTCGATCCCTCTCACTTCGATCTCGAAGTAATTCAATGATCACCTTTGCAAGATCTGTTGCATCTTCTGATGCAAATAGCCGGCCATACTTCCCATGCTCTAATAAAGCATCGAAGGCTGGGATGTTAGAGGCCACTACCGCAGCGCCACCTGCCAGCGCCTCCGCCAGAATGATTCCGAAAGATTCTCCCCCAGTATTAGGCGCCACAAAAGCACCCACCGAAGTCATGAAATCCGCCTTCTCGTTCTCACTTAACCTGCCCAAGAATTGGATCCGACTTCGTAATTGAGGATCGATATCTTTTAGAAAATCATCCGCTGCTCCGGGACCGGCAACTAATACCTTTATATTAGGCATGAAGCGAGAGATGATTGGTAGCGCATCAATCAAAACCTTCAGACCTTTGCGAGGTTCATTGAAGCGCCCCATAAAACCTAGGGTCTCGCCACTCCATTCCGGGCGAACTTGGCCTTTCATTCTTTTGACATCAATTCCATTTGGAACCACAACTGCATCGGTTTCAAGATGTGCTCGGAGTGTTTCGCGCGCTGCTTCGCTGACTGCAATCCGTGCAGAGAGCTTCTCAATAACTGGCTCCAAGATAGGCACGATGGCAAAACTTGCTTTCTGTTTCTTGGCAGAGACATGGAAAGTGCCGACCATCGGTCCTTCAGCGGCCCAACATGCAAGAAGCGAAATACTTGGAATCGCAGGTTCGTGAAGATGAAGCAGATCAAAGTCATTTTCAGAGATCCAATCTTTCACTCTGGCAAATGCCACGGGGCCAAATAACACCCGAGCAACCGCTCCGTTGTATGGAACAGGTATTGGCTTTCCCGCATCCACCACCCAATCAGGTAGTGAATCCGCATCAGCGGTGGGAGCTAAGACGGACACTTGATGCCCTTTTGCTACCAAGTAATTACGTAGGTCTGCGATATGTGCTTGCACTCCACCTGGCGCATCCCAGCCATACGGACAGACAATTCCGATATTCAGCGGCCGCTCAATCATCAATCCAGATCCTCTGCAACATATGCCAATCGACTGGATTTAATTTGAGATATTTAGCAAAGAAATCCGCTTGGGATTGCACTGACTTATCAAGTTTTTCGAAGTAGATCTTGATTCCGTTCTTCGTGTAGGCAATATATGCACCGACCAAATCAACCTGCGCACGCTCTGAAATCGCCACCGGGCCTGAGGGCATCTTGGCTTTGCCATTGAAGAATTCCACTTCCACGCCGCTACTGCTTAGGTCTCGATCTGCCACTAACGCAATGATGTAGCCGGATTTGGCTTTCTCAATCAGTGTAGGAAGAGTTCTCATATCGGTTGAGAGAATCTCAAGTCCTATCGCCTGTCGATAGGCAAGAAATGCTTCAAATAACCGCTCTGGTTTTAACCGCTCTGCCACGGTAATCGCTCTATAACCTTTGCCAAGAAAGAAGGCTGCGGCGTGATCCCAATTTCCCGAGTGTGGCAAGGCAACGACCACGCCGCGTCCGTTATCCAACGGATCGGTCAGAAAATGCGAATTGACCAATTCCACAGTGGAGTCAATCCGTTCTTTGCTCCAATCTGGAAATCTAAAGGTGTCGCACCAATACCTCATATACGAGCGCATGGCATCGCGTACCAGCTGTTCTAGCGCCCCATCTTTTAACCCTGAGACTCTGGCTAGGTTATTTCGAAGCCGTTTGATGGCTTTGCCATTTTTTCGATAAACATAATCACCAATAAAGAAAAAAATTCGATAAGAGATGCGCTCTGGTAAGAATCTAACTATGCGCCATCCGAGCAGGTAGGCGTAGGCATTCACCGCGTCGCTCTCCAAACAATTGCGATACGTTGGAAAACGGTAACCACAGAGAGCAATAACACCAACCAAACTCCAGCGGCTAACGCCCAATCAATTCCGATGATGTACATGATGCCAAATAAACCAAGTAGCCCTAATCTCTCTGGTCGCTCCGCGAAACCACCGGTGCACTCGATCCCTAAGCTTTCAGCCTTAGCTCTGGCATATGGCACAAGAGCTGTGATGGGGATGGATAACACCGCCACCTTAAACAATGGATCATTCTGATTATGCAGATATAGCGTTAGACCTAGATAAACCGCGGCATCTGCGATGCGATCCAATGTGGAGTCCAAGAAACTACCCCATTTGCTAGGGCCCTTATTTGAAATCCGAGCCATTGTTCCATCAAGGACATCGGTCAAAAGCGCAAAGCCTATTATGAAGAACGCCGCTAGTAACTTACCTTGCGCTAATACAGTGAAGGAACCAATTACTACAACCAAGGTGCCGAACATCGTCATCAGATCCGGTGTAATGCCGATCTTTAGTAGCGCGCGACAAAGCGGTGTAATAATCCGAACCACCGGCGGTTTCAAACGCACGCTAATCATTGGTACATCGTAGGCTTAACGGCATGGAAAGTGGAAAAAGCTGGCGGTTATATGGCCATCCCAGCGCGGCAACCTCAGCGCTTTCCGCTGCTTTAGCGGCGCCAATTTCGCAACATGTTGAATCCGAGATTTCCGCCGCCATTTTTGCAATTAATGCCAGCTCTGGGATCGATCAAAGAACCATTGAGCTCTGGCATGAATTCGATGAATTACTAATGCCAAGAATCTTGGTGATTACTGGTTTTAATGAAGGTTTACAAGACTTCGATGATGCAGTGCTTCTCGCAAAGCGATTACTCGATGATGTCGCAACACCATTCTTGGTACTCCATGACGACCATGGGAATCCTTGCGCGCTGATCGACCTAGAAAAGTTAGTGATTAATAATTATCAGAGCGGAGAGGTGTCTAAAGCAGAACCAGAACATATTGAGTTGGTAAATGAATTTCGTATCGAGTACCTCGCTCAATTAGAAGCGGCTGGTGAAGATGGCTTTGCCACTGGCATCTTTTTCCCTGCGATACCAGTCCTATTAAATGACCCGGAATTCAATCTGGGAGTTGATATCGTCAAGCGATATTTGGATTGCTTACCAAGCTTTAGCTAGCGCAGCTCTGGTTTCGTGTAATAACTGAGGCAGAACTTTGGTCTGGCCAATAATTGGCATGAAATTTGCATCCCCACTCCAGCGAGGCACCACATGCTGGTGGATATGCGCTGCAACTCCCGCTCCGCTAACTGCTCCTTGATTCATCCCTAAATTAAACCCAGCGGGATTAGATACTTTACGAATCGTGGTCATTGCATGTGCAGTCAGGGCGCTAATTTCATTCCGTTCTGATTCAGTTAGATCTGTTAAATCAGGTAAATGGCGATAGGCGCATATCAAAAGATGACCTGGGTTGTAGGGATAGAGATTCATGACCACATAAGCCTCTGCACCGCGATGAACTATCAATCCAGATTCATCATCAAGCGTTGGGATGTTGCAGAACGGGCAAGGCACATCGTTACCATCTAGAGGGCGATTCTCACCTCTGAGATATTCCAATCTATGTGGCGCCCAAAGTCTCTGCCACGCATCTGGCATCCCGGCGCCACCGATTAACTCCGCCACTTAAACCTGCTAAACCTGTTTGCGTTCTTTGATGGTCTGCAGGATTTCTGTGATCGCCTCTGCTATCGGAATGCCATTCTTCTGCGCTCCATCGCGATATCTGAAGGAAACTGCGCCATTTTTCTGATCTTCTTCACCGGCAATTAACATATAAGGAATTTTTTCTAATTGTGCATTGCGCACTTTCTTCTGCATGCGATCATCAGATAGATCAATCTCAGCTCTAATACCTTGGGAGCGCATCTGTGCCACGATTTCTTGCAGATATGGCGCAAAAGCGTCTGCAACTGGAATTGCCATAACTTGAACCGGCGCAAGCCATGGTGGGAAAGCTCCGGCGTAATGCTCCGTCAATACACCGAAGAATCTCTCAATAGATCCAAAAAGCGCTCTATGAATCATTACTGGAGTTTGACGTGAACCATCACTTGCCTGATATTCCATCTCGAATCTCTGAGGCAACTGGAAATCGACTTGGATAGTCGACATCTGCCAAGTTCTGCCAATGGCATCCTTTGCTTGCACCGAGATCTTGGGTCCGTAAAAGGCTGCCCCGCCTGGATCGAGTACCAGTTCGAGCTTCTGCGCTTCTGCGGCTTTCTGGAGCGTCTCCGTTGCCGCCTCCCAGTCAGAATCTGAACCAACATATTTCTCTGGGTTCTTGGTCGAAAGTTCAAGATAGAAATCTTGTAATCCATAATCGCGTAATAAATTCAGTACGAAGGTAAGAAGTGAATCCAACTCCCCTGCCATCTGTTCCTTGGTGCAGAAAATATGGGCATCATCCTGAGTGAATCCACGTGCGCGGGTAATGCCATGAATTACGCCCGACTTCTCGTAGCGATATACCGTGCCGAATTCGAATGCCCGCATCGGTAATTCTCGATATGAACGGCCGCGAGATTTGTAAATCAATATGTGCATCGGGCAGTTCATCGGCTTCATGTAGTACTTCTGCCCTGGTTTCTTGATGGTGCCATCAGCATGAAGCTCTTCATCCATGACCATTGGTGGATACATGCCCTCTGAGTACCAATCTAGATGGCCCGATACCTCAAACAATGTGGACTTGGTTAAATGTGGAGTGTAAACAAATTGATAACCCTCTTCGATGTGGCGCTTACGGGAATAGTCCTCCATCGCCATTCGAACTACGCCACCTTTAGGGTGAAAGACTGCTAAACCAGAACCGATCTCATCTGGGAAGGAGAAGAGATCCAATTCATTTCCTAGTCGGCGATGATCGCGTTTCTCCGCTTCGGCCAATAAATCTAAATAGCTCTGCAACTCCTCAGCCGAAGGCCAAGCCGTGCCATATATTCGCTGCAACATGGGATTCTTCTCAGAGCCACGCCAATAAGCGCCTGCGGTGCGCATCAACTTAAAGGCCGGAATATGTTTTGTGGAAGGCAGATGCGGACCGCGACATAGATCTGACCAAACTGGCTGTCCATCACGACCTAAGTTGTCGTAAATGGTTAACTCTGCGCCACCTACCTCTACAGAGGTTTCATCGCCTTGATCGCTCTTTAAGCCAATCAATTCGCACTTATAAGGTTCCTTGGCTAATTCCTTTAAAGCATCTGATTCATTAGTGACGCGACGTTTGAAGCGCTGGCCATCTTTGATGATCTTGCGCATGGCGCTTTCCAACTTCTCCAAATCATCGGGGGTAAATGGACGATCGGGATCGAAGTCGTAATAGAAACCATCCTTAATTGGAGGTCCGATTCCAAGTTTGGTTTCGGGAAATACCTGTTGAACCGCCTGAGCCATCACGTGTGCTGTCGAATGGCGAAGTACATTCAAACCATCTGGCGAAGATATCGAGACACCTTCGACTAAATCGCCATCTTTCAATTCGGTCCAGAGATCTCGCAGCTCGCCATTTACGCGACAGACCACAATATCTTTAGCTTCGGCGAAGATATGGGTTGGGCGCTGATCTGCAGCTACCGACCGCGGTTGGCCATCAACCTTGATGGAGATTTCTGACATGTGCCAACCTTACCGAATCGTTAAAGAATCCCACCATTAATTGGCTATTTGCCCTTGAAAGTGGCCATCAATTGGTGAATTGCTTGATGCATTTCGCTGTCAATTATCAATTCTCGATCACCTATCGCACCAATACTTTGTGCATTTCGCAAGGAAGTAAGCAACAGCCCGGATTGAACAGCAACTAACTCAGTCTCATTGATTCTACGAACTGATGCTAAACCTGCTTCTAAAACCAGCGCGCGCACCACACCATTTAGAATGCCGCTGGATAGTGGCGGGGTAAACCATTGATCTTCAATTTTTAAAAGTAGAGAGGCCACCGAAGTTTCAGATACTTGGCCATCTTCGGTGAGCACAATGCCATCGTCATAACCGAAAGCTTTGATTTTCTCCAGCAACTCCAAATTTTTGTAGGGATATTCCTTGTTCCGCAACTCATAATTATCCGATCTGGTCTCAACGATCATTAATCGAGCTGGATCCTTTGGGTCTTGATATTCAGAGTAGGCAATGGAGAATTCCCCGGCTCTATCAAAATGCCAGCGTAAACGTCCTAACGGATAATCGCAGGAGCGAATCACCTGGTAGCTGGCATCTGCCACTTCTGATTCAGTAGGTATCGAAAAACCTAGTCGATCTGCGCTCTCTTTAGCACGGCAATGATGGCGATGCAGTGCGAAGACTTGATTGTCTTGCACGCGTATGGTTTCGAATATTCCAGATCCCTTGGCCCAATCATCACCAATAAATTTCATCTAAGCAGACCTGACGCAATAGAAATCAATCTGGCGGCTTTTAATTCTGTCTCTTCCCATTCTGCTGCAGGATCGCTGGCCCATGTGATTCCGGCACCGGTGCCAAATTTTACTGAGGCCCCATCGCTCCAAAAGGTTCGAATCGCAACAGCGAGTTCAGCACGATCTTTATGGATCCAGCCGAATGCACCGCAGTACGGACCTCTATCCACTTTCTCATATCTTTCGATTAATTTAATGGCAGAACTTTTAGGGGCACCACTTACGGATCCTGGTGGCAAGGTTGCGGAAAATATCTCGCTCCAAGTTACATCCGGGCGCAAAGTGCCCTCAATATCGCTAACCAAATGGGTCAAACCTGGAAGCTCCTCAGTGGCTAGCAATTTCGGTACCTTGATCGTATCTTTGATGCATACCCGGCCCAAATCATTTCGCATCAAATCTACGATCATTACATTCTCTGACTCGTCTTTCTCTGGGAAAGGGCCAACCAAACCGCTCTTTCTGGTTCCTTTTATTGGCGAAGTTTTCAGAGTGTCACCTGTTCGAATCAGAAAAGTCTCAGGAGAAGCTGATGCGATTTCCAATCCAGGCAGCCTTAAGAATCCTGCAAATCGCGCTGGGTTGTTTGCCAAGATGCCGGCAACCAATCCTTCGATACTTTGATTGCTGACAAGGCTTAACACTCGGCACGCATTAACTTGATAAACATTCCCAGCTGCTATCTCTTGGCGAAAATTCTCGACCAGCTGCGAGTAACTTTCTTTGCTATGCGAGGAGCGCCAAGTTGAATCGCGAAGTGGCTGATATGGCCGATCCCAATCTTGCTGAGTAACTTTGGCAAACTTGGCACCAGTAAATTCACCATTGAATGAGGTGGTTATAGCCCAGAACCCATCGTCTAAATCTGCGGGATCATTGGTAATTGCAATTAAATCAGTTGCTAATTGACCTCCCATCCAGAAAAGCGGTTCACCGACCTGGTCGGAATTCAATGAGCCCCTACTTAATAACCCCATGCTTAATAACCTAGCGGTAATTGGGGCTTTTGCACCGCTTGCACCGCTTGCGCTAGATTTGGCCCACTTAACTTGGCGAGAAA
>CAZZLH010000034.1:0-10758 GCA_964654815.1 uncultured Actinomycetes bacterium
CTATCTGTGGCATCGTCTTGTACGCTTTGGCAATCAATCGATTTGCGCATAAGGATGTCACTTCTTAATTTATAAAAGCGCGCTGGTAAATCTTAAATAATTTTCAAGCAGAGATGTCCAGGGGAGTCAGCTCAGTAGGTCATGAATGGTTCCGCTTTAACCTAAAAACTTGAGCGGAGACGAGAGGATTTGAACCTCCGAGACCCTTTAGGGGTCAACCTCATTAGCAGTGAGGCGCACTAGACCGGGCTATGCGACGTCTCCAGTGTCGGAAAGTTTACCTTAGGAATTTAATCTCGATTTTCGTAACTATTTGAGCTAGTTATTGTGGGAACTGGGCAAGGAGCGCCATCGCAGCAATTATTTTTCATATGGCAGTGAGGGCATAGCCATCTTGTCGCAACGGGATCGTATGGACGTTCACAGAAATCACAAGGCATCTGATTATTTGCTTCCACGGGGTTAACTATAAATTGACTACACGAAGTATCCTTTACAGATGAGTGAAAACTCCGAAAAATCCAAGCGGGTACATGACACTACGCCCTCACCTGCCTTCGCGGAGTTCATGGGCAAGGGTTGGGCCACGCTGCCACTTAATGATTTAGGGGTCTCTCCTGTAGTAAAGCAGTGCGTCAATAGACGAAATCAACTCGGTGAAGCATTCAAAGGTTTGAGAATCGTTCTGCCGTCCGGTGCCGACAAAGTTAGAAGCAATGATTGTTATTACTTGTATCGCCCACATTCAGCTTTTGCTTATTACACCGGCGTGCAAGGTGTCGAGGCAAATCCTGATGCAGTTTTGGTGCTGGAACCAAATGGTGATTCACATGATCCGATTCTCTTCATTATGCCCCGTTCGACTCGCGATACCGATGCCTTCTACCGCGATGCCAGATATGGCGAACTTTGGGTTGGTCGTAGATTTACTACAGAAGATGCCAAAGCCCGTTATCAAATCGAGTCGCGTAGCGTTACTGAGCTGGAAAAGTTCTTATCTGACAAAAAACCCGCGGTAACTATTCGCGGCGAAGATTCAAAGGTAGATGCGCTAATTACACCTCATGAAAGAGATGATGAATTAGTAACTTTCACCTCTGAGCAGCGACTGATCAAAGATGCTTACGAGATTGATCAATTGCAACAAGCAGTAGATGCAACCGCCCGTGGGTTTGATGACATGATCAAGGTATTACAAAGCGCTACCGAACACGAACGTGGCGAGCGTGTTGTAGAAGGCGCTTTCTATGCCCGAGCTCGCGCCGAGGGAAATGACTTGGGATATAACACCATTGCGGCTGCTGGTTCACATGCCTGTGTTCTGCACTGGGTGCGCAATGATGGCAAGGTAAAAAACGGTGAATTGATTTTGATTGATGCAGGTATTGAGATGGATTCTTTCTACACCGCTGACATCACTCGCACTTTCCCGGTAAATGGCAAATTCACGCCCGCACAACGCGATCTTTATATGTTGGTTTATGAATCTCAAAAGGCTGGTTTTGCCGCAGCAAAAGCTGGGGTGACCATAACGGAGATTAATAAGGCATGCCAGGAGGTATTGGCAAAAGGTCTGGAGAAATTTGGTGTACTTCCTGTTTCTGCTGAGGAATCAATGAAACCTGAAAATAGTTTTCATAGACGTTGGACCTTGCACGGAGTGAGCCACATGTTGGGTATGGATGTGCACGACTGCGCCCAAGCTAAGAGAGATGTTTACATGGGGCCACTGGCTGCTGGAATGGTGATTACAGTAGAACCGGGTCTTTATATTCAGCCAGATGATGAGATGTTCCCACCAGAATTTCGCGGTATCGGTATACGTATTGAAGATGATGTAGTGATTACCGAAACTGGGTGTATCAACTTAAGTGAAAAATTACCACGCCATCCAGATGAAGTTGAAGCTTGGATGGCTAGCGTGCTTAAGAATTAATTGCTCCGCCAAGAACTATTTAACGGACGACCTTCGGCATAACCTGAGGCGGATTGCACACCAACTACTGCTCGCTCAGTGAATTCAGTTAAGTTGCTCGCACCTGCGTAAGTACAGGAGCTACGAAGCCCCGAAATAATTTCATCGATTAGATCTTCGACGCCTGGCCGATTTGGATCCAAATACATTTTGGAGGAGGAGATTCCCTCTTCAAATAAAGCTTTGCGTGCCCGCTCAAATGCATCCTCAGATGTAGTGCGCGCATTTACGGCGCGTTTTGATGCCATTCCAAATGATTCCTTGTAAGTGCGACCATTTAAATCTTGCTTTAAATCACCAGGAGACTCATAAGTACCGGCAAACCATGAGCCAATCATCACCTGCGATGCGCCTGCCGCAAGCGCCAGCGCCACATCTCTTGGATGTCTGACTCCACCATCTGCCCAAATACTCTTGCCTAATTTCTTTGCCTCTGCGGCGCACTCCAAAACTGCGGAGAATTGTGGGCGACCAACACCAGTCTGCATACGAGTGGTGCACATTGCCCCTGGCCCCACACCTACTTTGATGATGTCTGCTCCTGCTTCTACTAAATCACGAACACCCTCTGCGGTAACCACATTGCCTGCAACAATCGGTACATTTAGTTTTAGCGCCTTGATTGCTTGTAAGACTTCAATCATCTTCTTCTGGTGGCCATGCGCAGTATCGACTACCAATACATCGGCACCAGCCTCCACTAATTTTGCGGCCTTCTGCGCCACATCGCCATTTATACCGACTGCAGTTGCAATCAATAATTTGCCGTTCTTATCCACTGCCGGCTGGTACAAAGTTGCCCGTAGCGCACCAATCTTTGTAATGATGCCCACCAATTCTCCATTGGCTGCCACTACCGGCGCTAAAGATCTACGTTTCTCATTTAATGAATCAAATACCTGATGTGGAGTTAAAGTGTCAGAGAGCGTGGTTAACTCCTTACTCATCACCTGATGTAGCTGAGTAAAGCGATCCACATTATTTAGATCTTCCTCAGTGACAATACCGATTGGTTTATTGTCCTCAACGATGACAATCGCGCCATGCGCACGCTTATGTAATAGCGAAGCGGCATCTGCCACTGTCTGGCTTGGCGACAAGGTAATTGGTGTATCAAAAACAGTGTGGCGGGTCTTCACCCAATTAATCACATCTTTAACCACGACAAATGGAATATCTTGTGGAATCACGGTTAATCCACCGCGTCTAGCTACCGTCTCTGCCATGCGGCGACCGGCTATCGCGGTCATATTGGCAACTACAAGTGGGATGGTCGTGCCAGTTCCGTCGCTACTTTTTAAATCAACTTCTAGCCGACTTGAGAGCTCCGATTTGCTCGGGACCATGAAGACGTCGTCGTAGGTAAGATCAAAAGTCGGGGTATTTATAAATCGCACGTGGCGATACTTTACGCCAAAAGTAAGCTTTAGCGTTATTTACGCTCAGTTACCGGCTGGTTCCTGGTCTCATCGCGATGTTTGCGCAGATAGATCATAAATGGCGTGCCACCAGTACCAACCGCAGAAGGATTGCCTGGCGTCTTCTGTGCTTGCGCATGGATGTATTGGCCAGCATATTCCAGATGTAACGCTCGGAAATCTGCCAACAACTGCACACATTCATTAAATACTTTTGCACTCGCTTCATCATTATTTGCCTCAATAAATTCGCGGATACTAGGACCATTCTCCACGGCTTCAATGAATTGAACATGTTTTGGTGGCATGTAGTCACGCATCTCCATCAAATAATCCCGTAGCTCATCACGTTCATGTTGAATACCAAGCGCACCATCTAGCGCCGGAACAATTGCGCTCTGCGCTCCGGTCTCGCCACGATACTTCATGCCCTCACCCTTTAGCGCTGCCACACCTTCATAGACCACGCCATTTGGCAGCGAAGGATTGTTCTTCCAACCAAAAATATATGGACGGACCCGATGGAAATAAACATATGGATCACACTTCTCTGGCATCCGTGCCAATACGTCATACATTGATTGAATCGCGTCACGCATTTTGACCATTGCCTTATGCAAAGCAACTTTATCTCCAGCGACCACCGCATGTTGCGCCTCTTCAATCGCCTTTAGCGCACGGCCTGCCTTCTTCTCAATATCAATATGGATGATGATGAACCACTCTTCATCTTGCCCACCCAAGAAACATTGCAATAATGCGATGTTGCCGCATTCGATTGGACCTTTTGGATCAATGCGATACCAATTATCAATCGAATAAGAGTTATAACTAAGGATTGGTGGACGACCTACCAGTTGGCCAACTTCATACCAAGGCTTAGCTAAAACTTCTGGCAAGGTATGGGCCGCCTCATTATCGGACCACTGATATGCCATGCCGATATAGCTAATCGCTAAGAAGGCGCGACGAATCTCGCCTTCGGATTTAAGTGCGGCAATATTAAATGGTGGTAATTGTTTGACCCGTTCCCGAAAATCACTACACATCAGATATTTTGGTAGGTTGGTGGCCATCTCATCCCACGCTGAATTCTCTACGCTTAAGTGCCTCACCGGATCGGTATTCTGCATATAACCGAATTCCTCAGAGAGGCCAAAGTCAGCAAGGGTTACGGGTTTTCCAGTCATTTGATGAAACTATCCGCTTTAACCCTCTAAATCAAGAAGCTATTTAGCTAAGCGTTGCCCCAAATTTGAAGGAGAGTAGGCCCAATGCAAGTGAGATCATGAGATTTGCACCCGCAAACGTATATCGGCGCCCCTCAATATCTGAATAAATATCTACAATAAAAGTCGACCAAGTCGTAAGCGCACCACAAAAGCCCAGCACCAAATATGAGAGATCGCTTGAAAAATAACCAATTACAAAGGTGCCAAATAGATTTGCGATCAAAATTCCATAAGGGAATTTATAAAACGGACGAAAGAGGCTATCCAGCCAGAATCTAAGTGGCGCACCAACTGCCGCTCCTAACGAAAACCAGATTAGATTCATAGCTTCCTCTGGTAAAAGTTGCGGGCAATCGGCGTCACAAAAGCTATCACCAAGAAACTAAGTGCTATCGTTTCAAATAGATAGCTAAAACCAACCTCATCACTAATTAACATCAATGATGAGAATGTGGTCAAGCCGCCACAAAACCCAGGTAGCAGAAAATTGCGAACTTCAGATCTTTGATTTAATTTGCAATATTCAATCGCTAGCGCTGCAATTGCCACCCCAATTAAATTAGCGGCCAAAACTCCCGTGTCATCGCTACCAAAAAGTTCGTTGAGTAGATAACGTGAAAGTGAGCCAACCACTCCACCAAAAGCCACCCACCACATGGCTTTAATTATGGCAGTGCGCTACGTAGAACCTTCCCAAGTAGGCCAGTTACAACGCTGATTATTAGCGAGGCAAATATCGCCGACCAGAAGTTATCAATCGCCAATTTATCGCTCCAGCGTGCGGTCAATTGGAGCATTGCCGCATTGATAATCACTAGAAATAAACCGAAGGAGATCAAGGTAATTGGTAGCGTCAAAAGTCGAATGATCGAACCTAACAAGGCATTAATTAGGCCGAAGAGCAGCGCGACCCAGAGATATGTCCTAAAACCGCCATCAATCTGGATTCCGGGGACGATAAGTGTGGCAACCCAGAATGATGCAGCTAGCGCAACCCAGCGAGCCAACAACTTCACAGGGAAATTCTAATTCTGTTTGATGTCTTCGCGCTTTAAAATCTTTGAGCCCAACCAACGAATTGGGTCGTACTTCATATCGACTACGCGCTCTTTGAGAGGAATCAGCGCATTGTCCGTGATTTTGATGTGCTCTGGGCAGACTTCGGTACAGCACTTGGTGATATTGCAGAAACCAAGGCCGTGCTCTTCCTGCGCCAAATCTTTACGATCACGACGAGTATCCAGTGGATGCATATCCAACTCGGCCATACGCATCAAATAACGTGGTCCAGCAAATGATTTCTTATTCTCTTCATGGTCACGAATCACGTGGCATACGTTCTGGCACATATAGCACTCAATACATTTACGGAATTCTTGGCTACGTTCGACATCCACTTGTTGCATCCGGAAATCGCCAGGTTTCGAATCTGCTGGTGGAGTAAAGGAGGGAATCTCACGCGCCTTCTCATAATTAAATGAAACATCGGTGACTAGATCGCGAATCACCGGGAATGCGCGAAGCGGTGTAACCGTCACCGTCTCCTCTTCTTCAAAGGTGCTCATGCGAGTCATACAGGCCAATCGAGGCTTGCCATTAATCTCCATAGAACAAGATCCGCATTTACCGGCCTTGCAATTCCAACGGACTGCCAAATCTCCCATTTGTGTGGCTTGGATGCGATGGATTACATCTAGCACCACTTCGCCTTCATTGACCTCGACCTGCACATCTTTCAATGCGCCATCGGACTTATCACCGCGCCAGATTCGAAAATTCATGATGCGACTCATTTGCCACCTCCATAGGTGCTTAGCTCGCCTTCAGTCAGATACTTCTTTAACTCTTCGATATCGAATAACTCCGCTAGTTCTTTTGGAATCATAGCTAGCGGTTCTTTACTTACTTTAACTTCCGAACCATCCCATGTGGTTATGGAGTTAACTTGGCGCCAGGTCGGATCCATCTTTGGGAAATCTTCGCGAGTATGGCCGCCGCGAGATTCTTCGCGTTGTAGCGCGCTACGTGCAATCGATTCAGATACCAATAACATGTTGTCTAGATCCAGCGCTAAATGGAAACCTGGATTGAAACTCTTACCACCTTCAACTTTAGAGTTTGCCGCGCGCTTACGTAGCTCTGCGATTTTCTGCAGCGACGCCTCCAATTCATGCTTGATGCGGATGATTCCCACCAAATCGTTTGTGGTCTGCTGCAACTCGGCATGGATCGCATATGGGTTCTCACCATCTGAATTCTGCTTTGAATTATTTAATGGTGCATTGATGTACTCAGATGCTTTGTTGATCGAGGCCTCTGATGGTGTGATGCTGCTATTTGCCTTTACATATGCCGCGGCGCCATCGCCTGCGCGACGACCGAAGACCAAAAGATCAGAGAGTGAATTACCGCCTAGACGATTAGAGCCATGCAAACCAGCAGCTACTTCGCCGGCGGCAAATAGCCCTGGCACACCAATTGCCGCACCTGTATCTGGATCAACATCGATGCCACCCATTACATAGTGGCAGGTAGGACCAACTTCCATCGGCTCTTTAGTGATATCTACACCGGCTAATTCGTAGAACTGATGCCACATCGAAGGCAGACGACGCTTGATTTCTTCGGCAGGTAATCGAGTTGAGACATCTAGATAAACACCGCCATGGGGAGTTCCGCGTCCAGCTTTTACCTCGGTGTTGATTGCGCGAGCTACCTCATCGCGCGGCAATAACTCAGGTGGACGACGATTGTTATTTTGATCGGTATACCAACGATCTGCCTCCGCCTCATTATCGGCATACTGCTTCTTAAATACCTCTGGAATGTACTTGAACATGAAGCGTTCGCCATTTGAATTGCGAAGTACGCCGCCATCGCCACGAACAGATTCCGTTACCAAAATGCCGCGCACTGATGGAGGCCAAACCATTCCGGTGGGATGGAATTGCACGAACTCCATATCTTTTAAACGTCCGCCAGCTTTTAGCGCTAGCGCATGTCCGTCGCCTGTGCCTTCCCAAGAATTAGAGGTAACTTTAAATGATTTACCAATTCCACCTGTCGCTAACACGACAGCGCCAGCTTCAAAGAGCACCTCTTCGCCGGTCTCGCGCCAATATCCATATGCGCCCGATACGCGTCCATTATCTTTTAATATCTCTGTGATGGTCAGCTCTTGGAAGACTTTGATCTTCGCCTCGTAGTCACCTAACTCTTTTTTATCTTCTTGCTGCATCGCAACAATTCTCTGCTGCATGGTGCGAATCAATTCCAAGCCAGTTCGATCACCAACGTGAGCAAGTCGTGGGTACTCATGTCCGCCAAAATTACGCTGAGAGATCTTTCCCTCTTTGGTGCGATCAAATAGCGCACCCCAATACTCCAGCTCCCAAATACGTTCTGGCGCTTCCTTTGCATGTAGCTCTGCCATCCGCCAGTGATTTAAGAACTTGCCGCCGCGCATAGTGTCGCGGAAGTGGACCTGCCAATTATCTTTATCGTTTACGTTGCCCATGGCAGCCGCTGCGCCACCTTCAGCCATAACGGTATGAGCCTTACCAAATAATGATTTACAGATAATGGCCACCGAGAGACCGGCTTCGCGAGCCGATACTGCAGCACGCAACCCTGCGCCACCGGCGCCGATTATCACTACATCATATTTAAATCGCTGAATTGTCATTGTGGTTGGTCTCTAGAAGAAGTAGTAGTTGGTTATGGCGCCAGAGGCGACGAGACGGACATATAAATCAGTGAGTGCAACGCCAAATAGCGAGACCCAAGCGAAATTCTGGTGCTTCTCATTTAGCTTTGAAACCCAAGTCCACATCTTGTAGCGAATTGGGTGCTTGGAGAAATTGCGTAACCGTCCACCAACTGTGTGGCGACATGAATGGCATGACAATGAGTAGCCCCAGAGCAAAACGGCATTCATCACTAAAACAAGTGTGCCCACAGACATGTGGCCCCACTCTTTTTCGTGATTCCTAAATGCCAAAATTGCATCATAGGTAAGAATCAAATTAAAAATCATTCCGATGAAGAAGAAGTAGCGATGGCTATTCTGCACAATCAAAGGTGCTTTGGTCTCACCGCTATATGACTTGTGTGGTTCTGCAACGGCACATGCTGGCGGAGATTGCCAGAATGAACGGTAATACGCTTTGCGGTAGTAATAACAAGTCATTCGAAAGCCCAGTGGGAAGATCAAAATAAATAGCGCTGGTGATACCGCCATTCCAAAGAGCACGATCGTGCCAAATGGTTGTCCAAAGAGCGAAGAGCCTTCTACACAGCTAGTTGATAAACAAGGTGAATAAAATGGAGAGATTAGCGGCTCATAAAAATAATGTTTGCCTTCAAAGGCTCGAAATGTCGCGTAGATGATAAATAAGACCAGAACAGCGACAGTAATTGTTGGTTGTACCCACCAACGATCGGTGCGGAGAGTGCGCGCAGAGATCTTTGCGCGACCCGGTGTGAAGACTCCCGACATTTAAATCCTCCGCAATGCGAAAAAGGGGTAATTACTGGGCAAGTTTGCTCTTTGCATTTAAGACTTGCTATTCGGGGATATGCGAAAGGCGCATGAATTCGGTCACGCTCTTGGCTGGCGGAGGGCGTGGGATTTGAACCCACGAGGCTTTCACCTGCCGGTTTTCAAGACCGGTGCACTCGGCCGCTATGCGAGCCCTCCGCGACGTAACTTATAGGTTTTAGCCGCGCCGAGGCAAATTAAGAAGCTCCTCTATAACCTGTGCAACGCCATCTTCATTACATGGCGGCGCAGATGCAGTTGCATACTTAATTCCATCTTCATGGCCATCGCTCATTGCATAAGAGCGACCGGCAAACTCCAACATTGTAAAGTCATTTGGGTTATCGCCGAATGCCACAACATCCTCACGATCAATCTGCATTCGTTCGCAAAGAATTGAGAGCGTGTCACCCTTGGTTACTCCATGCGCGCTAATTTCCAATAAAGATTCCCAAGGATTTGAGTGGGTCACATTTACCGTATCTCCCACAACTTCCTGTGCCACTTTTAACATTTCATCGGAATTAAATAATTTATCTGAACCGCGCGCTAATAACTTTACGGCACCATTCTGGGTATATTGCAAAATATCAGGGACACCGCTGGTATCAACCCCCACATCCCATCTGGCTTGATAACCCGCTTCACGCCGAAAATCTCCATGATTCTCAAATGCAAAATGAATCTCCGGAATCGCTTTTCTCAATTTAATTACAGCCTCGCGCATTATCTCTGGCGAGATACGCCACTCTTCCAAAACCTTTTCATTATGTAAGTCCCAGAGAATCCCACCATTGCTGCAGATTGCTTGGCCAAAGTAAAAGGCCTCTTTTATCTGGCCCATCCAACGTGGCGGCCGACCCGTTGCGAAGACAATCTCTATGCCAGATTCATGCGCTTTGGTGAAAGTCTCGATGGTGCGCATCGAAATCGGTGCGGCATGGGGACAGATCGTGCCATCTAAATCTGTTGCGATGAGCCTCGGTCGATAACTCAATTAGATCACTTCAAATTTGCTCTTGCCGATATATGGCTGCAAGGCTTTTGGAACATTCACTGAGCCATCGGAATTTTGATTGTTCTCAAGAATCGCAACAATCATGCGCGGTACCGCTACCAAGGTGCCATTTAATGTCGCTACCGGTCTCGTGCCATTCTCATCTTTCATACGAATATTTAATCGGCGCGCCTGGAATTCCGTGCAATTAGAGGTGCTCGTAACCTCGCGATATGCGTTCTGCGTTGGGATCCAGGCTTCACAATCAAACTTACGATTTGCTGAAGAGCCAAGATCGCCAGATGCAATATCTAGCACTCGATATGGCAGCTCCATTGCATTCAAGAAATCCTTCTCCCACTGCAACAAGCGCGCATGTTCGGCCTTAGCCTCCTCAGGTTTACAGAAAGAGAACATCTCGACTTTCTCAAATTGGTGTACGCGAATGATGCCGCGGGTATCTTTTCCATATGATCCTGCTTCACGTCTAAAGCAGGGTGAATATCCGGTATAACGAAGCGGCAACTTGCTAGCATCTAAAGTTTCGTCCATGTGATACGCCGCAAGTGGCACTTCAGAGGTACCTACTAAATAAA
>CAZZLH010000035.1:0-8113 GCA_964654815.1 uncultured Actinomycetes bacterium
AATGACTCTGGGCCAAGTGCGCGACCTAATCCTGATTGCTTATAGCCACCAAATGGCGTCCAATATCTGACGGATGAGTGGGAATTAACCGAAAGGTTGCCCGACTCAACCCCACGTGCCACGCGCATCGCACGACCTAAGTTGCTAGTGAAAATCGAACCAGATAGTCCATAAATCGAATCATTGGCTTTTGCAATCGCATCTGCCTCATCGGTAAACGGTAGGACTGCAACGACTGGACCAAAGATCTCCTCTTGCCATGCACGAGCATTGGTATCTTTTGGAAGCAACACTGTTGGCGGAACCCAATATCCCGGTCCACTTGGCGCGCTACCTTGGAATGCAAGTGAATCATCAATGTAAGAGAGCACCGTTTCTTTCTGTTTTTTCGAGATTAGCGGTCCCATTCCGGCGGTATCTAGATTTGGATCCTCGCAACGGAAGGCTTTTACGCTCTGCTCAAAATGCTCCATGAACTTATCAAAGACGCTCTTCTGCACCAAGATGCGAGTACGCGCACAGCAATCTTGTCCCGCGTTGTCGAATACGCCGCCAGGTGCACTTGCTGCGGCAACTTCGATATCAGCATCTTCAAAGATGATATTTGCGCTCTTGCCACCAAGTTCTAGCGTCACGCGCTTTACTTGATCGGCACATCCCGCCATGATGCCTTTACCTACTGATGTTGAACCAGTAAAGGAAACTTTACGAACTGTTGGATTGGTTACGAATCTAGCGCCAACCACGCTGCCTTTGCCCGGCACAATATTCAATACTCCCTCTGGAATTCCGGCTTCGAGCGCTAATTCGCCTAGACGAATCGCAGTAAGCGGAGTCAACTCGGCAGGCTTTAACACCACGGTATTTCCAGTTGCAAGCGCAGCAGAGAATCCCCAACCTGCAATCGGCATTGGGAAATTCCAAGGCACGATGATTCCGACCACGCCGATCGGTTCTTTGAAAGTTATATCTACGCCGCCAGCAACTGGAATCTGTCGACCATACAAACGCTCTGGCACTCCCGCGTAGTAATTCAAAACATTTGCGACATTATCCGCTTCCCAGAGCGCATTGCCACGGGTGTGACCGGAGTTGGTGATCTCCAATTGCGCCAACTCTTCGCGATGTTCGCGGACCTTATTTGAGAATGCGCGCAGCAGATTGGCGCGATCATACGGAGTCACATTGCGCCAGGATTTAAATGCCTCTGCCGCTTTGGCGATTATGGCATCGGTCTCTTCTACTGATGCCTCTTTGACCTGCTTTACTACCTGTTCGGTGGCAGGGTTGATTACCTCGTAAGTGTTAGACAATTTTTAATACCTCTCGAAGTTACGGATCAATTCCCAATCGGTTACGGCTTTTCCATAAGCTTCGATCTCGACTTGGGCCATGTTGGTGTAATGCTTCTGCACCTCTTCGCCAAATGCCTCTTTTACAAATGCGGATTCCGCCCAGAGTTTCTGCGCCATCTCCATGGTATGAGGCACGAATTCAGAGTCAGATGCATAGGCATTACCTACGAATGCTGGCTCTAATTTCAACTTATTCTTAATGCCATCAAGGCCCGCAGCGATCATGCCCGCTACTGCTAGATATGGATTTACATCTCCGCCCGGCACGCGATTCTCCACGCGCAGAGATTGGCCACGACCAACCAAACGCAGCGCACAGGTGCGATTATCGCGACCCCAACGGATCGCAGTCGGTGCAAATGATCCCGGTTGATAGCGCTTGTAAGAGTTAATGGTTGGCGCCCACATCAAAGAGAGTTCGCGAAGATGGGCCTGCATTCCCGCTAGGAAATGGCGTCCGGTATCTGACAAGCCATGCTCTTTATCTGACTCATCTGCCAACACCATAGAACCATCAAGTCCACGGAATGAACAGTGGATATGTGAAGAGTTGCCTTCGCGCTCATTGAACTTCGCCATGAAGGTAAGCGCATAACCCATATCGGCCGCGATCTCTTTTGCGCCATTCTTGTAAATCACATGGTTGTCGCAAGTAACCAGCGCCTCGTTGTACTTGAATGCAATCTCATGCTGACCAAAGTTGCATTCGCCCTTTACCGATTCAACATACATGCCCGCGCCTGCCATACCCAGACGAATCGCACGAAGTAATGGTTCGATTCGAGAGCCACCTAGAATCGAATAATCGACGTTGTATTGATTTGCTGGGGTTAAGCCGCGATAACGTTTGTTCCAGGCATCTTCGTAAGTGTTATTGAAAACGATGAATTCCAATTCAGTTCCGACATAAGCTTTCATGCCAGCTTCTTCTAAGCGCTTGATTTGGCGGCGCAGGATCTGGCGCGGTGAGGCGACCACATCGGTGTGATCTAGCCATTGGACATCTGCGGTGACCATCGCAGCGCCCTCTTGCCAAGGAATGTAGCGCAGCGTCGACATGTCAGGCACCATCGCGAAATCTGAATACCCGCGATCCCAAGAAGACATCTCGTAACCACCGACGGTGTTCATGTCCACATCTACCGCTAAGAGGTAATTACATCCTTCGGTTCCGTGTTTGATAATTTCATCTAAGAAGAATTGTCCTGCGATGCGTTTTCCGACCAGACGACCTTGCATATCGGTCATAACAACGACGACGGTATCGATGGTTCCGTCTGCTACATCTTTCTTTAACTGCTCGACGCTGAGATTCATAGTTCGAATTTATCCTTAATGTCCGTTTTTTGCCACCGGTAAATTCAATTTACATGGCAGTCATGCCGCCATCAGCGCTGATAATCGAGCCGGTAATGAATGAAGCTTCATCCGAGGCTAGGAATAGGACCAGATGTGCGATTTCACGTGGCTCGCCAGGGCGTCCAATCGGCTGGAAATTCGAGATCTCTTTGTAGACCTTCTGTATGCCACCGAGTAAATCAGCATGCGCATAGTTGATTGGTGTATCTACCCAACCGGGGCAGATTGCATTGCATCGAATCCCGGTCTTTGCATAATCAAGGGCAATACCTCTGGTCAACATTACTACTGCGCCTTTTGATGCCGAGTAAACACTTAAGAATGGTTCGGAGACCAGACCATTGACTGAAGACATATTTATTATGGAACCACGTTTGTTCTTCAACATATGTGGAATCGCGGCACGGGTTAGATACATCATGCCCGCCACATTTACCTGCAAAGTCTTTTGAATAATCTCATTGGGTACTTCATGAAAAGTTCCAGGCAAATTTACGCCGGCATTATTCACCAAGATATCTACCGCGCCGTATTTGTTTACTGTATCCAAGATGCAGGCATCACATTGGGCAGAGTCTGAGATATCTATTTGATATGAGCTTGCGATGCCACCTGAAGCTTGAATCTTCTTTGCTGTGGCCTCGGCGCCTGCGCCATTTACATCTGCGCAAACCACTTTAGCGCCCTCTTCGGCCAAACGAATCGCACTTGCCTCACCGATTCCCGATGCGGCACCGGTAACTATCGCAACTCGATCTTTAACTCTATCCATCATTCTCTCCTGCAACTCTTGCATTTAACGAAGTATCTGTAATTTAGGCAATGCCTTAAAAGTAATAGAGAACGGCCACCCTCGCAATAACAATCTGCGAATGGTGGCCGTTCGTTATTAAGTTTTTTTACATAATCGGAGCAATTACTCCACTAAACGAGCTTTGTGCTCTGGCGCTTTGAACCAGTTCTTAGCGCTTGCGTTCCACCAAATCATTGCGCCTCCGATAACAAGTATCAGAGCGATTGGTGCATATTGCACTGCAAGCCATGAGAAGTTCTCATTCCAAGGCACGCCAGCTGGTGTAGTTGGCAAGCAGAGGACTATGGAGATGTAGATGATCTCGATAACTGCAATCGGTGCCATCCACTTGTAGTGCTTTCCTAAGTTCCAGGCTCCTGCTTTGAAGCGATCACCTTGCTTCCAGCGCAGGTAGATCGGAATCATGAAGGAGAGGAAGAGTCCAAGCACGGTTACCGAGGTAACTGCGAAGAATGCAATCGGAACCACTGTGCCCTTTGGCGCCCAAAGCGCTGGAAGGGTCAGAACCGTAGCGAAGAATCCCACGCCAAATGCGGCATGCGATGGATTTCTATTGCTATCCAACTTGGTCCAATACTTATGTCCAGGAACTGCACGGTCACGAGAGAAGGCGAACAACATACGTGATGCCGCAGTTACGCAGGACATGCCGCAGAAGAACTGGCCAACGCAGGTGATGATCATCAAGATCTCAGCCCATCCCGGACTCAATGCACTTGAGAAGATTGTTGGAGCGAAACCGCCTGCTTTATTTAGCGCATCGACATCGGTTGCGGCAAATAGGAAAGATAGAAGTAACAACCAGCCACCTATTGCTGAGTATGCAACTGATTGCCACATACCTTTAGCCGCTGCCTTCGATGCGCCACCAGTCTCCTCCGAAACGTGTGCCGAAGCATCAAAGCCGGTGATCGTGTACTGCGTCAGCAAGAAGCCAAGTGGCAACACGTACCACCAGTACATACTCTGACTAAATCCTGAGTTGTTGTTCTGCGTCGTAAAGACCCAACTAGCGCTCTGATGCTTCTCTGGAAGAATGATCAGAATCGCCAAGATTGCGGCGACGCCAAATACGTGCCAATAGACGTTGATGTTCTGAAGTAGGTGAATAATTTTTGCACCATATATATTCATAAGAATATGTAGCAGAACCGTCACAACGAAGACGATGAAGACCAACTTCAGATTGGTTGGGTCCCAAGCGTCGTTAAATAGACTCATGGTCGTGGTGAAGAATGTGGCAAAGCCGTAATCCACACCTGCGATAACTGCGACTAGTCCGACCAAGTTCAACCAACCGGTCAACCAGCCATGAACTGGTTTGCCTAAGGCAAATGCCCAGTAGAAGATGCCACCTGCAGTCGGCATCGCAGATACTAATTCGGCCATACACAATGCGATGATGATGATAAATAACGAGATCAATGGCCAGCCAAGTGAGATGGCAATTGGTCCTCCGTTATTCCAAGCTTGACCGAATGTAGTGAAGCATCCGGATAGCACTGAGATGATTGAGAATGAGATCGCAAAGTTAGAGAAACCGGACCAGCGGCGATTAAATTCTTGCTTGTAGCCGAGTGACTCTAAGAGTTTGGCATCCTCATCAAACTGATTACTCAAATTTGAACTCCTTTGTTCATAGCTCCGACGGGCAGTAACCATTGGTCAGAACCAAAACCTTTCGGTGGCGGTCACCGAAGGGTTCTTTGTACTCCTAGAATGCACCCAAAGGAAGAGCGAGGGCGTGAAATGTGCCGACTTTTAGCGTATGTGTCTGATTCTGATACCGATTTCCCCACAGTGGTCGGCCAAGATTTCGCAGAATTCGTAAAACTATCCAAAGTCCATTGCGATGGTTGGGGTATCACTGATAAAAGTGGCGAGGTTTTCAAGGAGCCGACCGCAGCCGCAGATAGCCCAGATTTCATGGATGTAATCAAGAAGAATAAATCAGATGGCTCATTGTTACATTTTCGCTGGGCAACTTCTGGTCTACCGGTGAATAAAGCCAACGCACACCCATTTCATTATGGACAATATTCATTCATTCATAATGGATCAATCAAGCCCACGACTGCGCTGGATGCCTTTATTGCACCACGCTATTTGCAGGAAGCGACAGGTAATACTGACTCAGAGCGCTACTTTCTTTGGCTAGTGCAAAACATAGAAGAGTTAGGTTTGGTTCCGGGGCTAAAGGCTGCGATCAAAACGATAAAAGATAAGACGGAATTTTCCAGCATTAATGCCATGTTGCTCTCGCCAAATAAATTGGTAGTAATTAGCGAGCATGACAATGCCAAGCGCCCTGATTTCGGTGGTGAGGATTATTACGATCTACATTACAGAGAAGATGATCATGCGATTGTGGTCGGTTCTAGTGGTTGGAATCAGAGCGGCTGGCATGCGATTCCAAATCACAGCATGATGATCATCGATCGCCATGATCGAAGCTTTGAGACTGTGAAGCTCTAAAAAATTCATACTTAAGTATTACTTTTTCTCATACTTTGGTTTGAGAATAAGCCTTTAAAAATCTCTGATTTCGAAGATTTAATCCGTAATAAAAAATAAATTGTCAGAGGTTGGCGCAATGATTCTCATATGTTCAAAAAAGCGATTCCCTCGGCAAATTCGCTGATTGGCGATCCCGTACTAGACCGCGATGACGCTCCTCGCAACTTTGAATTAAGTGAATTACTAAACTCAAAACCTGGACCTGAAGCAATGCTTCGCTTGCTCCAATTAGATCGAAATCTACTTACTCCGGCAGACCGCATTGATTACCTAACCTGCTGGCAACGTCAAAGTAGTTGGGTCACCGCTCAAGAGCAGGAGGCGATGTTGTATGTGGCTGGTTCTCAATACCTTGATAAGGCCGGGGAATTCGATGTGGATCAAGTCGAACGCGAGGATGTCGCTACCGCATTACGTATCTCGCCAGCTACCTCCCAAAACAAGATTGATCTTGCACGTACTCTCTTCAATCATCTCCCCCAAACCATCAATGCTTTGGCGACTGGAGAAATTGCCACACAACATGCCACAGTAATCGCGCAAGAGACTGCTGTTGCGGTGAGAGCTGGTCTTGCACAAGAAGCCATAACCGAGATCGAAAAGGTTGCGCTGGCACATGCGGAATTTCATACACCCAGCCAAGTTGCCAATAAATTACGTAATACCTTTGCGCAATTGGCTCCCGAACTCTTCCAAAAGAATTTTGATAATCAACGTGAGGCTCGGAATGTACGCTTCTATAAGGAGCGAGATGGCGTGGGCACAATTCTTGCTTCATTAAAGATTGAAGATGCCCAGATGATTGATCAAGTAATAAATGATTACTCGGAGAAGATGTTGGCTGAACATCGCCAAGCCATGCAGAACTTGGTCCGTTTCAGCCGAGGTCACCGCTGCATCAAAGAGTGCCAACTTTTGGATAGCACTGGCCAAACCTCACCAACAATTTGTGTGCATGCCTGCTCAGATAGCTGTAAGGATGATTGTCGGGCCTTAAATTCATCGGATGCCACGGCGCTGGCCGCCTTAGAGAGAGCTCATTTAATCAATACCGATGTCGAAAAAGATATGCGTCGCGCTGATGCATTTGTATTTGCGATGCGCGCTGCAGATGCCGCGCTCAAATCATCTGGCACGGTTGTCACCAAACACAATCGACGACCAACCATAAATGTGACTATTGATCTACCTACCGCACTTGGACTTGCAGATAACCCAGGCCAACTCGCCGGATACGGACCTATACCAGCTGCAATAGCTCGTGAAATTGCAGCAGATGGTCGCTGGAAAAGATTTATCACGGATCCCATCACCGGAACATTGATTGATTATGGTCGCGAAACTTACGAGCCACCCCAAGTGTTACAGGATTTCTTAATCGCCAGGGATCGAACCTGTCGTTTTCCAGGTTGTCGACAACCTGCCCATCTCTCCGATTTAGATCATGCGGTGCCGTGGGAAGAGGGAGGCACGACTTCTGCGGATAATTTAGGTTCGCTCTGCCGTAGGCACCACAACCTAAAGACTCATCATGGTTGGAAATTGATAAATCAGCCTAATGGTGCATGTACCTGGATCAGCCCTGCAGGTCATGAGTATCAAGTTCCTGCGCGCCCCGTGCTCGATGCAGTCTAAAATCACTAAGTGATTTGGTGGCCCGAAGAAATCCCTGTGTTGCAAGCAGGGACAATCACGCTTAGGCCGATTAGGCCAACTGATGCTGAAGATGTATTTCGGGGCGTACAGGATTTAGAAATTCCTAGATTCACCACAGTTCCAGCAAATTATTCGATGGGCTTGGCGATCGAGTTCACCAACTCTCGCGCAAAAGCCAGCCATGCAAATCAGAGCGAATTGCTATTCGTCATCGAGGATTCTCGCCTTAGCAACCTTTCAGAGTATCCATATAGCAATGGATTCTCTGGCGTCGTCTCATTACATACCTTTGATCTCTCAAATCATCGCGCAGAGGTTGGTTACTGGATTACAAAAGAGGCGCGAGGTAAGCGCATCGGCACTCAAGCAGTCGAGATAATCACCGAATATGGGCTTTTGACTATGGGATTTA
>CAZZLH010000035.1:8213-9527 GCA_964654815.1 uncultured Actinomycetes bacterium
GTTATCAACTCACGCTTGGCGCTGATATTCCGGCATTCCCAAGGTTGATTGGCATATTTGGATTAATCACCTCGATTCTGGCTTTGCTCTATGAATTTAAGATTCTAAAACGTAAGAAAATCACCGCTACTGATGGTGCATCACAAAATGCACAAGCAAATGGCGCAAAGACTTATGCGGTGATTTTTACCTCCAAGCGGCAGGATGCAAACCATGACCTCTATTACCAGCATGATTCGCTGCTGGAGGAGAAGATCAAAACCATGCCGGGTTATCTAAAGCACTTTGGAATTAGACATCCGGAGACACGAGAGGGAGTGACCGTGGCCTACTTCAACTCTCTTGAAGCAATAGATAAATGGCGTCAAGACATTGAACACCAAGATGCCAAGAAGTTAGCCCAAAGCCACTTCTATGAGAACTACAACGTCGAGATCACCGAAGTGATTAATCAATACGGCTGGAAAGAAAATTAAGCTTTAACCTTGTCGGCACTCAACGACGATGCCGTCAAGAATCTTCACATTCATTCGATTAACTCGGTAATCCATGGTGACGGCAAAGTCTTCACCTTCGCGAGAAACCACGCGGAAAATTAAGGCATTCTGTTCTGCTGCAAATTGAGCCTGAGACTCACTGGCTTTATCCATTACCAACTTGCCACAAATTGCCTTAACTAAAGCTTCCGAATTTGCATCTCCCAATGGGGTATCGGCAAAGCCATAAGTTTCGTTAACTAACATTCGAATAACTGTCTGGCCTTGCACTAAAGTCAAATTATTATTCAAAATACTAATTCGGGGCTTGGCAGAGAGTATTTTGCTAAGCCAAGCATCTTGCGCCATCAAACTCTTGGTGCAAGCCATCTTTGTCATACCAAGCGACTTAATCTGCAATGTGCCTTTCTCAAGCGTTGCAGCACCAGAAATTAGATTGCAACCAGCTTTGGCCAAGATTCTCTTATTTTGAAATTTGATACTGATCGGCTCTTTAGTTACTAATTTTCTAGCTTTGCCATTTACCGTCACTGCCGTTGATTGGAAAGTCAAACTCTCAACGTCTGAGAAATTGGCAGGTCTGGCTTTGGTGCTAGCAGCTTTGATATTGGCAGCTTTGATATTGGCAGCTTTAAGGGTGGCCGCCTCTGCTCTATTCGCAGTACCCGAGGCGAGCGGCAGCAACAATGACATCAGAAGTGACATCAGTAGTGATAAGAGAAGCAAGATTTGTAGCGACGATAAAGCGGCAGCGCTAACCAACTTCTGGTCAAATTGCCTAGATGCTCGTTTCACTTGAACTTCTTTCTATCTCCTT
>CAZZLH010000036.1:0-9377 GCA_964654815.1 uncultured Actinomycetes bacterium
ACTTATTTAGTGGGGGAATATTTCTAACTCGCGCTAGCAATAGCAGCGAGAAGATAAAAGTTATGCCATCAATAAAGTAACCATGCGATACCGAATAGGTAGCAATCAATAGGCCACCGATTGATGGGCCAAGGATTACCCCAAGCTGCCAACGTAGACTCATCAAAGCATTGGCCGAGGGAAGATCTGCGTGATCTACCAATCGCGGCAGAATCGCATTCGAACTAGGGCGCTGGATGCCATCGACGGCCGAGAAGAGGGCCGCGATTATGTAGATCGCAAGTAACGAGGGGCGCTCCAATATCGAGTTAAGCAATAGCGCCGAGACTAGGAGCAGGGCTGCTAACTCAGAGAACCAAATCAATTTCTTCCGGTCATATCGATCTGCCAGCACCCCGCCATACAGGCCGAAGATGATGAGCGGAACCAACTCCACCGCGCTAATTAGCCCCACGGCCAGGTAGGAGTTGGTCAACTCTTTGATTTGAAACGGTAGCGCTACCAGGGTGATCATCGAGCCGAAGAAGGAGATCAACCCCGAGAGCCAGAGCCTTCTAAAATCGGGATACTTCTTTAAGGGAGTTAGATCCAGCGTGAAATCTTTGGCAAATTTAGGCAATTATTTAAAGCTCTCCTGCTCCGATGGAAAATCGCCCTTAGCCACGTCACTAGCAAATTCCTTGGCGCCAGCAAGTAGTTCACCGCGAAGATTGCGATAGGCCCTCGCTAGCTTTGGGGGGTTCTTGGTTAGCCCAAAGGCATCGGTCCAGACCAGAACTTGGGCATCGCAGCCATTTCCAGCGCCAATGCCAATCGTTGGGATACTCAATTCGCGGGTAATCAAATTGGCAAGCTCCACCGGAACCATCTCAAGCACGATCGCAAATGCGCCCGCTGCCTCAATTGCCTTAGCTGCAGCGATCAGCGCCTCGGGATTCTCTCTACCTTGCACTTTAAAACCACCCAATTGATGGACGCTCTGCGGGGTCAATCCAATATGGCCCATTACCGGAATTCCACTACTTACCAATTTTTTAATCTGTTCAACATGGGCGCCCTCTAACTTAACGGCATGCGCCCCAGCCTCTTTGAAAAATCGGATGGAGGTAGCCAGGGCTAAATCTGCCCCTGCCTCATATGAACCAAATGGGAGATCTGCTACGACTAGAGCATTTTTTACCGATCTGGCGACTGCTCTAACCAGCGGCAGTAATTCATCGATTGTTACTGGGATGGTGTTTGGCTCGCCCAGGAAGTTATTGCCAGCAGAGTCGCCTACCAAGAGCACTGGGATTCCCGCCTCATCGAAAATCTCTGCGGTCATCTGCTCGTAGGAGGTGAGCATCGCCCACTTCTGGCCGCGCTTTTTGAGGTCGGCAAGATCCTTGATGGTTGTCATGAACTCTCCTCGATGCTAGCTCTAATTTTTAATTTACTTGTCACCGGGTATATGGGAAAGGGTACTCTTGAAACATGCTTACCGGTAACCTGCGAATCGCATTGGCCCAGGTCAATCCGACCGTGGGTGATATCGATGGCAATGCCGATTTAGTAGCCACTCAGGCTGCGCTTGCTCATAAAGCGGGCGCGCAAATATTGGTCTTCCCTGAGATGGTGCTAACCGGCTACCCGGTGGAGGATCTGGCGCTACGCCAATCTTTTAGAACTGCAAGTCGGATTGCGATCTCGGAATTGGCTAAGCGTGTTGCCAATAGTGGTTTTGGAAATCTAGTGATGATCGTGGGCTATCTGGATCAGATAGATGGTGCGAGCGATCGATTGGGACAACCAACTGGGGCGCCACAGAATGCCATCGCCGTCATTCATAATGGCGAAATCAAAGCCAAATACATGAAGCACCACCTGCCTAACTATGGCGTCTTCGATGAGTTTCGCAATTTTGTACCAGGTGAGAAATCGGTAGTAGTTAGGGTAAATGGCATCGATGTCGGTTTAGCTATCTGTGAGGATATCTGGCAGAACCGGGGACCGGTGGCCGAGTTGGCCGAGCGCAAAGTCGGTTTGGTCGTGGTGCCAAATGGCTCGCCCTATGAGCGAAATAAAGATGATCTACGTCTTGAGTTAGTCAAAGAGCGCGCTCGCGGTTTTGGGGCTGCACTTGCCTACGTCAATATGACGGGGGCGCAAGATGATTTGGTCTTTGATGGTGATTCAATCTTGGTTGATGCAAATGGTGAGGTCTTGATGCGCACCAAGCAATTTGAAGATCAGTTGGCCTTCCATGATCTCACGCTGCCGCTTCGCACCTCCAACCCCGATGTGATCATTTCCGATGAGCCATTATCCGTAGAAGGCACGATGCATGGCGGAATCGCACAACGTAAGGATGACCTCGCCGAGATTTGGGAGGCGCTGAAATCTGGTTTACGGGATTATGTACATAAGAATGGTTTTAAATCAGTGGTGCTTGGGCTCTCAGGTGGCATCGACTCAGCTCTGGTTGCAGCCATCGCAGTTGATTCCCTGGGTCCAGAGAATGTTTATGGAGTTGCGCTGCCGAGTAAGTACTCATCAGAGCACTCAATAGCTGATGCGCAGGATTTGGCCGGTCGTACTGGTTTGAATTTTCGCATCATCCATATCGAACCAATGGTGCAGGAGTTTGTGGGCAATCTTGAGTTATCAGGACTTGCAGAAGAGAATGTCCAAGCCCGTGTCCGTGGCACGACTTTGATGGGGCTATCAAATCAAGAGGGCCATTTGGTCCTTGCCACCGGTAATAAATCAGAGTTAGCGGTTGGGTACTCCACGCTTTATGGAGATGCAGTTGGCGGCTTTGCGCCAATTAAAGATATCTATAAGACCCAAGTTTGGCAGTTGGCCAAGTGGCGCAATGATTTGGCTAGGTATTTCGATCAAACCCCACCCATTCCGGAAAATTCCATAAGTAAAGAACCATCGGCGGAATTGCGCCCAGATCAAAAAGATACCGACTCATTACCTGATTACATATTGCTAGATCAATTGTTGGTTCGATATGTTGATGGCGATGAAGGTGCGGCATCGTTAATCGCAGGTGGTTTTGCAGCGGATTTAGTCAATCGCGTAATTACTATGGTCGACCGCGCTGAATATAAACGGCGCCAATATCCACCCGGCACCAAGATCTCTGCCCGCGCCTTCGGTAAAGATCGTCGTTTGCCTATTACCTCACGCTGGAGAGAGCGCTAAGTAAGCTTAGGAATTTAGCCCATTTTTTCGCGTAGGTTATTTAACATATGCGAAACATTGATTTCGTAGGGTTTGGCCATGGCTCTTCCCCCATCAAGTAATGCTCAAGAGCGCCAAGTCGACTTTGTAATGCGCACTGTCGAAGAGCGCAATATTCGCTTTGTCCGACTCTGGTTTACCGACGTACTTGGATTCCTCAAGTCAGTTGCAATCTCACCTGCAGAGTTAGAAGCGGCCTTTGAAGAGGGAATTGGTTTTGACGGCTCTTCCATCGAAGGTTATGCCCGTCAGACTGAGTCAGATATGTTGGCAAAACCAGATCCAAATACCTTCTCGATATTGCCGTGGCGCACCGAAGCACCTGGCGCGGCTCGAATGTTCTGCGACATTGTGATGCCAGATGGCTCAGCTTCACCGGCCGACCCACGACAAGTTCTGCGTAAAACTTTGGCCAAGGCATCTGAGATGGGTTACACGGTTTATGTGCATCCCGAGATTGAATTCTTCCTATTTAAAGAGGCGCCGGCTCCAGGCAAGGAACCAATTCCAGTTGATTACGGCGGCTACTTCGATCACACGCCAAATCTAATTGGCCATGATTTCCGCCGAGCCGCGATCACAATGCTCGAGGCGATGGGCGTATCTGTGGAATTTAGCCATCATGAGGGCGCACCAGGACAGCAGGAGATCGACCTGCGATATGCCGATGCCTTATCTACGGCAGATAACATCATGACTTTCCGCCATGTAATCAAAGAGGTTGCCTTAGATCAAGGCTTCTATGCCTCATTCATGCCCAAACCCTTTACGGATCATCCAGGTTCTGGAATGCATACCCACGTCTCTTTATTTAAGGATGAGATAAATGCTTTTTACGACGGTGGCATGCCATATAACTTATCCAAGATTGGCCGCTCATTTGTCGCCGGTATCTTGAAACATGCGCCAGAGATAACTGCAGTTACCAATCAATGGGTTAATTCCTATAAGCGCCTACATGGCGGAGGCGAAGCCCCTAACTTGATCAATTGGGGCCCATCTAATCGTCGCTCATTGATTCAGATTCCGATGTACAAACCGAAGAAGGAGAACTCCACTCGAATTGAATTTCGCGCACCTGATTCGGCCTGTAATCCATATTTAGCATATTCAGTCATGATCGCTGCAGGACTTGATGGGGTAGCGAAAGGGCTTGAGCTTCCTGATAACTATCCGCAGACCCAACTGCCACAGAATCTAAATGAGGCAACTTCGATAATGGAGAATTCCCAATTAGTGCGCGAAACCTTGGGCGAGCATGTTTTCGATTATGTATTGCGTAATAAGAAGGCGGAATGGAATGAATACTCAAGGCAGGTTTCGGCATTCGAGTTAGATCGACATTTGCCAGTTCTATAGGGCCGCCTTTAAACTTAACTCACTATGCGCGACCGCTCGCTCCTACTTAGTCGCCGTGGCGGGGCCAACTAACCGGCCTTACCCGTCGCGGTGTGTTTTGCATTGCCGGTAAAAACCAGCGGTAAAAGCTAAAAGCAGGCAACCAGAACAAAACAGGAGCGATGCAGATGAATTTTCCAAATCAAGACCCGAGTGCGATGCCAACTGGGCGTTACGCACCGTTTATCCCAATAGATTTAACAGATCGAACTTGGCCTACCAAGAAGATGGTCAAAGCGCCGAAATGGGCCAGCGTTGATCTTCGAGATGGCAATCAAGCTCTGATCGACCCGATGGATACGCCGCGCAAACTTGCGATGTTTAATCTCTTGGTCAAAATGGGCTACAAAGAGATCGAAGTTGGCTTTCCCTCAGCCTCTCAAACCGATTTCGATTTTGTCCGAAAGATCATCGAAGAGGGGCTGATCCCAGATGATGTAGTAATCCAAGTGCTAACCCAAGCGCGCGAACCACTCATCAAGCGAACTTTTGAATCAATCAAAGGCGCAAAGCGCGCGATCGTGCATCTCTACAACTCGACCTCCACTTTGCAGCGCAGAGTGGTCTTCGGACTCGATAAAGATGGCATCAAGAAGATCGCTACCGATGGCGCAGAGCTCTGCCTATCTTTGGTGGATTCTGTGCCAGGCACCGAAGTTAGCTTCGAATACTCCCCGGAGTCCTACACCGGCACCGAATTGGAATTTGCCCTTGAAGTTTGCAATGCAGTCAATGCCATCTGGCAACCAACACCGCAATGGAAGAGCATCATTAATCTTCCTGCCACTGTCGAGATGGCGACGCCAAATGTCTATGCCGATTCCATCGAATGGATGAGTCGTAATTTAGATCGCCGCGATTCAGTGGTGCTATCGCTGCACCCACATAATGATCGTGGCACTGGCGTAGCTGCCGCGGAACTTGGTTACTTAGCAGGCGCAGATCGAATCGAAGGCACCCTCTTCGGAAATGGCGAACGGACCGGAAATGTCTGCCTTGTTACTTTGGGGTTGAATCTATTTAGCCATGGCATTGATCCGATGATCGATTTCTCAAATATCGATGAGATTCGCCGCACCGTTGAATATGCCAATCAATTAAGGGTTCCGGAGCGCCATCCATATGGTGGGGACTTGGTCTTCACCGCCTTTAGCGGTTCGCACCAGGATGCGATCAAGAAAGGCTTTGAACATCTAGAGAAAGATGCCAAAGCGGCCGGCAAGAAAGTCGATGATTTCACATGGGCAGTCCCATATCTACCGGTTGATCCAAAGGATATTGGCCGTACCTACGAAGCGGTGATTCGGGTAAATAGCCAATCTGGCAAGGGTGGCGTCGCTTATTTGATGAAGCACGAGCATCATCTAGATCTACCACGACGACTACAGATCGAATTTAGCAAAGTGGTGCAAGCGAAGACCGATAGCGAAGGTGGCGAGGTGCTTCCTGATGAATTGTGGTCAATCTTTGAAGATGAGTATCTACCGACTGAGACTGCGCCTTGGGGGAGATTTCGCTTAAAAGGCGTGAATACAAATTCATCGCTCGGTGAAGATGTGAAGATTGAGGTTAAGCTAACCGATCGCGGTGAGCTAAAGGAGCTAAAAGGAACCGGCAATGGCCCAGTCTCTGCATTCTGCAATGCGCTAATTGGTTATGGAGTGGATGTACGAGTATTGGATTATTTGGAACATGCGCTTTCTTCGGGCGGTGATGCAAGCGCTGCAGCCTATTTGGAGTGTGCGATTGAGGGAGATGTTTATTGGGGCGTGGGAATCGACCCAAACACCACGACGGCATCTCTAAAAGCGATCCTCTCTGCAATAAATCGCGCGATTCGCTAAGCAATTACAAAGCCAACCAATCGCGATACATTAAATTAACGGGCGTGAGCCTCTATCGTGATGAAGCAATTGTGCTGCGCACCCAGAAATTGGGCGAGGCCGATCGCATAATCACCTTACTTACCCGTGAGCATGGACGCGTAAGAGGCGTAGCTAAAGGGGTAAGGCGCACCAAATCTAAATTTGGCGCTCGACTAGAACCAGGCTCCCATGTTGATATTCAGTTATATACCGGGCGCACCTTTGACACGATCACACAGGTCGAGTCGATCTTCAATTACGGTGAAGCTTTAACTGATGATTACTCACGTTGGACCATCGCTGGTGCGATCTTGGAGGCGGCAGAGCGCTTTACTTCGCACGAACATGAGCCAGCGTTACAAGAATTCAAGTTGGTCACAGGCGCAATGCGGGTATTGGCTGAAGATAAATACGACTCTTCGATGATTCTTGATGCATATCTATTGCGCTCATTAGCGGTCGGAGGGTATGCGCCCTCTTTATTTAACTGCTCTAAATGCGATGCGGTTGGGCCACATCGATATTTCTCACTGGTCGGTGGTGGCGCGGTCTGCGCCGAATGTCGCCCAAGTGCTTGCGCCACTCCTGCACCAGAGACCTTAAAATTGATGTCAGATTTAATCAGCGGAGATTGGGAGAGCGCGATGGCATCTGAATTGCGTAATCGTCGCGAGGCCAATGGCTTGATTGCGGCTTATCTTCAATGGCATTTAGAGCGCGGGCTTCGAAGTCTGCAATTGGTAGAGCGCGCATGAAAGTTAAGGCCCCACAACCACATTGGTCAGGCGCCAAACCACCTGCGCTAGAGAAATCCGCGATCCCGCGCCATGTCGCAGTGGTGATGGATGGCAATGGTCGTTGGGCGAAGAATCGTGGATTACCACGCACCGAAGGACATAGAGCAGGGGAGGCGCCACTTTTCGACATGGTCGAAGGCGCCATCGAAGTCGGTGTAAAAGAATTAAGCGCTTTCGCATTTAGCACTGAGAATTGGCGGCGCTCACCTGAAGAGGTGCGATTCTTAATGGGCTTTAATAAAGAGGTGCTTCGCCGCCGTCGTGATCAAATGAATGAACTGGGAGTGCGAATTCGTTGGATTGGACAAGAGAAGCGACTCTGGTCATCGGTGGTAGATGAATTAATAGAGGCCGAGGAATTAACGGCAAAGAATAAAGTTTTAACCTTGAATATGTGCGTAAATTATGGTGGTCGGGCTGAGATTGTGCAGGCGGCGCAAGCTATGGCAATTGATTACAAACGCGGCAAAGTAAAGAAATTTGATGAGAAGTCATTCGAGAAGTATCTCGATTTGCCGACACCGGTGGATCTCTTCCTGCGCTCCTCTGGCGAACAGCGCATCAGTAATTTCTTACCGTGGCAATCAGCTTATGCAGAGATGGTATTCATGGATGTCTTATGGCCAGATGCAGATCGACGAACTTTATGGAAGGCGATTCAAGAGTACGCCTCAAGAAACCGCAGGTTTGGCAAAGCTTAATTAGTGGCCAAGCGCCCCAACAATGGCCCACATGGCCAGTACTCCGGCGCCAGTTGCGGCCAAAGTCCAACGCGATGGATGTCTAGAGTGTGCTTCAGGCAGGATGTGAGAGGTTGCCACATAGATCACAAAGCCTGAGAAGAGCGCCAAGTAAATGGTGACGAAATTGCCTTCGACCACAACATAACTACCAACTGCAGCGCCACCAATTCGGGCAAGGGCATCAACCACCAAAAGTAATTTAGAACGTGACTCCCAGTGACCGCTTCGCACTAAAAGAGAGACAGTATTCAAACCATCACTAAAAGCATGTACGAGTAACGCGATAAATACTGCGATTCCTAGCTCTGTACTTACTTTGAATGCGACTCCTAGCGCAGCGCCATCTAGGAAGACGTGCCCTGCCATCGCAAGCGCACCAACGCCACCGGCGATAGATCCGTGCGAATGATCATCACCATATTCGGAATCGACCGGCTCATGTCCACCGAAACTACGCTCTGAGATATGTAGTAAAAGAAATCCCACCAAGATTGCGATTGAAACGGTTGGCACGCCGCCTGTTACTTCGGTGTCATGGAACACCTCCGGCAGTAGATCAAAGCCAACCAAGCCCAGTAAAAGACCGGCAGATAAGCCAAGGACTAGATGAAAGCGATCTTTTGCTTTTAACGCCAAAATCCCACCAAACGCAGTTGCAGCCACAGTGAGCGCAGCTAGGTAAATGGCCATTTCGCAATTATCCATGATTTTCCACGATAAAATTGGAGCTGGTCTAGCAAGCCGCTAGCACCGCCGACAGCCAGCCGGATGGGAGTAAAAATGGCCGCAGATCGTTTAGAGAATATCGTCAGCCTTTCCAAGCGCCGAGGATTTGTATATCCCTCCTCCGAAATTTATGGTGGATTGCGCGCATCTTGGGATTACGGACCACTTGGCGTTGAATTAAAGAACAATGTAAAGCGCCAATGGTGGAGATCAATGGTGCAATCTCGCGAAGATGTTGTCGGCATTGATTCCTGCGTGATTCTGGCCCGCGAGGTTTGGGAGGCATCGGGACATGTTGCAACATTTAGCGATCCATTAACCGAATGCACCGCCTGCCATAAGCGCTATCGTGCGGATCATCTCGAAGAGGCATTTGCCAACAAGCATAAGCGGCTACCTTCATCTCTCGAAGAGGTCAATTGCCCAGCTTGCGGCAATAAGGGTCAATTCACGGTTCCTAAACAATTCTCTGGATTATTAAAGACTTATCTAGGCCCAGTAGAGGATGAGAGTGGATTGGCCTATTTACGCCCTGAGACTGCGCAAGGAATCTTTATAAATTACGATCAAGTGCAGACCACTTCACGCAAAAAACCGCCATTTGGCATTGGACAGAT
>CAZZLH010000037.1:0-6315 GCA_964654815.1 uncultured Actinomycetes bacterium
GAAGCGATGATCGGACACAAGCTTGGTGAGTTCGCACCAACCCGTACTTTTAAGGGACACGTCAAGCAGGATGCGAGGGCAGTTCGTGAGTAATGAGACTTTGACTGCGAAAGCGGTCCTATCCAATGTGCGCCACACTCCACAGAAGGCGCGTCGCGTGGTCGATTTGATCCGTGGCATGCGCGCAGATGAGGCGTTAAATGTCTTGAAGTTCGCTCCGCAAGAAGTGGGCCAAGATCTCTACACCCTCGTCAACTCTGCCGTGGCAAATGCCAAGCAGAAGAACCCAGCGCTTCGCGATGCCTCAGAACTTTGGGTGGTCGAGGCCTTGGTTGATGAGGGAATCACCATGAAGCGTTTCCGCCCTCGTGCACAAGGTCGCGGTTTCCGCATTAACAAGCGTTCATCACACATCACTGTAGTTGTTGCTGATAGCAAATCATCTAGTAAGCCAGCTAAGAAGGGAGCGAAGTAAATGGGTCAAAAAGTAAACCCACACGGTTTCCGTCTTGGCGTCACCACTGATTTCAAGTCACGTTGGTATGCAGACAAGCTTTACAAAGATTATGTAAAGGAAGATGTTGAGATCCGTCGACTAATGAAGAAGGACATGGAGCGCGCCGGCGTTGCTCGAATCGAAATCGAGCGTACCCGTGATCGCGTACGAATCGATCTTCATACTGCACGCCCTGGCATCGTTATCGGTCGCCGCGGACAAGAGGCAGATAATCTTCGTATCCGTTTGGAGAAGTTAACTGGCAAGCAGGTTCAGTTAAATATTCTCGAAGTTAAGAATCCAGAGACCGATGCACAATTAGTCGCACAGGGAATTGCAGAGCAGTTAGCTGCTCGTGTTTCATTCCGTCGCGCTATGCGCAAGGCAATGCAGAGCGCGTTGAAGGCTGGCGCAAAGGGCATCCGTGTTCAGTGCGGTGGTCGACTTGGCGGAGCTGAAATGTCACGCTCTGAGTTCTATCGTGAAGGTCGCGTACCACTACATACCTTGCGCGCTGATATCGATTACGGCTTCCATGAAGCGCACACCACATTTGGTCGCTTAGGTGTGAAGGTTTGGATTTACAAAGGCGAAGTTATTGGTTCTCGTGCCGAGCGCGATGCCGCAGCACTTGCAGCTGCAAAGGCAGCACGCCCAGCGCCAAAGCGCCCAGCTCGCCGTAGTAATGATGCAGCCAAGGCAGCTGCAGCAGTGGAAGGAGCTCAATAATGTTGGTTCCACGTCGTGTAAAACATCGTAAGCAGCACCATCCTTCACGTAGCGGTGCCGCAAAGGGCGGAACTCAAGTTGCCTTCGGTGACTACGGAGTTCAAGCTCTTGAACCTGCTTACGTAACAAACCGCCAGATCGAGGCAGCGCGTATCGCGATGACTCGTTACATCAAGCGCGGTGGAAAAGTTTGGATCAATATCTATCCAGATCGTCCATTGACCAAGAAGCCTGCCGAAACTCGCATGGGTTCTGGTAAAGGTTCACCTGAGTGGTGGATTGCAAACGTCAAGCCAGGTCGCGTGATGTTTGAGATCTCTGGCGTAACAGAAGATATTGCCCACGAAGCTATGCGTCTTGCGATGCATAAGTTGCCTATGAAGTGTCGAGTTGTTCGTCGAGAGGAGGCGTAATCAATGGCCATAACAACTGCCGAAGAGCTACGCCAGTTATCACCAGAAGAGTTGGCTAACAAGTTACGCGAGTCGAAGGAAGAGTTATTCAACCTTCGCTTCCAGGCTGCAACCGGCCAACTTGAGTCACACGGACGTTTAGGTGCGGTGCGTAAAGAGATCGCACGTATCTACACCGTAATCCGTGAGCGCGAATTGGGCATCGGAGGTGCTGCGTAATGGCTAATAGCAATGAAGCACAGTTAAACAGAGGCTTCCGCAAGACCCGCGAAGGAGTTGTTATCAGCGACAAGATGGATAAGACCGTGACCGTTCGTATCGACGATCGCGTCAAGCATGGTCTCTATTCAAAGGTTATGTCACGCGCCGTGAAATTGAAGGCACATGATGAATCAAATAGCGCTGGTATCGGTGATCGCGTCCTAATCATGGAGACCCGACCAATCTCTGCAACCAAGCGTTGGAGAGTTGTCGAGATCATCGAGAAGGCTAAGTAATTCCGGTAGAGATAGAGAAGAGAGATAACAGAAAATGATTCAACAAGAATCTCGACTACGAGTCGCAGATAACACGGGAGCTCGAGAGCTCCTTTGCATCCGCGTCCTTGGTGGCTCTTCACGTCGCTATGCCGGCATTGGAGACATCATCGTCTGCTCCGTTAAGGATGCAATTCCTGGCGGACAGGTAAAGAAGGGCGAAGTTGTGAAGGCGGTAATCGTTCGTACCGTCAAAGAGAATCGTCGCCCAGATGGTTCATATATTCGTTTTGACGAGAACGCAGCTGTGATTTTGAAGGCGGATGGAGAGCCACGTGGCACTCGTATCTTCGGCCCAGTCGCACGCGAACTTCGTGACAAGCGTTTCATGAAGATCATCTCATTAGCACCGGAGGTGTTGTAATGGCGAAGATCCGTAAGGGCGATACCGTGCAAGTAATCGCCGGTAAAGATAAGGGCCAGACTGGAAAAGTACTTTCAGTAGACCTTGATCGTATTTTGATTGAAGGCGTCAATCGCGTAACCAAGCACACCAAGGAGACAACTGGTGATCGTGGTGCAAAGGTTGGCGGCATCCTTCATATCGAGAAGGCAGTCCACATCTCTAACGTGATGTTGGTCGGCGATGATGGCAAAGCCACTCGTATCGGCTCACGTAAAGATGAAAATGGCAAGAATGTGCGCATCTCTCGTCGCACCGGAAAGGACATCTAATGTCAACCGCTGTTGATGTACGCCTAAAGGCGCGCTACAAGGCAGAAGTCGCACCTGCGCTACAGAAGGAGTTCAATTTCTCCAACGTAATGCAGATCCCGACCTTGACCAAGGTAGTCGTCAATATGGGTGTCGGAGAAGCCGCACGCGATTCAAAGTTAATTGAAGGCGCAATCCGCGACCTAACCGTTATCACCGGACAGAAGCCACTTGTTACTCGCGCCAAGAAATCAATCGCGCAGTTCAAGCTACGTGAAGGACAGCCAATCGGTGCCCACGTAACACTTCGCGGTGATCGCATGTGGGAATTCATGGATCGCCTACTTTCGATCTCATTGCCTCGTATTCGCGACTTCCGTGGACTCTCACCGAAGCAATTCGATGGCAAGGGCAATTACACCTTCGGCCTAACCGAACAGGTGGTATTCCCAGAGATCGAGCAAGACAAATTAGATCGTCCACGTGGAATGGACATCACTGTCGTAACCACCGCAACTAACGATGAAGAGGGTCGCGCGCTACTTAAGCTGCTCGGCTTTCCTTTCAAGGAAATGTAAGAAGGAAAACCAATGGCAAAGACATCTCTCAAAGTAAAAGCAAGCCGTAAGCCAAAGTTCAAGGTGCGCGGTTACACACGTTGCCAGCGTTGCGGACGTCCGCATGCTGTCTATCAGAAGTTTGGAATTTGCCGCGTCTGCTTCCGCGAAATGGCGCACCGTGGCGAACTACCTGGAATCACCAAGGCCTCCTGGTAATTGGATAATCGAAAGAAGACAACTACGAAGTAAGTCCGAAAAACTTTCGGAAACTGTTTCGAGAAGGAATGTAACTAAATGACAATGACAGATCCAATCGCAGACATGCTGGCACGTCTGCGCAACGCAAATGCTGCGTACCATGATTCGGTAGCAATGCCGTCATCATCGGTCAAAGCTCGCATCGCTGAGATTTTGCAGCGCGAGGGCTACATCGCAGGGTTTCGCGTTGAAGATAACTCAAATGGCGTCGGAAAGACTCTGACTCTAGATTTGAAGTTTGGACCAAATCGCGAACGTTCAATTGCTGGACTACGTCGTGTCTCTAAACCAGGTCTTCGTGTTTATGCAAAGTCGACTTCTCTACCAAAGGTTTTGGGTGGTTTGGGAATCGCAATTATTTCAACCTCATCTGGCGTGCTTACTGATAAGCAAGCCAACAAACAGGGCGTAGGCGGAGAAGTTCTCGCCTTCGTATGGTGATCGCAGATGTCACGTATCGGTCGTAAGCCACTTAACGTCCCAAAGGGCGTAGAAGTTTCGGTCAATGGTCAAGATGTCGCGGTTAAAGGTCCAAAGGGCGCTCTAACTGTGAAGATCACCGAACCAATCAAGGTTCAAATGGATGGCGATGTAATCACCGTGCTTCGTCCTAATGATGAGCGTCTATCTCGTTCGCTACATGGACTTTCACGTACCTTGATCTCAAATGCCATCGAAGGTGTAGTCAATGGCTACTCACTTCAAATCAACATCGTTGGCGTTGGTTATCGTGTTGCGGAGAAGGGCAAGGATCTTGAGTTCCAGCTTGGCTACTCACATCCAGTGCTATTTAAGGCTCCCGAAGGAATCACCTTTAAGGCGCCATCACAGACTGAATTAACGATCACTGGTATCGATAAGCAGTTGGTAGGCGAGACCGCAGCCAAGATTAAGAAGTTACGTAAGGCTGATCCATATAAGGGTAAGGGCCTTCGACTACTCGGCGAACCAATTCGTCGCAAGGCTGGAAAGGCAGGTAAGAAGTAATGGCTATCGCAGTTAAGGTGCGTAAAGGTTCCTCAACCAATGCGCGCGCTCGTCGCCACTTCCGTCTTCGCAAGAAGATCTCCGGAACCGCCGAACGTCCACGTCTAGTTGTATCGCGCTCTGCTCGCCATCTTTTTGTGCAGATCGTCGATGATTCACAAGGCAAGACGCTTGCTTATGCATCAACCATGGAAGATGCGCTTCGCAAGTCATCTGCTGATAAGACCGGCAAATCACGTGAGGTCGGCGCACTTATCGCAAAGCGCGGTAAGGATGCTGGCGTTACTAGCGTGGTCTTTGATCGCGGTGGCAATAAGTACCACGGTCGCATCGCAGCACTTGCAGAGAGCGCACGAGAGAATGGGTTGGTCTTCTAATGGCTGTTAATGCAATTGACACTACGACCGAAGCGTCGAAGGATGAGGCGCGCGGAAAGCGTGGCGGTCGCGGACGCGAACGTCGCGATGATGCACCTCGTGAGAAGAGCCCATATCTAGAGCGCGTAGTTTTCATCAACCGCGTATCAAAGGTAGTTAAGGGTGGACGTCGCTTCGCATTCACTGCGCTAGTAGTGGTGGGCGATGGCAATGGTTTAGTTGGAATTGGCTATGGAAAGAGCAAGGAAGTTCCACAAGCTATTTCAAAGGCGGTAGAAGAGGCGAAGAAGTCATTCTTCAAAGTTCCTCGCGTACAAGGAACCATCCCACACCCAGTTCAAGGAGAGAAGGCAGCCGGTGTTGTACTACTTCGCCCTGCATCACCTGGTACTGGAGTTATCGCGGGTGGACCAGTGCGTGCCGTACTTGAATGCGCAGGAATCACCGATGTACTTACCAAATCTTTAGGTTCAAATAATGCGATCAACATGGTGCATGCAACTGCAGCTGCGTTGAAGCAACTTGAATCACCAGCTTCGATTGCGAATCGTCGTAATCGTCCACTAGAAGATGTTGCGCCAGCGGCGATTATTCGCGCAGCAGCGTTGCCATCTGAGAAGGTTGAGAAGGTCTCTGGAAAGGCTGGTGCCTAATGCCACGTTTAAAGGTCACTCAAATTCGTTCGAAAGTTGGCAATAAGCCAGAGCTTCGTGACACCTTGCGTTCGCTTGGTTTGAAGCGCATCAATGATGTCGTCGTAAAGGAAGATCGTCCTGAGATTCGTGGCATGGTTCACGCCGTTCGCCATTTGATCAAAGTCGAGGAGGTTGAGTAATGGTTCTAAAACTTCATCATCTACGTCCAGCTCCAGGAGCGAAAAAAGCTAAGACTCGTAAGGGTCGCGGTGAAGCTTCTAAGGGCAAGACTGCAGGTCGTGGCGGCAAGGGAACTCGCGCTCGCAACACGGTAAGACCTGGTTTCGAAGGTGGACAGTTGCCACTAGTCATGCGTTTACCAAAACTACGTGGCTTTAAGAATCCAGAGCGCGTTGAGTATCAGGCAGTAAATGTCTCGACCATCAACGAACTATTTCCAAAGGGCGGCGACGTAACTGTTGCTGACTTGATTGATGCTGGCGCAGTGCGCGATAGCTATCCAGTTAAGGTCCTTGGCAATGGCGAGATCAGCGTTAAAGTTAATGTCACCGCACATGCATTCTCAGCATCAGCTGCAGAGAAGATTGCAGCTGCAGGTGGCTCAACCAAGACGCTCTAATTGGATTTCAAAGCGCAAAGTTAAGTCAAT
>CAZZLH010000037.1:6415-9210 GCA_964654815.1 uncultured Actinomycetes bacterium
TAGATAACGAGTAGGAGAAGATCAAGTGCTCTCAGCGTTTGGTAAGGCATTTAAGACCCCTGACCTTCGAAAGAAGATCTTCTTCACTCTTTCTATCATGGCGCTCTTTCGTTTTGGATCAGTGGTTCCGACCCCTGGCGTCTCTTACAAGAATGTCCAAGAGTGTTTAAATCAGGTGGAGTCTGGTGGACTCTTTGGCTTAATCAACTTGTTCTCCGGTGGCGCTTTGCTTCAACTCTCGGTCTTCGCACTTGGCATCATGCCTTACATCACCAGCTCGATCATCGTTCAGCTACTTACTGTGGTAATCCCACGTTTTGAGGCGCTAAAGAATGAAGGTCAATCCGGAACTGCGAAGTTAACCCAGTACACCCGTTACCTCACTATTGGATTGGCAGTTTTGCAATCGACTGGTTTGGTTGCAGTGGCCCGCACGCCTGGTCGACTACTAAGCGGCTGTAATTTGCCGATCATTCCTGATACTTCATGGCAGCGAATAGTCACCATGATCTTCGTTATGACTGCAGGTACTGCGGTAATCATGTGGCTTGGTGAGTTAATCACCGATCGCGGTGTCGGTAACGGTATGTCTATCTTGATCTTCACCTCGATTGCCGCAGGTTTCCCAGGAAATCTCTGGAGCATTAGATTGCAGAAGGGACTCTTCGCATTCCTCTTCGTATTAGCGGTGGGAATCTTGGTGGTGATGGCGGTGGTATTCGTCGAGCAGGCACAGCGCCGTATCCCAGTTCAATATGCCAAGCGGATGGTAGGTCGCCAAACTTATGGCGGTACCAGTACCTATATTCCAATCAAGGTAAACCAAGCTGGCGTTATCCCGGTCATCTTTGCATCGTCATTGCTCTACATCCCATCTCTAATCGTAAATTTCACCAATAGCCAAGCAGCATGGGCAGTTTGGATTTCGCGTAACTTCGTTAAAGGCGATCACCCATATTATGTTCTGACTTATGCGCTGTTGATCATCTTCTTCACTTATTTCTACGTCTCAATCACCTTCAATCCTGATGAAGTCGCTGAGAACATGAAGAAATATGGCGGGTTCATTCCAGGTATCCGTGCTGGTAAGCCAACTGCGGAATATCTGCAATATGTGCTCTCACGTATCACCGCACCAGGCTCTTTATATCTTGCGCTAGTTGCGATTATTCCTATCGGTGCGCTAATTCTCTTTGGTGCAACTCAGAACTTCCCATTTGGTGGCACTGCGATTTTGATTGTGGTTGGTGTCGGTCTTGATACTGCGAAGCAGATTGAGTCTCAGTTACAGCAACGCAGCTACGAGGGATTCCTCCGCTAGGGAGGCGCATTCATGAGAATTGTCCTGGTAGGTCCACCAGGTGCCGGTAAGGGAACTCAAGCAGCCTTTCTATCTGCACACTTTCAAATTCCGCATATTTCAACCGGCGATATCTTTCGCGCAAATTTAAAAGGCAACACTCCGCTTGGCCTAGAGGCAAAGCAATACATGGACAAGGGCGAATTGGTCCCAGACTCAGTTACCAATGAGATGGTAAAGGATCGGCTAAATCAAGGCGATTTGACCAATGGATTTCTCCTAGATGGTTACCCGAGAAATGTCGCGCAAGCAGAGGTGCTTCGCGCCATCTTGGCTGAGCAAGCAAAACCATTAAATGCCGCGCTTGAGTTAAGCGTTGATCGTGACGAAATTATTTCGCGTCTATCTGGTCGACGCTCTTGCAGTAATTGCCAGAAGCCATTTCATATCATTAATGAGAAGCCCAAAGTAGAAGGTATCTGTGATTCTTGTGGTGGACCATTGATTCAACGTGAGGATGACAAGGCAGAGGTAATCGCGCGCCGCCTAGAGGTTTATGCCGAACAGACCGAACCAATAATCTCTTTCTACAGAAACGAAGGTTTATTGATCACCATCTCAGCCATGGGCACGGTCGATGAGATCACCCACTCGGCAATCTCAGCGCTCTCTCGCGTCGAGTAGTAATCAGGTTTCTAATGGCCATCGAGTTGAAATCTTTAACTGAGTTGCAGGCGATGCGTCGCGCCGGGCTATTGGTCGGCCAAACATTGGAATTACTACGCGAGACGCTTAAGCCGGGCATGACCACATCAGCACTTGATGCAGTAGCTGCAGCTAACATCAAACGCGGTGGAGGCAAATCTAATTTCTTGGGGTATCACGGATTTCCCGCCACGATCTGCGTCTCTATCAATGACGAGATTGTTCACGGCATTCCAGGGGATCGCGTCATACATGAAGGCGATATCGTCTCAATTGATTGTGGTGCGATTATCGATGGCTGGCATGGCGATGCAGCTTTCTCGGTGATTGTTGGTAATGGCGATGCAGCAGATCAGAAGATGCTAGATGTCTGCGAAGAGTCGCTATGGCGCGGTATTGCGGCAGGCAAGAAGGGCGCGAAACTCTCCGATATCGGTCATGCGATAGAGGAGTATGTAAATTCGCAAGGAAAGTATGGAATCCTGCGTGAATATGGTGGCCATGGAATTGGTAGTGCAATGCATATGGAGCCTCACGTATTGAATTACGGAAAGCCAGGCAATGGACCGGAGTTGGTGCCCGGCATGTGTCTAGCGATCGAACCGATGATTACTCGCGGAACTCATAAGACTAAGACCTTGGATGATGAGTGGACTGTGGTTAGCCAAGACAAATCCCATGGCGCACATTTCGAACATAGCTACTGCATCGCACCGGATGGCAAACCCTTCGTTCTGACCGCGTTAGATGGCGGAAAAGCTCAATTGGGGCGTCTAGGTGTCGTAATTTC
>CAZZLH010000038.1:0-9191 GCA_964654815.1 uncultured Actinomycetes bacterium
CCAAGCGGAACTAAACGTTCTTTCCCGCCTTTACCTCGCAACTTGATAACCGATATCTCCTCCCCATTAACCTCGGTGCTGGCGATATCGTTCAAGTTGATTCCCACTATCTCGCTAACTCGAGCACCGGTGCTATAGAGCAATTCAAGCAATAGGTAATCCCGCAAACTTATCGGAGTACCTGGTTGCTTCGCACAATCTAACAGCATTGTGATCTCTGAAATTGTAAGCGCTTTAGGTAGACGATTTCGCCTCGCAGTCTCTGGCAGCAATCCGGTTGGATCAGGAACATTGGATTCGCGGGCTAAGTAGCCATGGAAAGATCTAATCGCACTGAAATTTCGCTCTAGACTACTGGAAGCTAAGCTTGAAAGGTTTTGGGCATAATCTTGGATAGGTGCGTTTGGATTGGCTAAACGCCACTCAATATATTTGGTTAGATCTCTCTTATAAGCGGCAATGGTATTTGCCGCTGCCCCCTTCTCTACTCGAAGAAAATCAAGGTAAGAATTTAGTGAACTGATATCCATGTGCCTTCGCTACCGCTTCATAGGTCACTTTTCCGGCATAGACATTTAAACCCTTAGCCAGATTCTCATCTTCTTTCAGTGCTACCTGCCAACCTTTATCTGCTATCGCCACCGCATATGGCAGCGTCGCATTGGTCAAGGCATAAGTTGATGCGACCGGTACTGCTCCTGGCATATTGGCTACGCAATAAAAAATTGAATTATGAACTTGAAATGTAGGTTCTGAGTGTGTGGTGGGCTTTGAGTCTGCGAAACAACCACCCTGATCGATTGCGATATCAACTAGAACCGATCCTGGCTTCATCTTTGATACCAACTCGTTACTGACTAATTTAGGCGCTTTAGCGCCATGAATTAGCACTGCGCCAATGACTAGATCTGCCTCTAGCACTTCCTGTTCGATCGCATGATCATTAGACATCAAAGTTTTTATGTTCCCTTGGTAGAGCGCATCTATGTACTGCAACCTCGCGGTGCTCTTATCCAAAATGGTGACATCCGCACCCATGCCACGTGCGATTACCGCTGCATTTAACCCTGCAACTCCCCCACCGATAACGACAACCTTTCCGGCGCGAACTCCAGGAACGCCACCTAGCAGCACACCCCGACCACCATTTGGTTTCTGCAACGCTGCGGCACCGACTTGGGTGGAGAGGCGCCCTGCTACCTCAGACATAGGTGCCAGAAGCGGTAATTGTCCATCCACCTCAACAGTCTCATAGGCGATTGCAATCACATCAGATGCAATCAAAGCATCGGTGCACTCCTTTGATGCTGCAAGATGCAAATAAGTAAAGAGAATCTGTCCCGATCGCATTAATGGAAATTCACTAGGAAGCGGTTCTTTTACCTTCATTATCAGCTCTGCTTTGGCCCAAACCTCTACAGCACTTTGGATAATCTGCGCTCCCTGGGCAAGATAATCGCTATCGGTAATTGCCGAACCCAATCCAGCGCCGGATTCAATCAGAACTTTATGGCCACGCTTACTTAACTCCCGTACGCCCGCGGCGGTCAATGCCACTCGAGCCTCTAGCGTCTTTACCTCTTTTGGAACCCCAATGATCATTGCGCTATTTAATCGCAGCTTTTATTAGACCTACAAAGAGCGGATGTGGCCGTGTGGGTCTAGATTTAAATTCTGGATGCGCCTGTGTGCCTACGTAATATGGATGAACTTCTCGTGGCAATTCGACAAATTCCACTAAATCACGCTCGGTGTTCATGCCGCTAAATACCATTCCTGCATCAGCGATCTGTTGGCGATATTTATTATTAACTTCATATCTATGGCGGTGGCGTTCGGTGATCTCGGTTTCGCCATAAGCCTCGGCGACGATTGAACCTGCCTTCAGAGAAGCTTTATAGGAGCCTAGGCGCATGGTTCCACCTAGATCACCATCACCGGTCACATTTGCAATCTGATCCTCCATAGTGGCGATTACTGGCGCAGAGGTGTCGGGAGAAAATTCCGCAGAATTTGCCGCTTTAATGCCCGCTAAATTACGAGCACCCTCGATCACCATACATTGCAAACCTAAACAGAGCCCAAGCGCGGGAATTTTATTGATCCTGGCAAAATTCAATGCGCCGATCTTTCCCTCGATACCTCGAACCCCAAATCCGCCCGGAACACAGATCGCATCAACATCAGAGAGCGCCTGCTTTGCACCTTCAGGTGTGGCGCATTCATCTGACGGCACCCACTTGATTTCGACCTTAGCTTTATTGGCAAAACCGCCAGCCCGCAGCGCTTCAGTCACCGAGAGATATGCATCAGGAAGATCAATATATTTACCGACCAACGCCACCTTCACCGAATGCGTGGGGTTATGTACCGCTTTTAGTAAGACCTCCCAATCACCCCATTGGACGTCACGCGCTTTCAAACCCAGACGTCGCACCACGTGAGCATCTAAACCTTCACTAAAAAGCACCTTTGGTATGTCATAGATTGAAGGCGCATCAACTGCAGCTACGACAGCTTCAAAATCCACATCGCACATAGCTGAGATCTTCCGTTTTACTGAATCAGGAATCTGTCGATCAGATCGAAGCACAATGCCATCGGGAGTTATACCAATGCTGCGAAGCGCTGCAACTGAGTGTTGAGTTGGCTTGGTCTTCAATTCACCAGATGGTCCGATGTAAGGAACTAGCGATACATGGAGATAGAAAACATTATCGCGCCCCACCTCTTGACGGATCTGTCTGGCTGCTTCGATAAAAGGTTGAGATTCGATATCACCGACTGTGCCACCGATTTCGGTAATTACGAGATCTACTTCTGGGCCATCAAAGGCCAACATCCTTGATTTGATCTCGTTGGTGATATGTGGAATCACCTGAACTGTCTCACCTAAGTATTCGCCACGGCGTTCTCTTGCGATAACTCTGGAGTAAACCTGACCAGTGGTTACGTTTGCATCTCCGGAAAGTGGTCTATCCAAGAAGCGCTCGTAATGACCAATATCCAAATCTGTCTCCGCGCCATCGTCGGTTACGAAAACTTCACCATGTTGGAAGGGGTTCATGGTGCCTGGGTCGACATTTAAGTAAGGATCTAATTTCTGCATGGTGACCCGAAGCCCACGAGCGACCATTAAACGACCGAGGCTAGAAGCTGTGAGACCTTTTCCAAGACTTGAGGCGACGCCACCTGTAACAAACAAATGCTTGGTCACATGAGATTGGCTCATGGAAGACAAACTTATCACGAATTTCAGCGTGAGAGTTCCAGAAGCTCCTCTGCGTGTTCGCGAGCTGAGCGCGAATCTTCATGGCCAGCGAGCATTCTTGCGATCTCTTCCACGCGTTCGCTCTCTGCGACTTTATGAATCTGGCTAAGTGATACCGAGCCCGATTCATCTTTAGAGACAACGAAATGTGTATCACCCCAAGCGGCAACCTGTGGTAGATGGGTCACCACAATTACCTGAGCAAATTTGGAGAGCGCTTTCAACCTTCTGCCAACTTCAATCGCTGCCTTTCCTCCAACTCCAGCATCCACTTCATCAAAAATATAGGTGCCGATCTCTTGATTCATAGCAATCACGACTTCAATCGCGAGAGCAACTCTTGATAGTTCCCCGCCAGATGCACCTTTGGCGATTGAGACTGGTGGCGCATCTTTATGGGTTTGCAAGTAGAAATTAACTTGGTCGAATCCAAAGCTAGTTAAATCTTTGAAATCTGATCCGGAATCGATTTGTATGACCAGATTGGTATTTGGCATGGAGAGCGCGTGAATCTCTGCGGATGCCGCATCTGCTAATTGCTTTGCAGCCTTAGCCCGATGCTCTGATAACTCTCGTGCCTTTTCGATTGCCACCTGCTCAGCAACACTCAATTCTTGCTCCAACTCACTGATTCTTTCATCGCCGCCTTCCAGATCCGCAATCTGATTTGAGATAGAGGCGCAGGAATCGATCAATTCTTGAAAGGCTTGATTGAGATCGGTTGATGTGGATTTAGCAAATCTTTTCATAAACGAATTTAGCTCTGATTTGCGTTGTTGGAGATAATCAAGGCGAGCCGGGTCAGCGGCCAGGTCCGATAAATAGCTTGCTACCCCTGCGGCAATATCTTGTACTTGGAAGAAGGTTTCACTTATCTGCTCCGAAAGTGGCGCAAGTGAGGCATCGACTGATGCCGCTTTCTCTAAGGCCTTTCGGGCCGCAGCTAATTGAACCAACGCCCCACTTTCTTCGCCATCTAAAATCTGACTTGCTACCCCTGCGGAATTGGTAAGCGCCTCTACCGAACTCAATCTACTTATCTCATCGTTGATCTCTTGTAATTCGCCCGTTTTCGGTTTCAATTTATTAAATGCGCTAGCCAATTCGCGAAGTGAGCTCAACTGACTCTCTCTTTCCCGACTTGCATTGCGCATAGCTTTGATTCGCTTGGTTAATTCGTTGGCAGCATTGAAACTCTCTTGGAAGTTCGCGATCAATTCATCTGACTTGGCGAAGGAATCAAGCAATTCCAGATGCTTGGTTGGCTTGGTCAAAGTTTGACTAGCTGCCTGGCCATGCACCATGACCAACTCCTCTGAAATCTCTTGGAGCGCGTTGGCGCTGACGGTTACGCCACTTGCCACTGCCTTTGATTTTCCATCTGCGTTTAGGGTTCGAGTGAGGATCAATTCTCCGGACTCCGAAACCACTCCGCGCTCTTCAAACCTATCGACGAGCTTGGCCGGAAGGGTGAATGTGGCATTTGCAAGTGCTCGCTCGTTGCCATGGCGCACCAGAGAGGAATCGGCCTTCCCGCCCAAGACTAGATTTAAGGCGGTAAGGACCATGGTTTTACCAGCACCGGTCTCTCCCGTAATAACGGTAAGTCCCGGGCCAAATTCCAGATTAGATTTTTCGATTACTCCAATGCCCGAGATACTGATCTCATTTAGCGTTGGTTTATCACTCACCGCGCCAACCTTCAATTGGTAATTTGAATTTCGCCACTAAGCGATCACTGAAATTAGTTTCGCGTACGTGTGCCAGCTTTATCATTTGATTTGAGGCATTTACCAAGACTCGATCCCCGACGAGAAGGCCTTCAAATCTAAGCGCATCTGCCTTGACTACCCCATCTTCGGAGAGGATATCGATTGCTATCTCAGAGGTTGGTGGGATCACTAGCGGTCTGGTGAAGAGAGCATGGGCTGCGATTGGAGTTACCACTAAGGCCTGCGTCTGCGGCCAAACAATCGGCCCACCGACTGAGAAGGCATAAGCCGTTGAACCGGTAGGCGTGGCAACAATCAACCCATCTGCCCACCAACTACTAATCGGCCGACCATCTATTTGTAGCAGTAGCTCGATCATCGTGCCTTGTTCGCACTCGATTGTTACTTCGTTGAGCGCCCAACCATCGCCCACTTTCTTTTCACCACGTTGGATTTGGTATTCCAAGATTAGACGCGGTTCGATGATGTAACTCTTATTTCGTATTGCAAGAGCAATCTCTTCGAAGGTGCTCTTCTCCACTTCGGCCATAAAACCTACGCGACCTAGATTGATTCCAAGTAAGGGAACATTTAATCGACGCGCAACTACCGCGCCTCGCAAAATTGTTCCGTCTCCACCCAGCACGATTACGATCTCGGCTTGGGCATCTTCGACAAATTCAAAATCTGTAAGCAGCGCTTTCAACTGGCTCTCAGCATCGATGGCCTCTTGGCGGGTCCGATTGACCACAAAAATTGCTTTACGCATTACTGCGGCCCAATCGCAATCGCTTTATCAAGTTCAGATTCATTGATCTCACCTGCGCCGCGACGTAGCCAGAGAAAGTACTCAACATTTCCAGCTGGTCCAGGCAGAGTTGATGCGACGATCCCCATAGTGCCCAATCCAACATCAAAAGCGCTCTCTGCCACTTCTAATACTGCGGATTTGCGAAGCGCTGGATCACGAACCACGCCACCTGCGCCTAACTGCTCTCGCCCTACCTCGAACTGTGGTTTGACCATCACTAGGTAATCAGCCTCTGGTTTTGAAACTGCCGCAAGCGCTGGCAAGACCAAGGTAAGAGAGATGAAAGATAGATCTGCGACTATCAGATCAACCGGCTCACCCACCTGCTCGCCAGTCAGATGGCGGATATTGGTTCGATCTAGCACTTTCACTCTTGGGTCTTGGCGCAACTCCCATGCCAACTGCCCATATCCCACATCAACTGCGACCACCTCTTTAGCACCGCGTCGTAGCAGGACATCGGTGAAACCACCGGTAGATGCACCAGCATCCAGCGCTCTTCGACCAGATACATTGATTTGCGGTAAGGCATCTAGCGCACCAGATAATTTATGGCCACCGCGAGAGACAAAATCATCTCTCTCGCCCTGTATCACGATCGAGGTTTCGGCATCTACCTGTGTGGAGGATTTTGTGGCAGGTATGCCATTTACCAATACCGACCTAGATTCAATTAAATCCGCGGCGCTCTCGCGAGAGCGAGCTAAGCCACGTCTTACCAATTCAGAATCTAGGCGATTTCGCATTTTTAATCCAAAACTAGATATCGTCGATGCTTTTAAGTGCTTCAACTAACTTTGCATGTAGCGCCTCATATCTAGCGACATGTTCAGGCAGTTCGGAGCCCTCGATGGCCGCTAGTTCAGCGCGAATCTCTTCTAAATTTAACTCGCTCATTTGGCTACCTGCTTAGCGCTCTTACTCTCTATTTTGTTTACCTTGTTGTTTACTTGCTTTTTTACTTTGCCGTTTACTTTCTTACTCGTTTTTAACCTAACGCCAGCATTTCCAGATTTTTTCGCACTCTTCTTCCCGCCAGCAACTTTGCCTTTACTCTTTTGCTTGCTTGCCTCGCTGGTTTGAATGGTTCTAGTAACGCTGCTTGAAGCGCCTCTCTTTTGACCTTCTAGAGCAGCGATGCGCGCTTCAAGTTTGGCAAATTCCGAGCGTTTAACAAAGCCTCGCTTTGTGACCGCCTTCTCAACTTCATCCTCAACTCGAAGTCGTAGCGCCTCTCCACTTTCTTGAAGCCAGGTGTTTACTTGGCTGGCAAGTTCCACAGGATCTGCATCCTTTAACCGCTTCAAGTTATCTCTAATATCTTTGATAGCCACCCCTGAACTTTACTCATTTTTTTACAGGCGCTTGATATCAGAGGTCACTACCTGCCAACGACTTGCAAGGTTTTGGCCGCTCTTCCAGAATCTGCGACGAATTGCGCCGCTGATCTCCACCCACTCTCCATCTTTGAGCGAGAGGGCGCTTCTTCTAGTTTTGGCGCTCCAACTCTCTAGGTCGATGGTGTCCACACCGCCCTCAGGGCGCGTGATTGCGATTCTAAATTGAGCGACTAAATCGCCACTAGGTAGCTCGCGCTCTGTGGCTGTGGTGGTAACCCAGCCACGCAAAGCCACATCATTGAGCGAGTAATCAAACTCCTCTTCGGTATCACTTTGGTGGACGGTATTTGATTTGCTATTGGACTTCTCCACTTTTTTGGCGCTTTTTGCCATTTGATTCTCCTGATTCTGCGATGGATTCCTATTTTCGGAGGCGTTTTTGTACGCGCAGGAGAATTCTTTCTAGCTAGTCAGACATTTACTTATTTTTATGCACAACTTGTTATGCACAGCGCTCTTTGGCATCGGTAGTTTCATCCACATCTAGCTGCGCACACTTCTTAAACCACTTCTTAGACTCTGATATGCGCCCAGCCGCAGCTAGCGCATCTGCATAGGCATAGCGCAATCTGATCGCCCAGGTATCGTTTTCGATATTAAGATCATTTGTTTGTAATGTTACGACGGCCGCTTCAATTTCACCGAGATCTCTCCTGGCGCCAGCTGCCACAATGCGCAGCTCGATCTCTTGCTCTTTCTGTAACTTCTTAGCCTCCGCTGCGCCAGCGAGCTCTAAGGCTTTGCGTGGGCGACCGAGTCCACGTTCACAATCAGCCAACACCGGCCAGATACTTGCATCTCCACTTATTCGAAACGCTGCCTTTAACTCCTTTATCGCTATTTCGAACTTACCTATTCGATAAGCGGCATAACCTGCAGTCTCTCGAACTACTGCTACTCGACCTGCATGTCTTACGGCAGCTTCAGCATGTGCAAAAGCCAAATCTGGATCAGTTTCTGCGTACAAATTTACGCAAGATAAATGGCGTGAAACCACCTTGGCATTCTCTGCACTTAAAGTTAATAGATCGCCACGAGTTGCTTTATCCAATTCTTCCCCAGTTATCTCCTCAGGGATGGCTGGATCCTTGGAAAAATCCTTATTTACTGGACGACGTTCATCTTTGCGACGATTAACTAGAGAACGATCACCACGTCTTTTTTCATTACGCGGTTTTAATTCGGGATTACCTCTAGAACCAGCTCTGGAGCCATCCCGCTGCGAACGCTCTCCAGACCTTGAAAAACGCTTATTTGACGCCTCTTTTTCGCCCTCTTGTCGAGGACGGCGAGGTTTGAAATTGGCATCTCTGGGTTGACGAGATGATTCTGAAGCTTTTCCTGATGGCCTGCTTGATGGTCGACCAGATGAATTTGGTTTTGATTTAGATCGTGAATTAGGTCGTGAAGAGTTTGATCGTCCAGAGTTCGATCGTTTAGGGCGATCAGATCGATCACCAAAATTTTTACGTTCCATTTATATTCCTCTATTTATTATTCATGTAACTCTTCACGCTATTTAATTTTTAGATGGTTCGAAATAATATTAAAAATAAAAAAGGGGATATCTAGCCAGTAATGGAAAGATATCCCCTTTTTATAAAAGAAGTCCGGCGGCGTTCTACTCTCCCACAAGGTCCCCCTTGCAGTACCATCGACTCTGAGAGGCTTAACTTCCGGGTTCGGAATGGGACCGGGTGTTTCCCTCTCGATATGGCCGCCGAAACACTATTGAGATGTCTTAGCTAATAATCGAAAAGATCAAAATCTTTTTCGTTTGTAGCTCTCGACCGTATCTCGAGAGCCACACAGTGGACGCGTAGCAACTTTGTAGTTAAATCCTCGGCCTATTAGTACCGGTCAGCTCCAAGGCTTGCGCCTCTTCCACTTCCGGCCTATCAACCCAATAGTCTCTTGGGGGCCTTACTTGGTAAACCAATGAGAAACCTAATCTTGAAGCGAGCTTCCCGCTTAGATGCTTTCAGCGGTTATCCCTT
>CAZZLH010000039.1:0-8928 GCA_964654815.1 uncultured Actinomycetes bacterium
AGCCATGATTTGCGAGCCTCTGCGGCATCTCTAGCTTCTTGAGCCTTCTTGGCATTACCTGCGGCATCAGCTTTGCGAGCCGCCTCTTCATATGCCGTGATGGCTTTAGTTAGTTGCTCGACCACATCATGAGCGCGCGCCTTCGCAGCTGGGTCGCTGCGGCGCCATTTCTCAGCCTCGGCCTGCTTGATGGCCTCTGAAACCTTGTCGACACGTGCATCTAGCTCGGCTCGCTTATTTCGATCGGTGATTCCGATCTTGCTCCACTCCGCCATTAATTCACGGAACTCCTTGCGCGCTTTATCTAAATCTGTGATGGGCAATAGCGCTTCGATGCGCGGCATCATCGCTTCACGCTTAGCGAGGTTCTCAATCATGTTGCCTTCGCGCTTCTCAAGGTCAGCATTCTTTGCGGCGAAGAAGGCATCTTGCGCTGCTTTGAATTTCGCCCAATGCTTTGCATCATCGGATGGCTTTCCGCGGCCAGCGGCTTTCCATTGATCCATTAAAACTTTAAAAGTGCGAGCCGTGGCAACCCATTCAGTGGAATTAACCAAAGATTCGGCCTTTTCGACCAACTCCTTCTTCTTGGCTGAGACGCTCTTCTGAGTCGCATCTAATGAAGCAAAATGAGTACGGCGTCGCTTATCAAATTTATTTCGCGCAGAGGAGAAACGCTTCCAGAGTTCGCCATCGCTCTTCTTATCTAGCCTTGGCGCTGCTTTCCATTGCTCAAGCAACTCCTTTAGCCGCTCTCCGGTCGCCTTCCAATTATTCGAGTCCGCCAATGATTCGGCCTCGTTAACGATATTTTCCTTCTGAATCAAGGCATCAGCGCGACGAGCTTCGCGCTCGGCCTTCTCTAGGGCCTTCTTCGCTTCATACTCGGCACGATTTGATTCGATGATCTCAGGGAGTTGATTTAGTGACATGTGTAGCGCTGCTAAATCACCAACCACGTTGCTCTCGCTGATTTGCTGACGCAACTTATTTACCGCTTCATGGGCATCAGTTGGGACCATGGCATGGCTGCGAATTCTGGCGCCAAGAATGGCAACTTCGGAAGCTAGAGCCTCAAACTTACGAACAAAGTATTGGAGCGCCTCTTCGGCGCTTTTACCTGGATATGAACCCACTGCTCGATCTCCATCGGGAGTTCGCACAAAGACTGTGCCATCGTCCGCGACATAACCAAACTTGGCTGGATCTCCGATTAGGGCAGTTGCGGCTGATGGATTGATGTGTGCGGCAACTTGTACTGGGTTCTCTGTCATATAACTCCTTGCAGTATATGAGGCACTAGTTGAGCAGTAGCCACTTTGCGACAGGCAATCTGTTGTTGCTGTTGCTGTTGCTGCTCTTTCGTTGCATGTCTTCCCCGAAAAGAAGACGGCGGTAAGGTCGTCAAGGCTACCCTGAGCCATGCTCGTAACCAACTTTCAGGCTCAGGCATTCGCCACCAATTGCTGGATTCTCGCCTCTGGCCGGGGGCAGGAGTGCGTGGTGGTCGATCCTGGGATGCCCAATGTCTCCGAGCAGTTAAACGAGAAGCTACGTGAGTTTGATTTAAAGCCAGTGGCGGTGATTGTCACGCATGGACATGTAGACCATACATTTTCAGTTCAACCAATCTGTGATGGATATGCCATCCCAGCAATGATTCATAGCGAAGATCGGGAACTCTTCTTACATCCTGAACGTTCGCATGGCGCAGAATTCTTGCAACAGTTGATGAGTGTCAAGTGGCTCGAACCAAAGAACGTTATTGAATTGAAAGATAATCAAAGTTTTGATTTGGTGGGATTGAAATTTAGGGCGCTGCACGCGCCAGGTCACACCAAAGGTTCAACCATGTTCTTGGTTGGTGATGTTGAAAATGGCGCAGGTTCAGAAGAGCTCTTGATTTCTGGTGATGTGTTATTCGCCGGTTCTATTGGCAGAACTGACCTACCTGGCGGCTCTTGGCAAGCTATGCAGAGATCTCTCCGTGAAAAGGTGCTCCCGCTGCCAGATTCACTCCAAGTTCTGCCAGGACACGGGCCAGAAACCTCAATCGGTCGCGAGAGAAAATACAATCAGTTCCTACAGGATTTGCAGCAGGATTAAGAGAATCGAGCGGGTTAAGTAAGCGATGAACTCACCGACACCATTCCAGGCTCCCAAGGGAGTAAGTGAATATGTGCCACCTCGCTCAGCTTTATTTGAGTTGGTGCGCGATAAATTGGCGGCCCCAGCAAAGCGCGCTGGTTATCAATTAATGGAATTACCAGTCTTCGAAGATACTGCGTTATTTACCAGAGGCGTTGGCGAATCCACGGATATTGTCACCAAAGAGATGTACACCTTTGAAGATCGAGGTGGTAGATCGATAACGCTTCGACCTGAGGGAACAGCTGGTGTGATGCGCGCCGTGATAGAGCATGGTCTAGATCGCGGGCAATTACCGGTGAAAGTTCTATATTCCGGGGCATATTTTCGCGCGGAACGTCCGCAGAAAGGGCGTTATCGACAGTTCTACCAAGTCGGAATTGAGGCGATTGGACTTGATGATCCTTTGATTGATGCAGAGGTTATTTGGCTCGCAGATCAAGCTTTTAAAGATATCGGTTTAAGCAACTATCGATTGGACCTCACCTCACTTGGAGATGCGCCCTCTCGAGCCGCGCATCGCAAAGAGCTCCTAAAGTTCTTCGAAACTTTGGATTTAGATGAGGCCACAGCAGCGAGAGCCAATTTAAACCCGTTAAGGCTTTTCGATGATAAGCGCCCGGAAATGATTGCGGCCATGCAAAAAGCCCCAAAGTTGCTGGATTTCCTAAACGAGAAATCCAAAACACATTTCATGCAGGTAAGAGAGTATTTGGATGATTTGGGAGTCAAGTACGAAATCAACCCAAACTTAGTGAGAGGTTTCGATTATTACACCGGAACCACTTTTGAATTTGTCCATTTAGGTCTTGGCGCACAATCTGCAATCGGCGGGGGTGGCCGATATGACAAGTTGATGAGCGAACTTGGCGGACAGGACCTATCTGGAATCGGCTGGGGACTAGGAGTAGATCGCACCATCTTGGCGGCAGAGAGCGAAGGAGTGGTGCCGGATGCCCTTGGCGCCCCAGATCTATTTTTGATCCCCCTAGGCACTCAGAGTGTGGCGCTTAAGTTAGCCAGCGATTTAAGAAGAAGTGGGAAAGTAGTTGAGATTGCTTTCGGCGATAGAGCGCTTAAGGGTGCGATGAAGGCGGCAGATAAATCAGGTGCCAAATATGTAGTCGTGTTAGGTGATAAAGAGGTTGCTAGCGGGACAGTCGAGCTAAAAATGATGTCGAGCGGGGAAGTAAAGGCAGTTAGAATTGCCGACTTGACCGCTGAAATTTAGCGCTCAAAACCAACCGAAAACGATCAAAAGCAGGGGCCATCAGAGATGCTTCGTACGCATAACGCGGGTGAATTGCGCGCAGAACATGTCGGGCAGAAGGTTGTCCTCACTGGTTGGGTTGCGCGAAGAAGAGACCATGGCGGCGTAGCTTTCATAGATCTCCGAGATGGATCAGGTTGGTGCCAAGTTGTCATCAATGATGAGAGCGTTGCCGGTTCATTGCGGGCTGAATGGTGTTTGCGAATTACGGGAACAGTTGATGCCCGTCCAGCTGGTTCTGAGAATGCGAAGACCCCAACCGGCGCAATTGAAGTTATCGCCCAAGAGGTAGAGGTGCTATCAGAGGCTGCGCCATTACCTTTTCCAGTTGATTCCGGAGATGAAGCAGATATCTCCGAAGAGGTCAGACTTCGCTATCGATATCTAGATTTGCGACGCGAAGGTCCAGCAGCTAATTTGCGACTGCGCTCAAAAGTCACTTCAGTAATTCGCCGAGTGATGGAGCGCGAACAATTCTTTGAGATCGAAACTCCGTACCTAACAAGATCGACCCCTGAAGGTGCGCGAGATTTCTTGGTGCCAGTTCGATTGCAACCCGGCACTTGGTACGCCCTGCCTCAGTCGCCCCAATTGTTCAAGCAATTGCTCATGGTGGCCGGTTTAGAGCGTTACTACCAAATTGCGCGCTGTTTCCGTGACGAAGACTTTAGAGCCGACCGCCAACCTGAATTCACGCAATTAGATATTGAGATGTCATTCGTTGACCAAGAGGATGTTCTAGCTTTAATTGAGAAATTACTGGTGCAGATTTGGCGTGAAGTGAAGAACTACGAGATAACACTGCCGATTCCACGAATGACCTATAAAGATGCGATGGATCGATTCGGTTCGGATAAGCCTGATTTACGTTTTGCCTGCGAATTGGTTGAGATGACAGATTTCTTCAAAGAGACCAACTTCCGCGTCTTCCAAGCGCCCTATGTTGGCGCGGTAGTGATGCCAGGAGGTGCAGATACGCCCCGTAGGGAATTAGATGCTTGGCAAGATTGGGCAAAGGCTCGTGGTGCAAAAGGTTTGGCTTATATCTTGGTGCAAGCAGATGGTTCCTTAGCTGGGCCAGTTGCCAAGAATCTCTCTGAATCAGAGATTGCCTTAGTTGCGGCTCAAGCAGGTGCAAATCCCGGCGATGCCATCTTCTTCGCAGCAGGATCACGTAGTGAATCTCAAGCTTTACTCGGTGCGGTCCGGTTGGAGATAGGCAAGCGCCGTAATTTGATAGATGAAAGCAAATGGGAGTTTCTCTGGGTAGTTGATGCCCCGATGTTTGAGCGTACTGATAATGGCGGATGGACTGCGGTTCATCATCCATTTACCGGACCGAAACCTGAGTTCGCGCAAACATTTAGAGAAGATCCCGAGAGCGCGTTGGCATACGCCTACGACATCGTGCTCAATGGCACCGAATTAGGTGGCGGTTCGATCCGTATTCACCAGCAACAGATGCAACGCGATGTCTTTGAAGTAATCGGCCTTAGCGAGGCAGAGGCGCAGAGCAAATTCGGATTTTTGTTAGATGCCTTCCAATATGGTCCACCCCCTCATGGTGGTTTAGCAATTGGAATAGATCGCCTCTGCGCTCTACTTGCTGGTGCAGATTCAATTCGTGAAGTTATCGCCTTTCCCAAGACTGCATCAGGCGGTGACCCGTTGACTGGAGCTCCAACCGCAATCACTGCGGCACAACGGAAAGAGGCGGCGATAGATGCCAAGCCGGAAAGTGATGGAAAGGCAGCCGATTCGCCAGCGGCATCAAGGTAATTCGAGATGTCCAAACCAAAAATCCTAAGTGGCTTCTTAATCGCAGTAATTGCGACAACTCTCTTAAGTGGCTGCACTCCTTCAAAGCAATATGCAGGTAGTAAGAAGGATGGCGCTTTTTTCGCGGTGCCTAATGGTTGGCATAAGATCTCGAATCAAGCGCTAAATAAAGAAGAGGGCGCGACCAAGAATCCAGATGACCTAGATCGCCTTGCCATGGTCTCGTATCAAGTCGGATTCTCTGAAGCTAAGAAGATAACCGCGCGAGATGTCTTCATGTTAAAGCCAACCGAAGCGCCAGTGGTTTTTGCCAGGTTTCGAAGCCTCTTTCCTGAAGAGCGTAATGCCATAAGCCTTAATTCACTTAGGGATGTCGTATTACCCGTCACTCAATTCTTGGATGGCTCTCGCGAAAATGATCGAAATTTCCTCTTACTTGATGACCAAGAGGTAATCGAAAAAGGTGGCAAAGGGGTAAATCTCCGTTTTAGCTTTGATTACGAAGGCGTAAACCAGACCATCAACCAGACCACGCTAGTTTCAAATGATCAGGGCAAGATCTATATCTTTGTAGTCAGGTGTTCTACCGAGTGCTACAACAAGAAGAGCAAAGAGATCGATGCAATCGTTAAATCATTCACACTTAAGGGAGCGCGATGACCGAGGGAATTTCAAGTAGAAAACGCGATACGGATCGTCGGACCCGAGTACATCTATCCTTCTACGACCGAATTAAGTTCTTACTGCTCTTTTCGATTACCTATCTGATACTGGTTTGGGCGCTGCTCTCTGAGAATCCGCTTTATAGCGTCTCAGATGCAGCTATCGAGATTAGTAACCGGCATATGTGGATTTTCTGGCTGGCGGGAATCGAAGTACTTCGACAAATTCACTTCTTGATCTCTGAATTTATCTCTCCATATCATCGACTCTGGCAGTGGTATTTCAAGAGTATTGATCGGATAGTGCATATCTTCTCCGATTGGACTAGATATCGAATCTCCAGAGTAGTAAAAGCGTTAATTTGGATCTCACTGCTTGCGGTGATCTTAGGTGCGGTTTACAAACTCCCGCCAGCACAAGCGCTTTTCATGGCGCCACAGGCGCTCTGGTCTGCACTGCCAATAATCGCCCAATTGCTTTTTGCCGTCGTTTTCATTCTGATCCAATTTGTCGCGCTTTTCTGGTTCTTAAGCCGCGGTGGAATTGATACCTATTTCCCTGATGACATCAATACTCGTTTTAGTGATGTGTGGGGTCAGGATCACGTGCTTGATCGTATTCGCGAGAATCTGCTCTTCTTGGAAGATCCAGAATCAATCGAACGACATGGTGGATATGTGCCAGGTGGAATTCTGCTTTGGGGCCCACCAGGTACCGGAAAAACACTCATGGCTGAATCGATGGCTGGTGAGACCGGAAAGCCATTCATATTCGTCGATCCCGGCGCCTTCAATAATATGTTCTTTGGTATCGGAGTTTTGAAGGTAAAGTCGTTATTTAGAAAATTACGCAAATTGGCGCTTCGTTATGGCGGAGTTGTGGTCTTTTTTGATGAGGCTGATGCGCTCGGAAATCGTGGCATTGTCACAACTGGACAAAGGATGCAATCTGAGAATGCATTCTCGCCCTCTAATTCATTTACTCAATGCCACGGCGGCAATTACCTCTCGGAAGCTGCGGTTAATGTGTTAACTAGAGAGAGATTTGTGATGGGAAGCGCGGCAGGTGGCGGTGGCGGAATGGGCACCCTCCAAGCGTTACTTACTGAACTTTCGGGATTGAAAAAGCCAAGAGGATTCTTCAATCGAATCGTCAGACGTACCTTAGGTATGCGCCCGAAGAATCCGCCTAAGTATCGAATCCTCGTTGTTATGGCTACTAATATGCCAGAGGCGCTCGATGAAGCTCTACTAAGACCTGGACGTATCGATCGTATGTATCGAGTTGGTTATCCAAGTAAAAATGGACGTGTGCGCACCTATCAAGGCTACTTAGATAAAGTTTCACATCTTCTAGAACCGGCAGATATCGAGAAACTTGCCGTGATGACGCCTTATTCGACTGGTGCCAGCATCAAAGACATGATCAACGAAGCTTTGATCATCGCAATTCGAGATGGAAGAACTGCAATCACTTGGGCTGATGTCATACGCGCGAAACAGCAGAAGGAGCTAGGCCCGTCGGAAGATGTTGAGTACATCGAACGCGAACGTCATGCCATCGCAGTACATGAGGCATGTCATGCAGTCGTGGCATATCGAGTCAGACAACATATGAGCATTGATCTTGCAACCATCGAGAAGGGTAGCGATTACCTCGGAATGGTTGCCTCAATCCCACCAGATGATCAGTTCACGCGTTGGAAATCAGAATATCAATCCGACATCTTGGTCTCTTTAGCCTCTCTGGCGGGAGAGAGAATGTTCTTCGAAGGAGATAATTCTTCGGGCGTTTCTGGAGATTTGGAGTCTGCCACCACTATTGCAAGTTTGATGGAAGGCCATTGGGGCATGGGGTCGACCATCTCCTCACACGCATCAAATCGTCGATTTGAGGTAGGTGCGCCGGGTGGAGGTAAAGGTAAAGACGATAACGATCGCGAACTGCGTAGAGCGCTCTCTGATCGCATCGAAGACAATCTAAATCAATTGCTGCAAAAAGCCGAGAAACTGTTAGAACAGAATCGGCAGGAAATCTTGGCGTTGGCGCATGCGCTAGAAACTCATAAAACATTGCCTGGCGAGGATGTACTTGCCGTAATTAATTGTGAGAAGGGCACAATTGCCGATGGCAGACCATACGGCGATCGTGGTTTTATGAAGGAGATAGAGGAGTATCACAAAGCATGTATCGCTGCGCATAGGGAACATCGCAAACCAGATATTGCGCTACCTCCTCTTCCAATAGAAGGTTGATAAGGTAGCGCTATGGGTCCAGGTGGAATCGCCACGATTATCGCGGCCGCATCACTCTTCGTGATTGCGGTGGCAATCGGTTACGCCGTAATCCGCCTGGGTCGTCTAATCGATGAGGCCAAAGTTTCGCTAAAGACCTTTACCGATGAGACCACTCCATTAATCAAGGAGTCAACCCGAACTGTTGAGTTGGTAAATGGTCCACTGGAGAGCATCAATAAGATTGCAAAGAATGTAGAGACAGTCACCGATAAGGTAGCTGGAGCTGCAGAGAGTTTCGTCGATAAGGGTGGGCCTGCAGTAAAAGCGCTCGGTTTCCTTGCCTCCGCAGCATCCGCAACAAAGAAGAAACGCGGAAAGAAACAGTAATTTGGAATCCGCAGAGATTCGCGCACGCTGGCTGCGCTTTTTTGAGTCGGGCAATCGCGAAAATCTGCCACATGTAGTGGTTCCATCCGCCTCGCTGATAGCTGATGATCCTAATCTTTTACTAGTCAATGCAGGAATGGTGCCGTTTAAGCCCTATTTTCTTGGTGAAGTAAAGGCGCCTTACAAGCGGGCAACATCAGTTCAGAAATGTGTCCGAACCCTCGATATAGACGAGGTAGGTAAGACCACTAGACATGCCTCTTTCTTCCAGATGTGTGGCAATTTCTCATTTGGAGATTACTTCAAAGAGGGCGCTATCGCTCTTGCTTGGGATCTTCTAACTCGTCCAGTAATTGATGGTGGATATGGATTTCCAGAGGAGCGGCTCTGGGTAACTGTCTATTTAGATGATGATGAAGCGGCAGATATTTGGCATAAGAAGAT
>CAZZLH010000040.1:0-8828 GCA_964654815.1 uncultured Actinomycetes bacterium
ATTTATTGAATTGGCTACCACTGCCAGTGCAGGCAGATGAGATTTTGGATTTCTACGGGCATTGGGGCAAAGAGCGTCAACCACAACGACGCGCAATCTCTTACGGATTGACTACCAGAGAGATCTTCGAAGGGCGCACTGGGCACGATTACACGATTGCCCAGATCGCGTTAAATAAATCTACCAATTTCCAATCGGGCGAAGCGTGGGCGATGTCAGTGGCGTGGAGCGGTAACAATATTCACCACATCGAGAAGTTGATTGATAACAATATTTCTATCGGTGCTGGCGAATATTTATTGCCAGGTGAGATTATTTTGCAGACGGGCGAGAGCTACACAACCCCGAAGGTGATTGCCGCATATTCGGCAGCGGGTTTAGATGGCATCACTAACAACCACTATGCGCGTTTACGTAATCGCAAACACCATCCCACCAAGATTCGTCCGCGACCATTGACGTTAAATCTTTGGGAAGCGGTCTACTTCGATCACAATATTGAGAAATTGACCAAGATGATCGATCGCGCTGCAGAGATTGGCGTTGAGCGAGTAGTGCTAGATGATGGCTGGTTTGGCGCGCGCCGTAACGATAGACAGGGCCTAGGCGATTGGGTGGTCGCAAAAGAGGTATGGCCAAATGGGCTAAAACCGCTGGCGGATTTGGTCAATTCCAAAGGGATGGAATTTGGCCTCTGGTTTGAGGGCGAGATGATCCAAGTAGATAGCGATACCTATCGGGCTCATCCTGATTGGTTGTTGCAAGAGCCCGGGCGCATGCCGGTCTCTGGTCGCAATCAATATGTTTTAGATATTTCAAAACCCGATGCTTATCAACATGTTCTGGAGCAGGTAGATGCAGTACTTAAATCCTGCAAGATCTCTTACATCAAATGGGATCACAATCGCTCGATCTCTGATCCGATTAGCGATGGCCGTCCAGCCGTTCATAACCAGACCAAAGCCATTTATCGTTTATTTGATGAATTAAAGATGCGCAATCCAGGACTTGAGATTGAATCATGTAGCTCTGGCGGTGGTCGCATTGATTTAGGAATGGTCGAACATGCGGATCGTTTCTGGACCTCAGATCAAAATGATCCATTGGAACGCCAAACCATTCAGCGCTGGACTGCAATGGTGATTCCGCCAGAGTTACTCGGAACCCATGTTGGTCCAACCAAGAGCCATCAGACCAATCGCACCTCAAGCATCTCGTTTAGAGTTTTAAATGCGCTCTTTGGCCATGCCGGTATTGAATGGAATATCTTGGAAGCAACCGACGATGAAACCCAAATGCTAAAAGATTTCAGCGCTTTCTATAAAGCAAATCGCACCTTGCTACATTCAGGCAAAGTAGTTCGGAGCGAATTAGGCAATCCAAATCCAAATTCAAATCCAAATGCATATCTATACGGAACGATCGCGCAAGATGGCAGTGAGGCGATCTTTACCTATATGCAATTAGCAACCCCAGATGGATTTACCCCTTTGAGCGCGCAACTACCTGGCTTAAATCCAGCACAGCGCTATCGGGTTAAAGTTGTGGAAATGTTAAGCGCCACAGAGCATGCGCACCGCGCCGCCCCAGGTTGGTGGCCGGAGTTCACCGCAAATGGTGACCAGTTAGCAAAGATTGGCCTGGAAATGCCTGGTTTGCGCCCAGAATCGGGGCTGCTGCTTCATCTAACAGCCCTTTAAACCCCACCCGGAGCGCATCCGGCGCTTTAAAAAAACTCTCAGGAATCCCTAGTAAATCACCCCTACCTGGCGTAGTTTCGCCTCACTAGTTTTACTAATTCGATCGAAGTGGCTAGTAGAAGAGGAAGTTCAATGACGAACCAAGAAAAGAACGTCTCGAGACGTTCCGTTCTAAAGGGCGCAGCAATCGGTGGACTTGGCGTCGCCGGCGGTGCAAGTTTGTTAGCTGGATGCAGTAGCAAGAATGAAGATCCAGTTACCTTCACAGTCCGCGGTACCGCTGAATCTGGCGTAAAGATTGCGCAAGCTGTCAACGATGCATATACCAAGAAGACTGGTATCAAAGTTACACAGCAAGCCGTTGAATCAAATCCATTCCAGGATGGTATTTCACAGTACCTACAAGGAACTCCTGACGATGTATTTGGTTGGATGGCAGGTTGGCGCACAAACTATCGCGCTGATCAGAAGTTGCTATTTGATGTTTCCGCAAACGTTAAGAATTTGGGAGATCAAGTACCTGAGTCCTTCAAGAAGGGCGCAACCAATCCTGCGGATGGTAAGCAGTACATCATCCCAACAACTTGGTATCCATGGGGCTTGCACTATCGCAAGTCGACCATGAAGGAATTGGGTCTAGATCCAGAGAACATTGCTACATGGGATGACTTCATGAAGCTACTCGAAGGAACCAAGAAGAAGGGCCTAGTTGGCTACGCACTTGGTGACAAGGGTGGTTGGGAAGCGATGGGAACCTTTGACGTAATTAATGCGCGTCTAAATGGTTACCAGTACCACATCGATCTACTAAATGGAAAAGCCAAGTGGACCGATGAGAAGACCGTAAACGTCTTCAAGCAGATGGGCATGCTTGTGCCTTACATGAACAAGAACGTCCTAGATATCTCATGGGAAGGCATGCGCGATCTTCTACTACAGAAGAAGTGCGGTGCGATGCTCATGGGTTCATGGTTTGCTAATGACTTCAAGGCGAAGTCACAGGAAGACTATGACGATCTATGGCTAGTTCCGTTCCCAGAAATCAATCCAGAGTTCGGCCGCGATTCAATCGATGCGCCGCTTGATGGTATCTGCGTTGCAGCAAACGGCACCAACCCTGAGGGTGGCGCTGCACTTGCTGAGTTCTGGGGTAGCGAAGAGGGCATGATTGCAGCACAAGGTGCTGGCTCAACTGACCTCTATGTCAACAGCAAGATGGACACGACTAACTATGATGCTTTCAACAAGCAGAAGCTTGCGGTGGTTGCAGAGGCTAAGAACATTATGTTCTTCCTTGATCGCGATACCCGTAATGATTTCGCAACCACAGTTGGTGTTGGAATTCAGAACTTCTTGAAGAATCCAGCAGACATCAACAAGGTTGTCGATTCACTACAAGCATCATGGGAAGCTCTACCTGCGCTCTAATTATTGGTTAATTAACTTAATCACTAAATAGCACAGGTGTCCTAATCCCTAAAAATTAGGTAAAGTAAAGGAATGACCACGACGGCGGCGAGAGACAAATCTCGTCGCCGTCGGGCATTTTCTAGGAGCGATCGTTTAACGCTCGGGTTATTTGTTGGTGTACCGACCTTCTTACATGTCGCATTGGTTTGGATCCCGGCAATCTGCACCATCCTTTTGTCTTTCACCTACTGGAATGGTGTGCAGTTATCGAATATTCGTTGGGCTGGCTTAGCCAATTACCACACCATCTTTACTGCATCACCACAATTCTGGGATGCGCTTCGAAATAACACCTACTGGTTATTGTGGTTTACCTTTCTAGCTACGCCACTTGGCATCTTGTTGGCCTATCAAATCGATCGCAGGATTCGCGGCCATAAAGTCTATGAAAGTATCTATTACCTACCGGTGGTCTTATCACTAGCAGTTATCGGAATCATCTGGCAGTTCATGTTAGGCCCCGGTGGTTTTGTGCAAGGTTTGATGGGTCTTGGAATCGAGAATGCGATTCCGATCTTTGGTAACTACGACATCAATACCTATGTGATTCTGTCTATCGCATCTTGGCGCCATATTGGTTATGTAATGCTCTTGTATTTAGCCGGGCTTAAATCGGTGGATCAATCTCTGCGCGAAGCTTCATCGATTGATGGCGCGACCGAGTGGCAGACCTTCAAAAAGGTGATTTTCCCTTCGATGGGACCGGTAAATGTCATCGTCATCGTGATCACCGTGATCGAATCCCTTCGCGCATTCGACTTGATTTACATTATTTATGGCACCTCCACCGGCTGGCCGATCCTGGGCATGCTGGTCTTCCAGAATATCTACGGCCAATCTGCTTCGATGTTGGGTGCGGCCTATGCCGTGATTCTCTTGCTGCTCTCAATCACTCCGATTGTCTTCTACCTAAGGACCGTCTTTAAGGATGAGAACCGATGAAAAGCGATGCCTCAATGAAGAAATATCGTGATTCGCAGAAGCGCAAAGACTTCTTCATCTCTTTGTTTATAGGTTTTTTTGCCCTGGTCTGGTTGTTGCCGATTCTCTGGACCTTTTGGACCTCGCTACGTCCTTATCAGGACATCATTGAATCTGGCGTCTTCTCAAGACCCAAGAATCTCAATTTTGATAATTATGTAGAAGCTTTTCGATTGATGAAGGTTTGGAACTACTTAGCCAATTCATTTATCGTGGCAATACCGGCGGTGGTTTTAACGCTCTTCTTCGGCTCTCTGCTGGCATTCGTCGCCACTCGCTACTCCTTTAAATTCAATCTTTATATGTTGCTGCTTTTCACCGCCGGCAACTTGCTACCAGTGCAATTGGTTTATGCTCCGCTCTTTAAGATCTATATCTACATCGGAGATTTGGTAGGAAAGCGCAACTTCTTGTATGACCAGTACTGGGGTCTGATCTTGATACATGTGGCATTCCAAGTTGGATTTGCTACTTTCGTGCTCTCTTCTTATATGAAGACCATTCCCAAAGAGATCTCCGAATCTGCACTGGTTGATGGCGCATCGGTTTTCCGCCATTACTGGTCTGTGATTCTGCCGCTACTTAGACCGCCATTAGCTGCGCTAAGTGTTTTGATGACCACTTGGATCTACAACGAATTCTTCTGGGCCTTGGTATTGATGAAGACCGATGCCAAACGACCGATTACTGCGGCCCTTGGCCGTCTGCGCGGTGAGTACATCACCGACTGGAATATGTTGGCTGCTGGCGCAATCATGGCTGCGCTACCGACTTTGATTATCTTCTTTATTCTCAAGCGCCAATTTGTATCTGGTTTAACTCTTGGCTCAACTAAGGGCTAAACAGGGCTAAATACGGAATAAGGCTAAATCATGGAAAACATCTGGAAGAGCCCAGAGACCTCTTCGGTAAATCGTTTGCCGATGCTCAATTTGGCGCACCCCACATATCTTTCGCTTGATGGAAAGTGGGATTTCCAATTACTCTTTAATCCAGAACAAGAAATTGGGCGCAGAGATCACTGGGATTCAATCGATGTTCCAGGGCTGTGGACTATGGTCGATGGCGAACAACCATTTGGCGATAAACCTATCTACACCAATACCCAGATGCCATGGGATCACTTCGCACCGACCGTGCCAGAAGCAAATCCAACCGGTATCTACCAACGTGACTTCACACTCTCTGAAAATTTGGCACAGAAGCGAGTGGTGCTACAGATTGGCGCAACTGAGTCTGTACATATTGTCTACATCAACGGCAGCGCAGTAGGTGCAGGCAAAGATTCACACCTAGCTTCGGAATATGACATCACCGAATTCATCAAAGCTGGCACCAATGTTTTGACAATTAAAGTGGTTAAGTGGTCAGATGCCACATACATCGAGGATCAGGATCAATGGTGGCACGGTGGTATTTCTAGATCTGTGAAATTGTATTTCACGGAAAAAGTCTTTATCGAGCGCCTCTATGCCACACCTACTCTATTGCCTGATAATAAAACTGGGCACCTAAAAGTTTGGGCGCACATAAATTCCTTAAATGATGAATCTTTTGTAAATTACAAACTACAAGTTCGTATCTCACCGCAGAAATTAACATCTGGCAAAGGTCTATCTAAGAAACCAGTTCAAGTTGAGGCCAAAGTAATTCAAAAGTCGGCGCCAAAGTGGATTGAGAAAACCATTGAGGAATCTCAAGCTGGTGAGGATTTTTTCCAATCAAAATACTGGGCCGGCATGATGCCAAAGGCAGCCAAGGAAGCATGGTTAGCGACCGAAGCGATCATTCCAGGACCGTTGGAGTTGCAAGTCAAACTTCCGGTTGCCCCATGGTCTGCCGAGACCCCAGTTTTATATGAAGTCGAATATCTGCTGCTCGATCCAAATGGCAAAGTAGTTCAGACCGCAACGCAGAGAGTGGGCTTTCGCCGCATTGAGATTAAGGGTAAAGAGTTACTTTTCAATGGCCAGCCAATCGTTTTTTATGGCATCAATCGCCATGATTTTAATAAGCGCACTGGTCGCGTAATTAGCAAGGAAGATTATCGAGCAGACCTACTTGCGCTAAAAGCCAATAATTTCAATGCGATTCGCACTTCGCACTATCCAAATGACCCGGTATTTCTAGAGCTCTGCGACGAACTTGGTTTCTACGTGGTCGATGAGGCAAATATAGAGTCCCATGCTTTCCAAAATCAGTTCTGCGATGACCAGAAATATCTCAGCCAAATTGTCGATCGTGTGGCAAGGCTGGTTCAACGCGACATCCATCATGCATCTGTGGTCTTCTGGTCACTGGGTAATGAATCGGGTGCAGGTGTTAACCATCGCGCCGCAGCGGCGTATGCCAGAAGTTTTGATCCGACTAGACCAATTCATTACGAAGGCGCGATTCGCGGTAATTGGACCGGCAATTTTGATCTAACCGACGTGGTCTGCCCCATGTATCCAAGCATCACGGCTATTGAAAGCTATGCCAAATCAAGTCTGGCAAAACGACCTTTGATAATGTGCGAATACTCCCATGCGATGGGTAACTCCAATGGATCCCTTAAAGAGTATTGGGATGTAATTCATAAATATAAAGGCCTACAAGGCGGGTTTATCTGGGAGATGTGGGACCACGGACTTGATCAAACCTTGCCGGATGGCACCAAACGCAGCGCATATGGTGGTGATTACGGAGAGTTAAAGCATGACAGCAACTTCGTCTGCGATGGTATGTTCTTTCCAGATCGCACCCCAAAGCCTGCAATGCAGGAGTTTAAATATCTAGCCGCGCCAGTATTTATTACCCGCAAAGGTGCCAAGTTCCAAATCTTCAATAAGTTCTTCTTCATAGATCTAAGCGGATATAAGTTGCGGTACGAAGTCACCATCAATGGCGATTTAGAATACTTTGGTAACTTAAAACTTCCTGCAGTAAAACCACGTAAATCGGTACTGGTTTCCATCCCTACTAAAGTGCTAAAAAGCAAAGAACCAGGCGAGCGCTTCCTAACTTTCATTCTGGAAGATAAGAATGGTCGCGAGGTTGCCTGGGAGCAATTTGCGTTAGCCTCTAAAAAGGCCCCAAAGCCAAAAATCGTAAAAATTGTTGAAGAGGGATTGATTGGTTTTGAAATAAATAAACTTGTTGACGCCAGCGGCAATTTGGCGCTGCCGCACCAAGAGGTGGCTCCAAAATTAACGCTATGGCGCGCTCCAAACGATAATGATGCCATCGGAACTGCCGCGCATAGATGGAAGGCATGGGGCCTACGTGATTTAGAGATTGCCGATAGCAAAGTCGTGCGCAAAGGCAAGAAGGCAATTATCACCAAGATTTGGCAGACCGGTTCTGGAATCAAAGTAAAACATGTGCGGGTCGTTGAAGTAATTTCAGGATCCGTCAAAGTTTCAGAAACTATCACGTTACCTAAGCAACTACATGACGTGGCTCGAGTAGGTATCAATTTTGAATTAGCTGGCACCCTTGATCAGTACCAATACTTTGGCGTTGGCCCTCACGAAACAGTGCCCGATCGCGCCATTGGCCGAGTCGGAAAATACAAATCCTCAGTTGCCGAGCAATTAACCGATTACATCAAACCACAAGAGAATGGCTCACGGGTTGGTATTAGATGGTTCGAATTGACCAATAAAAATGGCAAAGGTTTGCGAATAGAATTAGATAAGCCAAAAGTTGTTACCGTTTTGCCGGTTAGGTCAACAGATTTAGCTGCTGCCACACACAATGTTTATGTGAAGCGTTGCGGTAATACCGTGGTGACAATCGATGCGGCCCATCGCGGAGTAGGAACCGCATCCTGTGGCCCAGACACTTTGGGCAAATACAAGATCAAACCCGGGGTCTATAAGTTCTCTTGGATTGTTTCGGCCATTTAGGGCTTACCCTCAAACATCTCTCTCACCTTGAGATTTATTTTGTATATATAAGGTATAACTTGCCCGAAAAGGCGCCCTTGCCCCATACTTAAGCCGTAACGCGCTCGTTAAGAGGGAAGCGGCCAAAGTTGTCCGCAGGGGCTACATACCTGCCAGGGCAGCCGGAAGCGGTTCTCCGATTCATTTGGAGAAAGGTAATCTCCAAGCGGATCACTAAGGAGAGAGCGCCCCACACGAAGGAGCAACTTAATGCGAGCTGCTGGCTCATCCACGCTGGTCCAAGTAACCGGCACCAATCTCACCTACGTTTACATAGTCCTAGGCATCTCACTTGCCGCACTTGCCATCGCGGCCGCACTTCGCGCCCAGATCTTGGCCAAGTCCGATGGCACCGAGAAGATGCGCGAAATCGCCCAAGCAGTCCAAGAGGGCGCCGCGGCATATCTAACCCGCCAATTCAGGACCCTCTCATTTTTCGTAGCAGTCGTATTCGTACTGCTCTTTGCACTTCCCGGAACCACCGAAATCAAAATCGGTCGCTCAATATTCTTCTTAGTCGGCGCAGGATTCTCTGCGTTGGTTGGTTATCAAGGAATGTGGCTGGCAGTTCGCGCCAACGTGCGCGTCGCCGAAGCGGCACGTCAAAAGTCATCTGAAGGCGCAGTGCAGATCGCATTTCGTACCGGTGGCGTCGTCGGCATGTTGACCGTCGGCCTTGGCTTAGTTGGCGCAGCACTTGTCGTAGTTATCTATCGCGAGAATGCCCCAGCAGTCCTTGAAGGATTTG
>CAZZLH010000041.1:0-4305 GCA_964654815.1 uncultured Actinomycetes bacterium
AGATGGTTGTGGGAACTTTTTTTTGCTGGAGCAAAGATAATCTCTGGCTTGCTGCCCTTCTCGAGGCCCGTGGCCCATACCTTTGCCTCATCACGAGTCAATTGAATGGCTACGAACTTGTTTGCAATCTCAGACATCTTTGAACTCAATTCTCCTATTTGTATACCGGTGTGAGATTAATGATTTAACGTTACAAAGAAATCGCACCCTGCTCACAAAAAATGTTCAAATGTTCCGGAAGAGACTTTAAAATGGAGAAGGTCCCCACTTTTTAGGTGAGGACCTTCATGCTGTTAATGTGAGTCGCCCTATAAGCCGGATTCTGTCCATCCCAATTAAGTTATGGGATCACCATCCATCTAGGTTTGTAATTACTTACAAACTCAAGCAACCTACCCGTTAACTTGAGCGAGCAGCTCTCGGACGTTAACTACGCGGTCTTGCTCCAAGCGAGGTTTGCCCAGCTACCTGTATCACTACAGATACTGGTGGTCTCTTACACCACCGTTTCACCCTTACCGATTTCCAAATAAATGGAAACTGGCGGTCTACTCTCTGTTGCACTGTGCTCGCGGATCGCTCCGGGTGGGCGTTACCCACCGCCTTGCTCTTTGGAGTCCGGACTTTCCTCGGTAGCCCCAATTGCTTGAGGTTAACGCGGTGATCCGGGAGACTCGTGGAGAAGTCTATTGCCTACACTTACAACTGTGAAATTGACCAGAAAAACTGATGTCCGTACGCATACCGCAAATACTCTACGCAAATTTAAAGTTTCCTCAATTGCCGTGACTTTGATTTCTTTGAGCGCATTGAGTGGTTGCAGTAGCAATGCACAGACTTCTGATATCGCACCAACTCCTGCCGCAAATGTAAGTTACGAAGTTCCATCGACATGCGAATTGCCAGAGGTTAATGCTGCATTTGCACGCATCATTCCGCCATCAAAATACATTCCGGCAAATTGGCAGCCCGCTAAAGGCACAGATCTTTATGCCGCTTTGAATAATGGTGGCCGCGCCTGCACCTATGGCGATGAGGATGCGGAAGTTGGCGGCACCGTGATGTGGGCCTTAAATGCAAATGGTTTATGGGATGAATTGGTCGGTCGTTGGAGCACAGAAGGGCTTCTGCCAGTAGATATCCCTGGCATTGATGAAACTGCTGCTTACAAATTGCCAGATGGCGCAACCAGCGCAGATGGCATGCCAGCTTGGCGGATTAATCTCTTAGTTGGCGATATCTGGATTCAATTAGGCGCGGCATTTATCCAATCATTTGATGAAGCCACACCGATTATTCAGGCTGCGATTAATTCGGCAAAGTAACTGCGGCACGTCCAGCTTCTAATCTTGCGACTGGAACTCTAAATGGTGAGCACGAAACATAATCAAGTCCGATGCTATTGAAGAAGTGAATTGATTCTGGATCTCCTCCATGTTCGCCACATACTCCCAAGTGAAGTTTGGGATTTACGCTGCGACCGCGTTCGGTAGCAATCTTTACCAACTCCCCCACTCCGTATTGGTCGATAGTCTCAAATGGCGAAATCGTGAAAACACCTAGTTCGAGGTAACGACTGAAAAATTCTGCTTCTACGTCATCTCTGGAATAACCCCAAGTGGTTTGTGTTAAATCATTGGTTCCAAAGCTAAAGAAATCTGCCACAAGGCCGATTCGATTTGCGGTGAGTGCGGCTCTTGGCAATTCGATCATGGTGCCAATCTCTATCGGCAACTCCACTTTATGCTCCTGAGCAACCTGTGCAATAACTTTCTCTGCTGCACTTCGGACCAGTTTTAACTCCATATGTGAACCAACCAGCGGAATCATGATTTCAACTTTGGGGTTCTTTCCCTTAAGTATCTGCGCTGCCATTGCCTCTGCGATGGCTTTGACTTGTAGCTCATATAAACCAGGTGAGACCAATCCCAGGCGCACGCCGCGAAGGCCTAACATCGGATTTGATTCATGCATCCGTTCGACAGAATGGAGTAGCTCCTCGATCTCCGGATCAACCTGACCATGATCATGAGCTAACGCTGATTTAACTTTCAAATCTCCCAAATCCGGTAAGAATTCATGAAGCGGCGGGTCGAGTAATCTGATTGTGGTGGTGTAACCATCCATCTCATCCAAGATGTTGGTGAAATCTTCTCGTTGTAGAGGTAGTAGCGCTGCAAGGGCTGATTCTCGCTGTTTGGCACTCTTTGCCAAGATCACGCGCTCAATTAAAACTCGTCGTTCGCCAAGGAACATATGCTCGGTGCGACAAAGACCAATTCCCTGCGCACCAAATCTCCTGGCGGTCGCTGCATCTTGCTCGGTATCTGCATTGGCTCTGACCTCAAGCCTGCGCCTGCGATCTGCATGGCGCAGCAGACGATCAACCGAACGAATCAGCTCTTGTATATCTTCGCTCTTACCTTCAGTTGCTTTTGTGATTCCCTCTTGCAGATATTTAACGATTACTGAAGGAGCGACATCAACTTGGGCAAGAAAAACTTCACCGGTTGAACCATCAATTGATAACTTATCCCCTTCATTAATTCGACTGCCATTTACTTGCGCGAATCGCTCTGACTCATTTACATCCAACTCTTCCGCGCCACAGACCGCAGTCTTTCCCATGCCACGCGCTACCACTGCAGCGTGGGAAGTCTTACCTCCGCGGCTGGTTAAGATTCCAACTGCTGCCACCATTCCGCCGAGATCATCTGGATTGGTCTCTCGTCTAATCAAAATAACTTTCTCGCCCCGCTCTGCCCATTCGGTAGCGGTTGCAGAATCAAATACCGCACGCCCAACCGCTGCTCCCGGCGATGCCGCCATTCCAATTGCGATAGGAGCCGGCGCATTCGACTTATCAAATTGCGGGAACATCAACATGGCTAACTGCTTGCCATTAACTCTTAATAGAGCCTCGTCCATATTAATAATCTGCTCATCGACCAATTGGATGGCAATACGAAAGGCAGCAGAGGCGGTGCGCTTACCGACTCTCGTCTGCAAAATCCATAATTTGCCTCGTTCTACAGTAAATTCGATATCGCATAAGTCTCGATAATGAGTCTCAAGTTTGTACATGATTGATTTGAGCTCTTTGAAAATATTTGGGGCTATTCGACCTAGCTCCTCTAAAGAGAGCGTATTTCTAATACCTGAGACCACATCCTCGCCCTGGGCATTCTGTAGGTAATCACCATATGCACCGGCCTCGCCAGTTGCCGGATTTCGAGTGAAGCAGACTCCGGTTCCTGAATCCTCGCCCATATTGCCAAAAACCATGGTGCCGATATTTACCGCAGTACCTAAGTCATCTGGAATACGTTCGCGGCGGCGATAGAGCTTGGCGCGCTCGGTATTCCATGAATCAAATACTGCGCGCATGGAGTTATCCATCTGTTCGCGTGGATCCTGCGGGAATTCATGGCCAGATTCGGCTTTTATGATCTCTTTAAAACTTGTAACTAAATTTTGTAGAGATTCAACAGTCAATTCCTGATCTTGCTTTACGCCTTGAGTCTGCTTAGCAGCTTCCAGTTTGGTAGCAAATTTATGGCCTTCGATATTCAAAACAGTCTTGCCATACATTTGAATCAAACGGCGATAGGCATCCCATGCAAATCGTGGATTTTCGGTCTGCTTAGCAAGGCCCAATACTGAGACATCATTCAGCCCGACATTTAAAATGGTCTCCATCATTCCCGGCATCGAAAACTTTGCACCAGACCTGACCGAGACCAGAAGCGGATCGTCTTTATCGCCCAAGCGCTTCTGCATCTCGTCTTCAAGATTTCGTAGGGCTTTGGTGATTTGAATTTCTAACTCAAGTGGAGCTTGGCCTTTTGCAAGATACTCTTTGCAAGCTTCGGTCGTGATGGTAAATCCTGGCGGCACCGGGATTCCGATCCGAGTCATCTCTGCCAGGTTTGCGCCTTTGCCACCGAGCAGATCTTTTTGATCTTTATTGCCTTCAGAAAAGGCGTAAACATATTTAGTGGCCAAGGCATTCTCCGTTGAACGAACCCGGCTTTAATTTACATTGTCACAAATTCCATAGCAATGAAGAATTGCTGAACATCCGTGATTTTTCAAACTAATCGTGAATCTAATCTTTGCCCGACTTTGCACCCTTAGTCGCCATAAGGCTTGCGACGGCAGTGATAACCAAAATTGTAACAATTGTGAGCAAACTTGCTTCGATCGGAATCTTGGTCAAGTGAATCCCTGCTATTTCATGAATGCCGACCTGATGGAAGCCCTCGACGAATAGCTTGACTCCAATGAAGCCCAAAACCACAGAAA
>CAZZLH010000041.1:4405-8564 GCA_964654815.1 uncultured Actinomycetes bacterium
TGATGGAAGCCCTCGACGAATAGCTTGACTCCAATGAAGCCCAAAACCACAGAAAGTCCCTTGGATAGATAAATCAGGCGATCTAATAGCTCCTCAAGTAAGAAATAGAGTTGGCGTAGCCCCATCAGCGCAAAGATATTTGCAGTAATCACCACGTATGGATTCTGTGTTAATCCAAAGATCGCCGGAATTGAGTCGACTGCAAAGATCAGGTCTGTAATACCGAGTGCGACAAATGCAATGGCGATATTGCTAAAGCCTCGGTTTCGGAAGAAGAGCAAAATCTTGCCCTCTTGCCACTCCTCATCTTTCGATTCAAATGCCAAGGTCCAGGCAGTGTAGATAAGGAAGGCGCCAAAGAAGAAGAAGATCCAACCAAATCGCTCAATTAGGGTAACGCCTGCTGAGATCATGATGACGCGCAAAACAATGGCAAAGAGAATTCCAATGAGCAGGACAAGTTGCTGTTTCTCTTTTTCGATTTTTAATTTAGTCAAAATAAGAATAAATACGAAGATATTGTCGACTGATAGCGCATATTCAGTGAGCCAGCCAGCGAAGAATTCCTTCTGCATCTGGTCATTGCCCCAATGTGGCAACAAAATTCCAAAGGCAATTGCGGCGCTCACATAGATAAAGGTCCAAGTTGCCGCCTCTAGCACGGTGGTCTTTTTATTTCGACGTAAGATAGCAATCAGTAAATCAATGGTTATAACGCTTACTAATACCGCTACTGTGTAAATCCACTCGGAATTGCTAATCAACGGAAATGACCTCTTTCATTAATTGATCGGACTGCGCGTAAACCATCACTTGGCCATATCGAGAAGGAAGATATCGAACATGGGCTGATATCTATATGGAAGAGCGAATTGGGATTACCTTCCAAAACAATACTTGCTATCTGCTTGATAACGCCATTGTGAGTGACTACCACGACCTTTTTTCCAGGATATTTCTCGGCGAGCGCATCAAATGCCGGTTCAATGCGCGCTGCCAGGTCATCGTAGGATTCACCACCAGGTGGGGTGTAAGCGCTGGTGGAGATCCAAGCCTGATACTCCTTAGGCCATCTCTCCTTCACCTCATTTATGGATAGCCCATCCCATTCACCAAAACTGCATTCATACCAAGCTTCATCAAAAATTGGCTCAAGGCCTGTGGTTTTTGCAATCTCTGCCGCAGTTTGTCGGGTGCGCAATAAAGGTGAAGCAATCAATACCTCGGGTTTGAGTTTCGCAATCTCATCCGCGACCTTTTGCGCTTGGAATAAGCCATCTTCGGTGAGAGGGGGATCTAATTTTCCATGACCAGAAAATTTGCGATCTGGCGTCAGAATTGTTTCACCGTGGCGGACCATATAAATATACGTTGGGACTTCTGGATGGCGCAGTCTGTCTGTTAATCGATTCGCCGGAAGCTCTGGGATAAAACCATCGACTCGTTCATCTAACGCCTTATTCGCTAATCGATCAGCATGTTCATTCTGCTCGCGTGGGATCCATTTGTAAGAAATCAGCGCAGGAGTATGTGCAGCCATCGCCTGTTTTACTAATTCTCGCATACCAGGATTCTTTACCTGCCAGCGACCTGACATCTGCTCGATTACTAATTTAGAATCCATTGAGACTTCTACTTTTGCATCTCTATCTAATTTATTGATGTATTTGAGCGCTGCGATTAATCCACTATATTCAGCGACATTATTTGTTGCAGTACCGATAAATTCCGATAACTCGGCAATAATCTTGCCGTTCTCAGTGATTAATGCCCCAAAAGCTGCCGGACCCGGATTGCCCCTTGATCCTCCATCAGCAGTGACTTGAAAAGTTCTACCCATTACCGCACCAAGATACAGCGGCACTCTTCGCATCGAGCCACTTCTTCAGGGGCAAGCGCCATTATCTTGGCTAAGTCGCCCGCATTTATCGAAAGATTGCATCCGGTGCATTGCCCGTTGGCTAACTTAGCAGCCCCGGCTATGCCGTTTGCCCGAATCTTTTCATACAGGTCTACCAGCGTTTTTTCTATTTGCGGTATCAAATCATTTCTAGAATTCTGCGTATCTTTAACTTCGTTGTTGAGATTTGCTAAGGCGAGATCGCGAGCAGTTTCGGCCGCAGTTAAATCTGATTGCAATCTAGATTCATTTGCCTTTAGTTCGGTGATTCGAGCCTTTATGCCATCTGCCCGAAGCATCACCTCAAGCTCTACCTCTTCTAATTCAGCGCGACGGGCATTTAGAGAGATAAGTTCATGTTGCATCTGCTCTAACTCTTTTGGTGAGCCTTGGCCGGCGCTTAATCGAGTTTCATCTCTCTCGATTCGCTTCGCTACTTGTTCGACATCATTCTCAGCTCGATTTATCTCAGAACTGAGGTCACTTAATTCGGTCTCTGCTGCAATTCGCAAATCTCGAGTGGTCTGTAGTTCCACATTTATTTCGTGATACCTAATGGATTCAGGCAGAGTTTTAATTTTCTGATTGAGTGAAGCGAGCTGTAAATCCAGTTGGGAGACGCGCAAGATGCTCTGTTGGTCTTCAACCTTTGCCTGCACGCTTTGACCCTTTGCTTTTTAGCTATGGAATTTTACTAAGCGAATAATAGCCACTATTGACGGATTGATTAGACTGCTCAAATGAGCGATGCAACTCTAAAACGACTATTCCGCCACATGGCTTGGGCCAATAATCAAATATTCACTCAACTCTCCGAAATACCGGAAACTGCACTTTCGTACACCGCATGGAATCCTGAATGGTCGGTGGGAAAGATCGCAAATCACATCGTGATTGCCCAAGGACGCTTTATCTCGAGGTTGCAGAAGCAGCCGCCATTACCCGAATCAGAGTTTCCACTTACCCCTGCTGGGATGAGTGAGCTAGCCGTTAAATCAAGAGAGAACGACCAGACAATCCAAAGTTTCTTGGAATTACCCGATGAGATGCTTACTTTTATTAGATACGGCGAGACGGTTTCTTACCTGACATCTTCGGTATTAGCTCAGGTCATACATCATGCAACTGAACATCGCGCACAGATCGCCGACATACTTGCAGTTAATAATCTAGATGTGGTCAATCTAGATGAACTGGATCTTTGGAGTTTTGAACGATTTGAGAGAGGCTCCGCTACTTCTTAAGCGCCTCTTTGATCATCCCTAGAAGTAAAGTGTTATCTACTTTCCAGTCGACTGGAACTTGGAAGGTCTTTTTATTGACTTTATAATCCTTAAGCTCGGTTGCAAATTTCCGTAGAATTTTTGGATCAAATGGTGCGAGCAAAATATGGCTCTTAGCGGTTGAGATACCAAAAATGTATTTGTCACCATATTTCAACATGGGATGATTCCAGGAAATTACCCAATCGGTTTTGGGATATTTGCTAGAGATGACCTTCATGATTGATTTGATGGTCTTTTGTTTGGATTTATCTTCCTTGACCAAGTACTCGGTCAAGGTTTGAAATCGTTTGGCACTCTTGGATCCACGTGAGTACATAACCAAAGCATTTGCATGGGCTTGGGAAAAGCCATGTTCCTCTTTTAAAAAAGATATCTGTTGGGGATATTTCCACTCCTTGATATCGCGCATGACCTCAAACCAATACTTCATCGGTTGTCCGTACCTTGTTTCAATCTTAGGAAAATAACTTTCGCGATCTGAATTCTGAGCCATGAGTATTTGGGATTTTATCTAATCTTGATTTAAGTAATTCTTCATCTCAGCAATCTCTTGCTTTTGAACCCGTTCGATATCAGTAGCCAACTTCTTCGCCTCCGAATTACTGCTGTTTTTGATCATATGGAGCATCGATAGCGCTCCTTCATGATGCTTGATCATCCCTTCCAAAAAGAGCCGATCGAATTTGGCGCCCTTAGTGTTCTGCAGCTCAGTTATCTCAGAATCCGTAAGCATGCCATCCATCGCCATTGTGTGCGTAGCATTTGGATCCACTCCAGCGGCCAATAGCCAACCAGTCATCTGCTGGATCTCTGGCGCCTGCTCTGCCTTGATTCTGGTTGCTAAATCCAAAATAGCTTTATTAGAAGAATTCTTAAGTGCGATATCTGACATCTGAATCGCTTGTTGGTGATGCGGAATCATCATCTGGGCAAAATGCACCTCTGAACTGCCGAAATTACTCATCATTCCTGA
>CAZZLH010000042.1:0-8563 GCA_964654815.1 uncultured Actinomycetes bacterium
TATTTTGCTTCGAAGAGACTCTGCGCAGCAGTTCGAGCTAAGAAAGTCACGCGATCTACGATTTGGCGACGCTGAGTAGCCTGCGCTACCAAGCGCTCGCCTTCGTAGATCTCGATATTGAACTCTAAATCATTGCCCTCTTGCGCTACACACTGAGCGCTCGCTTGTAACTCTGCGCCAATTGCCGCGCTAGTTATAAAAGTCAGGCTCATTGAGGTTGAGATAGTCGAGATTCCAGTCTCAAAGAATTCATTGATTGCAGTAATCGCGGCAGATTCCATGAGCGAAACCAGAACACCATTATTTACAACGGTTAAATCACCGATGCCATTTGCTGCAGCAGTATCACCGGGGCGAACTGTCATTGTGGCAAAGCCAAGCGCGCCGACAAAACCTTCCGGCATCTCATTGACTTGGGCGGTACTCACGCCCTATTTATAACTTAAAACTTATCTGGATCGTGGAATTCTTGGGTCGATTCAATGTGAATTTCGCGTTGCACGACCTGGCCAAATTCATCGATTTCGATCGAGACTTGGCTCATTCGAAACTCAGTTACCACCTGAGGTGAGCTCTGTTGGAACATCGCCGCCTGTAATTGCTGATGAATCGAATCAATCAATGAATCCGGTGCCTTCTCGCAGCAGGAGCGCTGCAACATAGATCGCATCAATTGATGTGCCAATTTCTCGGCCTCTACCTCAAGGCGACAGCTCGGGCACTTATCCAGATGAGAATCTACAGAGACTGGATCAAGATTATTGGCCTCAAAGAACTCTGGGCCATCGACCAGCAAGAGCAGCGCATGCTTTACTTGATCACATTGCATCTCCATCACTGATCACCGCCCTTTACATATCCCAACTCACGGGCGTAATCCGTTAACTTCTCGCGTAATTGTTTGCGGCCGCGATGTAGTCGCGACATCACGGTGCCAGCAGGAATTCCCACAATCTCTGCGATCTCTTTATAAGAGAAACCTTCGACATCGGCCAAATAGACCGCCATGCGAAACTCTTCTGGGATCTCTTGCAGAGCGCGCTTCACATCAGAATCTGGCAGGTTTTCAAGAGCGGTAACTTCCGCGGATTTACCCTGATCTGAGGTATGTGAGGCAGATTTATGTAACTGCCAATCCTCTACCTCAGCATCGGCGCTAAGTTGTGGCTGACGCTGTGCTTTGCGGTAATTGTTGATAAAAGTAGTGGTGAGAACTCGGTAAAGCCAGGCTTTTAAATTTGTGCCCTCTTCGAATTGATGGAAAGAGGTAAAGGCTTTGAGATATGTATCCTGGACCAAATCTTTGGCATCATCTGGATTCTTGGTGTAACGAAGCGCTGCGGCATAAAGTTGGTCGGCAAATTGCATCGCATCGCGTTCGAAACGCGCATTGCGATCGGACGCGCTCTCTTTTACCAGTTCCTTAGATGACATTTGAGACAAGAGTACTGGTAGCGCCTCAAGTACGCCTTTGGCCGCCTGCCGGCGTGCGCGCGTAGAACCCTGTTCTGTGACCATATAGACGTATAACAATTAGGTAAATGGGGATTATTCCCCGCCTAAAAGAGCGTCTCTGGCTCCGTAATTGAGATTGGAATGAGTAGTTCCGGCCCATTATTCGCCACCTTATTAACAGCATCGCTCACTGGCGCAACATGCAAATGTGCATCAGGTTTTGGTAACTGCATCAAATCCAATAACTCGGCTGTTTCATGTGGTTGATTATCCAACCATGCATCCCAACGATCTCTCGGCATAATCACCGGCATACGATGATGAATCTTGGCCAATTCACCCACAGATTCTCTGGTGATTACCGAAGCGCTCTGTACAAAATCACCAGAAGGCGATCGCCAAGAATTCCAGATTCCAGCCAATGGCAACGATCTACCTTCATCGCTAGAGATAAAGAATGGTTGTTTGGTCTTATATCTGCCTAGCTCAGTAGCCCATTCATAATAACCATCTGCCGGGATCAAACAGCGACGAGATTTAAATGAATCACGAAAAGTTGGTTTCTCGTGGATTGATTCTGACCTTGCATTGATTGCACGTGACTGAGATGCGCGAGCTTCGGATTCATCGGTCAACCAAGGTCCGATCATTCCCCAGCTTGCAATAGAGAGTTCTCGGCGATTTTGGGAATCATTTCGGACTATATAAATCTGATTGGTCGGTGCGATATTCCAATTTGCTGGAAGCGCTTGCTCTGGGAATTTACCCGTCACCGCAAACTCTTCGACCAAGTCACGCATCTCTTGGGTTTGCGCATATCGGCCGCACATAATCGGAATTCTACCTATGCATTAACGCGATAGAATTCGCCATATGACTTTTACTGCGCACACAACTAATTGGCGTGCGCCCTTTCGCGGAAAAAAACCAGTAGCTGCGCGAGTGGTTATTCCTGGCTCCAAATCAGTCACCAATCGCGCGCTAATTCTCGCGGCGCAAGCATCTGGCACTTCAATACTTCGACGCCCTTTGGTCTCGCGCGATACCGAATTGATGGTGGCTGGATTAAAGGCGCTTGGCGTGCAGATTGATGACTCCGATCCAACTATTTTCAAAGTTACCGGTGGCTCATTAAATGGGCCGGCAAAGATCGATGTCGGCAATGCCGGAACAGTCATGCGTTTTCTACCACCACTTGCCGCGCTAGCTAATGGCGCAATCTCTTTTGATGGCGATCCCAGATCTCATGAGAGACCACTTGGCCCAGTAATTAAAGCTTTAGAGGAGTTAGGTATCTCGGTATCGCATGACGGCAGATATGCACTGCCATTTACCCTTGAGAATAAATCAAGCTCCGAGAACGCCAGCGGCAAGATTCGTGGCGGACAACTCAATATCGATGCCAGCGCATCTTCACAATTTCTATCAGCGCTACTTTTAATTGGTCCGAGCACCGAATTAGGTATCACCGCAAAACATGTGGGCGGTGCGCTGCCATCTATGCCCCATATCGAGATGACAGTGCAGATGCTCCGTGATTTCGGCGCCACAGTTACTGTGGATAAAGCCGCCAACACTTGGCGTGTAGAACCGGGCAAATTACAGGCACAAGATTTGGTAATCGAACCAGATCTATCTAACGCGGCACCATTTATGTCGATTGCAATGGTCTGTGGTGGTTCCGTAACCATTGCAGATTGGCCCAAACAAACAACGCAACCAGGCGATCAACTTAGAGAGATCTTTGGCAAAATGGGTGCAGTTGTCGAATTCGCGGCAGATGGTTTGAAGATAACTGGCAACGGAGAGATTCATGGCATTGATATTGATCTCCACGATGTCGGCGAATTAACGCCAGCCATCGCGGCGTTATGTGCTCTGGCTGATTCACCTTCCTATTTACAGGGAATTGGCCACTTGAGATTGCACGAGACTGATCGTTTAAAGGCGCTACGAACCGAGTTAAATGGCTTGGGTAGCGAGGTAATCGAAGAGCCAACCGCACTTCGCATCAACCCCAAACCAATGCACGCTGGGGTATTTCGTACCTACGAGGATCATCGTTTAGCTACCTCTGGCGCGACCATTGGTTTAGTTGTCGATGGCATCGAAGTAGAGAACATCGCCACCACCCGAAAGACGATCCCAGATTTTCCTGGGCTTTGGAGCTCGTTGCTTGCATGAGTAGACGTGATTACGACGAATCTGATGCGCGGATCAGGCCAAGTAGACGTACCAAACCTCGAACCAAAGATCGCCCAAGCCATGATGATGCAATCCGTGCCTTTGTAATCACAGTAGATCGTGGGCGCACCACCTGCGTTTTGCCAGATGGTACTGAAGTTTCGGCGATGAAAGCTCGCGAACTTGGACCTAAAGCTGTAGCCGTGGGCGATTATGTTCGATTGGTTGGAGATGTAAGTGGTGCGCAAGGTAGCTTGGCGCGAATCGTTGGAATTGAGCCGCGTAAGAGCGTTTTGGTGCGCACGGTTGATGACTCTGCCCAATTCGAACGGAGTATCGCCGCAAATATCGATCAAATGGTGATTGTTGCAGCTGCTGCAGATCCAGCACCAAAGCGTGGTCTGATAGATCGATTCTTGGTTAGCGCATTCACGGAAGATATCGACCCAATCTTGGTGATTACTAAAACTGATTTAGCGCCAGCGCCAGATTTCATAAACGATTACCAATCAATCGGGGTCCGCTGTTTTGCATTAAACCGTGAGAGCAACTTAGCTGATTTACATGCAGCGCTAAATGGCAAAGTTTCGGTCATGGTTGGCCACTCTGGTGTCGGTAAATCCACCTTATTAAATAAATTAACTGCTGCAGATAGGCAGACTGGTGATGTAAATGATGTCACTGGAAGAGGTCGCCACACCTCGTCATCCGCATTCGCAGTACCGTTAAGTGATCTTTCTACTCATAAAGCTCTCGCTGATAGTTGGTTGATTGATACTCCTGGCGTTCGTGCCTTCGGTCTTTCTCATCTAGATCCTGCTCGCATCATCGCAGCATTTGATGACTTACTTGTAATCACAAATACCTGTATGACGAATTGCTCACATAATGAACCTGATTGCAAGCTAAATCAATGGATGGCGCCAAATGGCGAAGAAATCCCTGAGCGCGCTTCGCGGGTTCGAAGCCTGCAGAGCTTGCTGGCTGCAGGGTTAGAATAAGTAAATGGCTGAATACGCTTCAGATAAATATGCTGCAGACTTAGATTTAGCGCGGAGAATCGCAAAGAGCGCAGATGCCGTAACCATGGCACGTTTTCTGGCCCAAGATTTAGTTATCGAAACTAAGCCCGATGCCTCTCCCGTAACCGATGCCGATAAAGCCACCGAGAAATGTATCCGTGAAATTATCGAATCAGAGCGAGCAACTGATGGCATTGTCGGTGAGGAGTTCGGTTCGGATATCAGCGGTAAGGATCGTTATTGGGTTATTGATCCAATCGATGGCACCAAGTCATTCCTGCGCGGTTTACCAGTCTGGTCGACTTTGATAGCGCTAGTCGAATCTGGCGAGGTAGTAGTAGGCGTAATCTCATCACCAGCACTTGCGCGCACTTGGTTTGCCACTAAAGGTGGTGGCGCATACACGACCTTTGTAAATTCAAATAATGGAGCACCGCGGAAGATTTCCGTTTCTAAAGTAAATGAAATAAAGCATGCACATGTCGGTTATTCGGATTTTGTTGGTTTTGGTTCAAGGCTTAGTGGTTTTCAATCGATAGTGAATGAAGCCTGGCGCACCCGTGCAGTCGGCGATTTCTGGTCACATATGTTGGTAGCCGAAGGTGTGATGGATGTAGCGATCGAACCAACGCTAGCTTTATGGGATATGGCGCCACTAGATATCGTGCTGCGTGAAGCTGGCGGAACTTTCTCTGACCTGGAAGGAAATGCTGGCCCCTTTGGCAAGAGCGGGCTATCTACAAATGGGCTATTAAAGGATTCGGTGTTAAAGCGCTTAAATGGTTGAGCCTAGAACTTTCAAAGTAAGTGGCATGACCTGCAATGCCTGCGTTAACTCAGTCGAACGCGCATTAAATTCACTACCTGGAGTATCGGCCACCGTTAATTTCGCCGCTGAGACTGCACATGTTCTGGCACCTGCTGAAGTAAGCGGCAAGGAGATCATCAAAGCAATCAAAGGTGCAGGTTATGACGGAGTAGAGATTGGCGATAACGAAGCCATTACCTTGCATAGCAAAAAATCCAGCCTGGCCTTTATCTTTGCCGCGATTTTCACGATCCCGGTCGTCCTCTTCTCGATGGTCATGTCTTGGCAGATGGATTTTGGAAATTGGTTGCTTGAACTACTAAAACTCTTTAATCTAGAGAATCCCACCGATAGCTTCCATCAATTAGTACATAGCGCTCTATTAATCCTGAGTGCACCGGTGGTGTTGATAGTTGCATTTCCCATCCATCGCGCCGCACTTCGAAATTTCTTCCACCCCACGATGGATAACTTAATCTCGCTGGGCTCGCTTACCGCTTTTGGTTGGTCTATCTACGCCACTGCCTACGATTTAGATTCCATTTACACTGAAGTCTCCGCATCGATTGTTACGCTAGTTGTGCTTGGTCGCTTTTTGGAATCACGCGCAAAACGCAGCGCCAGCAGCGCGCTTTCAGAATTATTGAAAATCTCCACCAAAGAGGTAACCGTAAAACGCGGTGGCTTGCCGCTTCTGATTCCAGTCGAGCAATTAGAGCTTGGTGACATATTCGTCGTAAACCCTGGACAGCGCATTGCTACTGATGGCGTAGTGGTTTCAGGCGCTTCAACAGTTGATAATTCATTGATCACCGGAGAATCAGCGCCAATCGAGGTCGCACCTGGTGATCGCGTAATTGGTGCGACGGTTAATCAAAATGGTTATCTCGAGGTGAGAGCCACCAGAGTTGGGAAAGAGACCGAATTCGCTCGCATTACTTCGATGGTAATTACCGCCCAAGGCGAGAAAGCCCCGATACAACGAATGGCAGATCGCATCTCTGCAATCTTCGTGCCGATTGTTACAACTCTGGCAATCGCAACCTTTATCTTCTGGCGCTTTACAAATGGCGCAACGCTGGCTCGCTCGGTGGAGATTGCCGTTGCCGTCTTGGTGATTGCTTGTCCATGTGCCCTCGGTTTAGCAACCCCTGTTGCACTTCTAGTCGCATCAGGTCGTGGCGCACAGCGCGGTATTGTCTTACGGAAACCTTCGGCGCTTGAGAGCGCAAAAGAGATCACCGATGTGGTGCTCGATAAGACTGGCACTTTGACCACCGGAACCATGAAAGTGGTTCATGCCACTGTGGTTCCTGAGGCAGCGCAAGTACTTGGCGCGACTTGGCAGCAGATTGCGAGCGAAGCCAAGATCATCGAGAGCGCTGCTTCGATCGAATCACAGAACAACCACCCGATTGCTGAAGCGATTGTGCGCTATGCAAAATTAACTAAGCCGCTTCCAATTACTGAATTTCAGATTACACCTGGCGCTGGTGCGGCAGGGCGAGTCAAACTTGGCGAGTTAAGTGCGGTAGTAATAATTGGTTCACCTGCTGCAGTAGCGCACTCTTCTGTCGCGTTTCATCCCAAAATCGCCAAAGCTATTGCAGATGCGCAAGGAGAAGGTTTAACCATCTCAGTTTTGGCTTGGGAGGGCGTGGCGCTAGCGGTATTTGCCGTGGGTGACTCAATCAAAGCAGATGCCCAGAGCACCGTTTCGATCTTAAATACGCGCAATATCGATGTCTGGTTATTAACTGGAGATCATGTTGATGTCGCGCTAAATACCGCACATGCAGTGGGAATTCACGAGAACTTAGTCGTAGCCGAGGCCACTCCGGAGGCGAAGATTCAACACATCAAGAAACTCCAGAGCGAAGGCAAGAAGGTTTTAATGATTGGCGATGGAGTAAATGATGCTGCTGCTCTTGCTGCCGCTGATCTATCAATGGCAATTGGTACTGGTACCGATACTGCAATTGCAACTGCAGATATAACTTTGACTAACCCCGCGCTTAAATCAATCCCTGATGCGCTGGAACTTTCAAAATCCACACTATCGACTATCCGTGGCAATTTAATGTGGGCATTTGTATATAACGTAGTAGGTATTCCAGTTGCAGCACTGGGATACCTAAAACCAATGTATGGCGCGGCCGCGATGGCGCTCTCCAGTTTATTCGTGGTCACTAATTCGCTACGGATCAAATAATTGGAGCAAAACACCTCAGGCCTAGCCAAGCCAAAGTTACGTGGCGTTATCCATCTGGTGATGTCACCAATCTCTTTGGTCGCTGGTCTGGTGATGATCTCCGCGGCTTCCGAGTTACGTGGCCGTATTACGCTGGGTATTTTTACCTTGACCGCAGTCACGCTCTTTACCTGTAGCGCGCTCTATCATCGCGTGAAATGGAGCGATAGATACCGCGGACTCTGGCGCCGAATTGATCATGCAAATATTCCAATTTTGATCGCTGGTACCTATACCCCATTCTCAGTATTTCTCTTACCCGACCAAGAGCGAAGAATCTTGTTACTAGCTATATGGATTGGTGCGCTCGGCACCGCATTCATGAGGATTGTCTGGCTTAAGGCGCCACGATGGATCTACGTTGCGGCCTACATCCTTTTAGGTTGGGCCGCGGTGGCATTTATACCCACCTTCTATAGAAATGGTGGCGTGGTCGTCTTCTTACTAATTGTGCTCGGTGGGGTGCTCTACACACTTGGTGGGATTGTTTATGCAACTAAGAAGCCTAATTTCAATCTTAATTGGTTCGGCTTTCACGAGCTCTTCCATGCCTTAACGGCTGCAGCTTTTATCTGCCATCTGCTAGCCGCAATATTTACTGTCTTCGGCATTACGGTTAGCAAAAGCTAGATAAGTAATTGGATTAATTAAAGAAATTAACAATAAGTAAATCAGTAACAATAAGTAAACCAGTACTAGTAGCGGGGGCAGGATTTGAACCTACGACCTCTGGGTTATGAGCCCAGCGAGCTACCGAGCTGCTCCACCCCGCGTCGGTAAACCCAACTTTAGTGGAGGCAGCGAAGTATCACCAAATCGCTGGCTCGCTACTAATTACTGCTT
>CAZZLH010000043.1:0-6332 GCA_964654815.1 uncultured Actinomycetes bacterium
CAAAGATCTTCTCATCGAATAGGCCATCTTTCTCTGGCTTTAATGTGCGGTAATTGATGGTCTCTGGCTTCTTAACCTCGCCAAAGGACCAAGCGCGGATGTGATCTGCTGAAGCAAGACCAATTCGTAGTTCATCAAAGAAATTTACATCAATCATCGAATCAAACCTCTTCTACGCTGCTTGGCTCAACTCGTGACAAGTTGATACCGAGCTCTTCGGCCGCACGGAATACCTCTTCATCGGTATCGCGCATCTCGATTGCGACACCTTCAGATGAAAGTACTTCCACATTTAGACATAGCGATTGCATTTCCTTTACCAAGACCTTGAATGATTCTGGGATTCCTGGTTCTGGGATGTTCTCGCCTTTAACAATCGCCTCATAAACCTTTACGCGACCAAGCACGTCATCAGATTTGATGGTTAGCAACTCTTGCAAGGTGTAAGCCGCGCCGTATGCTTCAAGCGCCCAAACTTCCATCTCACCAAAGCGCTGACCACCGAACTGAGCCTTACCGCCAAGTGGCTGTTGAGTAATCATTGAGTATGGACCAGTTGAACGTGCGTGAATCTTGTCATCCACCAAGTGGTGCAACTTCAAGATGTACATATATCCAACTGAGATTGGTGTTGGAAATGGCTCACCGCTTCGACCATCGTAAAGTTTCGCCTTTCCAGACGAACCAATTAGTTGGAGGCCATCGCGATTTGAAAGTGTGGCGCCAAGCAATCCAGCGACTTCATCTTCCTTTGCGCCATCGAATACTGGAGTTGCGACCTTGGTTCCGGGCGCTGCCTTTGCAGCACCAATCTCTTCAAGATGTTTGGTCCAAGCATCAGAGACGCCAGATAGATCCCATCCAGTCTTTGCCGCCCATCCCAAGTGCATCTCAAGAACTTGGCCGACATTCATACGACCAGGAACACCAAGCGGATTAAGGATTACATCGATTGGAGTGCCATCTTCAAGGAATGGCATATCTTCGATTGGGAGAATCTTTGCGATAACACCCTTATTACCGTGGCGACCTGCCAACTTGTCACCAACTTGAATCTTGCGCTTCTGTGCGACATAAACTCGAACCAGAGTATTTACTCCGGCACCAAGCTCATCGCCCTCTTCTGATTCAAAGACCTTAACGCCAATGATCTTGCCGGATTCTCCGTGTGGCACCTTTAGCGAGGTGTCGCGAACTTCGCGAGCCTTCTCGCCGAAGATTGCACGAAGCAATCGCTCTTCTGGAGTTAATTCGGTCTCGCCCTTTGGAGTTACCTTTCCAACCAAGATATCGCCAGGAACTACATCTGCGCCTACGCGGATGATGCCTCGGTCATCTAGATCAGCAAGTACCTCTTCAGAGACGTTTGGAATATCGCGAGTGATCTCTTCGGCACCTAGTTTGGTGTCGCGAGCATCTACTTCGTACTCCTCAATATGAATTGAAGTTAATTCATCATCTTGTACCAGGCGCTGCGAAAGGATGATTGCATCCTCGTAGTTATGGCCTTCCCATGACATAAATGCAATGAGTAGGTTCTTACCTAGCGCCATTTCGCCGCTCTCAGTCGAAGGTCCATCGGCGATTACGGTGCCAACTTCTACCTTCTGGCCTTCTGCTACTTGAACGCGCTGGTTATAGGAAGTTCCTTGATTTGAACGACGGAACTTAGCTAATGAATAAACATCATATTTGCCATCGTTGGTCATTACCGTTACTTCATCTGAAGAAACTTCTGTGACCACGCCCGCGCTCTTAGCCATGATTACATCGCCGGCATCAATTGCGTTACGCCATTCCATACCGGTACCAACAAGTGGCGCCTCTGGACGAACTAGCGGAACCGCCTGACGCATCATGTTGGAGCCCATCAACGCGCGGTTGGCGTCATCGTGCTCGAGGAATGGAATCATCGCAGTTGCAACCGAAACCATCTGACGTGGTGAAACATCCATGTAATCAACTTCGTCTGCTGGGATGTATTCAACTTCGCCACCGCGACGACGGACCAATACGCGAGCTTCAGCAAATGTGCCATCTGCAGTCAATGGAGCATTTGCCTGAGCAATTACGTGTTCGTCTTCTTCGTCAGCAGTTAGATAATCAACCTTGTCAGTGACTTTACCGTTAACGACTTTGCGATAAGGCGTCTCAATGAATCCAAAAGCGGTGACGCGTGCATAAGTTGCAAGTCCACCAATCAAACCAATGTTTGGTCCTTCTGGAGTCTCAATTGGACACATACGTCCGTAGTGAGATGGGTGCACGTCACGAACTTCGAAACCTGCACGATCACGAGATAGACCGCCTGGTCCAAGCGCAGAGAGACGACGCTTGTGAGTTAGTCCTGAAAGTGGATTGGTCTGATCCATGAATTGTGACAACTGAGAAGTTCCGAAGAACTCCTTGATTGATGCCACTACTGGACGAATATTGATCAAGGTCTGTGGCGTGATTGCTTCGACATCTTGAGTGGTCATACGTTCGCGAACAACACGCTCCATACGTGATAGACCAGTGCGTACCTGATTCTGAATCAACTCACCCACGGTGCGTAGGCGACGATTACCGAAATGGTCGATGTCGTCTGCTTCAACGCGAACTTCCTTGCCGTAATCCATCACTAAATCGCCGCGATGTAGTGCAACCAAGTACTTAAGAGTTGCGACAATATCTTGGATAGTCAGTAGATTTGCAGCTAATTCCTGCTCGAGACCTAGCTTCTTATTGATCTTGAAGCGACCGACCTTGGCCAAGTCATAACGCTTCGGATTGAAGTAGTAGTTCTCAATTAAATTCTGCGCCGCTTCTTTGGTTGGCGGCTCACCTGGACGAAGCTTGCGATAGATATCTAACAGCGCATCATCTTGGGTCTTGACGTTATCTTTCTCTAAAGTTTGGCGAATCGAATCGTATTCACCGAAGTTTTCGCTGATCTGTTCCTCGGTCCAACCAAGTGCCTTTAGGAAGATGGTTACGGACTGCTTACGCTTGCGATCAATGCGTACGCCAACTTGATCCTTTTTATCTACTTCGAATTCCAACCATGCACCACGAGAAGGAATGATCTTCGCAGTGAATACATCTTTATCTGAACCCTTTTCGATGGCGCGCTCGAAATAAACGCCAGGTGAACGGACTAGTTGAGAGACCACAACGCGCTCGGTTCCGTTGATTACGAAAGTTCCGCGAGGAGTCATTAATGGGAAGTCGCCCATGAATACGGTCTGGGATTTAATTTCACCAGTCTCGTTGTTCATAAATTCTGCAGTTACGAATAATGGAGCGGCATAGGTCATGTCTCGCTCTTTGCAGTCATCAACTGTGTACTTTGGTGGCTCAAAGCGATGATCACGGAATGAGAGTGACATCGATCCTTGGAAATCTTCGATCGGAGAGATCTCCTCGAAAATTTCCTCAAGCCCTGATTGAGATGGTAGTTCGCCACGAATCGCTTCTGGTGAATTCGCCATGCGCTGACGCCACTCTTCATTACCAAGCAACCAATCAAAACTCTCGCGTTGGAGAGCTAGCAGGTTTGGTACTTCAAGTGGTTCAGAGATTTTTGCGAAAGAGATGCGGCGTGGAGCTGTCTTATTCTTTGACGCGGCCAAGTTCTGTCCTTCCAAGACATCGAGTAGCTACGAAGTTTGCTTCGTATCGCACACACGACAATTAGGCCGCCAGCCGCTATATGCTCTTTGGCCTATTTGCTTTTAGAAAAGTGTGAGGGAGCAGGATATAGGTGCTTGCATTCCCATGTCTAATCGGGTAAAAGCACCCCTCCTGCCCCCTCGGGCGAGTCTGGCTTTAGATCGCTGGCTTGCTCGGCTTAACCGGCTTAGCTGGTAGCGCGGCAATCGCTTCGAGCGCTGCCTTACGTGCAGAGGTTGCGGCTGCGATCGCAGACTTACGAGCATTTAGCGCTGCAGTCTTGCCTTCGGCAGTTGTGGCGCCAGCCTTTGCGCTTTCAAATGCGCTCTTTGCTGCATCTACTGCAGATTTAAATGCATCGTTTGCTGCTTTACGAGCTGCCGCATTTGCCTTCACTTTGGCGACATATTCGGTCATCGCTTTCTTGTAGGCATCCATCTGAGCTTTATAGGCATCTAATGAAGCCTTGCGTGCTGCCTTATCTGCTGCACTCAAAGTCGATTTTGGCTTTGGCGTTGCTGCAGTATCTGCATACGCAACTGAAGGCGCGGTTAGCGCTGCTGCAATTGCTAGTGCGCCGATGATTTTGCTGCTCTTTTTCATGTTCTGCTCTCCTTTATAACTCCTGTTTTTCCCGTTAAACCTGTTGTCCCTATTGGGCAACTGATGGAGGAATCATCCATCTCAATCTTGTGAAAATTGTGTGAAAACTCAGCCAGTTTGTAGGGATATCTATAGGAAAACCGTGACTAAATTAAAAAACGCGGTAACTTCTCCGCATGGGTAAGGGTCGGATCCTGGTGGTGGATGACGAGGCAGGCATCAGGGAATTAATAGCTGAGGTCTTGAAGTTATCTGACTTTGAAGTTGTTACTGCTGCAGATGGCTTAATTGCGCTAGACCTAATCCGCAACGAGAGATTCGACCTGATTATGCTCGATGTGAATCTCCCACATGTCGATGGCTTTGCGCTATTAGAAAAAACCAGAGCTAGCGCGCCAACTTTGCCGATATTTATGCTCTCGGCTCGAGTTGATAAAGAGGATGTAACACGAGGTCTAAAGCTTGGAGCCGATGACTACATCAGAAAACCATTCGGGGTCGAGGAGTTGGTGCTTCGAGTTGAGAATAGATTAAGGCGAAATAGCCAGAGTGAGATTGCCCAAATGACTTGTGGGCCTATCACTTTACGAGAGGCAGAGCATGAGGTCTTTTTTAATGAGGAGTTGGTCGACCTCTCTCCTACTGAATTTGCCCTGTTAGCTGTCTTGATGGAGCACCAGGGAATGGTGCTTAAAAAAGATAAGTTGCTGGAACTAGTTTGGGATCTGGACTTTGAGACCAATACCAATGTGGTTGATACCTATATTTCATACTTGAGAAAGAAATTGCACCGAGATGGGTATGAAGGAATCAAAACGGTACGGGGTGTGGGATTCAAATTGGTGAATAAATGAAACTCACCACGAGACTGATTTTGGTAGTCACCATAATTCTCTCCGTCTCTACCTTTGCCAGTGGTTTCTACTCAGCTTATTTGAATCGACAGAACCAGGTTGACGATTACATCCAATTGCTCAACAACACCACAAAGCAGATTACAACTTCCGGTGAAGATCCAATTTCATTTGCTCTGTTACTGGCAGAACAGAGCCCTATCCCAATGACGCTTATCTATATCTCGGATGAGCAAAAGATCTCTTATCTGGCTGAAAATGCTGGCACCGATTTCAAACTCCCCGATGCCTCAAAGATCTTCAAAGCAAAGCAAGCGCCTAAAGAAGAGAGTGGCAATATTCATATCTATCTACCTTTGAGCGATAGCGAGTCTCTTGGGTTCTATCTCTCCACCAAAAAGATCGAGGATATCTATAAAAAATCCTTGCGCACCACGCTACTTTTTAATTTGGGTTTGGTCTTCATCAGTTCGCTATTGATTGCGCTGTTCTTTAGGAGGGATAGCCGTTTGAATTCTTTGGCGATTCGAATGCGAGAGTTCATAGGAGATGCCTCGCATGAACTCAAGAGCCCTTTGACCGTGATCCGTGGCTATTCCGAACTGCTCTTGAGCAGCAAAGAGCCTCCTAAAGATTATGCCCAGCGCATAAATGATGAGTCGATTCGAATGGCGAAGATCATTGATCAAATGCTCGCCTTATCCGCTCTTGAAGAGGAGAACCTGGGTGAAGCTGAGGATATTGAGCTATCGGAGTTAATTAGTAAAAAGGTGGCGGATCTAAAGCTATTGCAGCCAGAGCGTTCTGTTGACTTGGAACTAAGTCCGGTTCAGATTAATGCGCCATATCAATTGGTCGATGTATTAGTGACAAACATTCTCGATAATGCTCGAATTCATACGCCAACTTCCGCTCCTATTAAAGTTACCTTAAAGAACCAGCGGCTAGTTATTGAAGATGGTGGGCCTGGGCTCAAAGTAATCCCTGATAAGCCATTTGAACGATTTGATTCATCGCGATCTAGACTCACTGGGGGCTCTGGTCTAGGAATGAGCTTGATTCAAAAGTGCGCTAACGCTATCCAGGCCAAACTTCACTTTGGCAAGAGTGAGCTTGGTGGATTGAAAATAGAGCTTCACTTCTAAAGTAAAAACCCCGCTCATTTCGTTTCCAAAATAAGCGGGGTTTATCTTTTTCGACTAGCTAGGGTGCAAGCCGAAA
>CAZZLH010000043.1:6432-7600 GCA_964654815.1 uncultured Actinomycetes bacterium
GCCTTATCTGCGGTCTCCTTATTTGCCTTCTCTAGAAGTGTTGCAGGTGTGGCATCAACTAAATCCTTTGCCTCCTTCAAGCCCAAGCTTGAGTTAAGCGCACGAACTTCCTTGATGACTGCAATCTTCTGTGAGCCAGCATCTTCGAGGATAACTGTGAACTCATCCTGAGCCGCTGCTGCCTCGCCACCTGCTGCAGCGCCACCGGCTGCTGCAACTGCGACTGGAGCTGCTGCTGTGACATCGAATTCCTCTTCGAATGCCTTAACGAACTCTGATAGTTCAACAACAGTCATTTCCTTAAATGCTGCCATTAAATCTGCTGATGATAACTTTGCCATTTTTATTTATTCCTTTGTTTACTCTGCTGAGGTTTCTGTTGGTTCGGTTACTGCGACAGCTTCTGTGGTTTCAGCTTGAGCTGGAACCTCTGCCTCAGCATTGCTTGGTGTCTCTTCTGCTACCGCAACTACTTCTGAAGTCACAGCTTGTGCTGGAACTTCTGCCACGTCGTTGCTTGCACCACCTTCGGACACCTTTTTGATACGTAACGCATCGAAGGTACGAGCCGCCTTTGAGAGGGTTCCCTTCATCGCGCCAGCCAACTTCGCCAAGAGCACTTCACGTGACTCAAGATCTGCTAGCTTCATAATCTCGGCAGTCGAGACCGCCTTACCATCGAAGATTCCACCCTTGATAACAAGTAATGGATTCTCCTTCTGGAATTCCTTCAACGCCTTAGCGGCGACGATTGAATCACCTTTGATGAATGCAACTGCAGAAGGACCCTTAAGTAGCGAATCATCGATCTCTACTCCGGCATTCTTTGCGGCAATCTTGGTCAAGGTGTTCTTTACTACTGAATACTTTGTCTCCATACCAAGTGCACGACGAAGAGTCTTCATCGCACCTACGGTTAGACCGCGGTACTCCGTTAGCGCAATTGCATCTGCAGACTTGAAGTCTTCAGTTAATTCAGCAACTGCCGCTGTCTTATCTGGGCGAGCCATTCTGGTTCACCTTTCTGTTTGTTTGAGAACTTCGCAGAGCGCCACTAGAAAATAAAAAATTCCGTGCGCTAGACAAGCGACACGGAAGAGTCCGTTTCATCTGTCCTGCGCGGGATTTAGTGACCATTTCTGATCGACCAGCGGTCTCTGGAAGAGGG
>CAZZLH010000044.1:0-7385 GCA_964654815.1 uncultured Actinomycetes bacterium
CCCTGGTAAGCCTGTTTGACCTCTGCGTCGAAGAGTGTCACAAAGGCGTTCGATAAAGAAACAGCCATTTGGTCACCTCATTCGGTTGATTAGTCAGGGGTTTTGCGCGTCGGTGAGCCGCTGGGTGCGGGCCTGGGCTTGCTGCTTACGGCAGCCACTCGCCGGCATCTCGCCGTGGTCAGGGTCGGGTAAACCCGGTGGGCCTTGTCGCGGATTGTAGGCGTCGGTGATCAAAATGCAACACCGCCGATTGCAAACTGTACAAGCCCACCGGAAGATTTACTGGCCGACGACCTGGTTGAACAAGCGCTCGACCTTTTGGCGGTAAGCCGGGTCGGTCTTGTACTTGGGATCGGCGACCATCTGGTAGAGCTCATCCTTGGTCGGGGCGCCGTCTATCGGTGCAGACTCGATTGGCACCCGGCCTTCGTAGGCTTCGCGGATCTTGACCAGGGCGTTTAGACCGCGAGCGGTACCGCCCATGATCTTGAACTCCTCGAAGTCTTCGGCACTCCAGACGCCTTTGTTGACCAGGCCTCGAGCCCAATCGACCATGCCATCGACCATTGCCCGACCGTTTGGCCCCAGCTTTTGCAGCTCCGCAGCCGGGTCGATCATGTCGTTGCCCATGATCTCTTTGGCTTGGTTCTGCAGCTGGCCGACCAGGTCATCGAACTGAGCCTGCGACAGCCCGTTGTCCTTGGCCCAGCTGGAAAGCGTGCTGGCCATCGGGTTGTCGGTAGCGTCGCCGAAGGATGACAGGTCGTACTTGCCATCAGCTGGGGCGTTGTGAGCGCCTTTGCTGATCTTGCCGCGCAGGTCACGCCAGGATTTGGCAAGCCCTTCATAGTCAGGGTTGCCGTCCTTCCAGAAGTTTTCCGGCATCCACTCTGGCCGCTCTGTCGGCCCAGCTGCAGCCGGGGCAGCTTGTTTGTGATCGATGGCAACCTGTTGCTGGTTGGTCTCGTTTTGTTTTTCGTCCGTGACAGAAACACCGTCGAGTAGGCCGGACTGACCGGGCTCGACTGTTGCGGTTTCGCTCATAGGCTCCTTGCTTGGTTGATCCGTGCGATTAGATCCCGCACAACCGTCCTTTGCCCTTCAGCAAAGTAGGCATGCGAGGCGTCAGTACCCGGCACGGCAACAGGCACATCGACGTACATTTCACGCAGCCATTTGAGCATCGCCTGGCCATCCTCGTCGCCAAACACTCTCAAGCAAAGCCGCGCCAGATCCTCGCGCTGCTGGGTTACCTCACGAATGTCCGAGGTCTCGCCCAGTTGCTCTAGGTCTTCCCAGCTCATTTGGGCAACGCCACTGGCTTCTCGCCCTCACCAATGAATGGCGACTTGCCTTCTTTCATGCGCATGACAGCATGATCGACCGCTTTGTTCATGATGGACGGTGGCATCTTGTCCATAAACTGAGGCGACTTGGGATCGTTGCGCATCAAGTAGTTAAGCTCTTTCTTGTCGAGCGTTGGTACGATCAACGGAATGTTTGTTTCTTTGCCGTTCAGCCCGACACCAATGCTGATCTCGGTCATAACATTGCCGTCCGGTCGCTTAATCTCGCCAAAGAATCCTGTGCCTTTCTTCGTGCCGTCTGGCCGGTTGCCGTAGTCCATTACATCGCCCCCTCTGGCGCCGGTAGCGCGGCTGCCTGCTGTTGCATTGCTGCTTGCTGCATGGCGGCTGCCTGCATTTGCTGCTGTTGCGCCTCCTCGAGCAGCACAGCACGCTCTTCGGCGCTGTTTCTGACAGACGCTGGCACACCCAGCTTGTCGGCCAGGTAGTCCACCACCGCGTCGTTCTTGAGCGCCAGCTGGCCGTCGGGGCCGAATTGACCGGTACCCATCAGCTGCGAGTACTGCAGGATCGCGTTCACGTCCTCCATGTTCTGCGCCATCGCCAGCGGTGCGACCGGCACTACCTTGACCTCAAGACCGTTGACCCGCAGCGGCAGGTCGATCAGGCCGCGCTCGTCCATCACCTCAAGGATCTTGGACACCAGCGGAATCATGGTCTCGTTGATCAGGCGACCAAAAGCCGAGCCCAGGTTCTGCGAGAGCTCCTTCATGCGCTCCACAATCTCGGTCGCCGAGCGTGCAGACATGTTCTCAGGCGGCAGCGACTCATCAAGCAGGATGCGCTTGATCGAGCTCACCAAGTCGTTGATCACCAGCTGCGACACGTTGAAGTCACCGGAGCGGGGCAGGGGCAGCAGGGCTGGGCCTTGCGGGCCACCGTTGCGAGCGACCGGGATAATCGCGCCGGGCGAGAGCTTGACCGTGTTCGGGTTCAGCACGCCGTCGTCAGCTGCGGTGTAGACACCGGCCACAGCCAGCGAAGCGTTTTTCAGCAGCAGCTCTTTGGTCTTGTTGAGCGTCTTGATGTCGGGCAGGGCGGTGATCAGCGGGCCGCGACCATAGATCTCGCCGGCCACCTTCATGTAGCGCGACACCACCCAGGGCGAAGTCTTGCGGCGGCGATAGACGAGCTCTGCTTTGCCTTCTTTCCAAATGACGTGGTAGCAGTAGTCGCCGCGCTTGTGATCGTGAATCGTTGCCTCGAGGAGCTCGATGTCGTCGGTCGGCTTGTCATCAATACGGCGCTGCAGCTCGGGTGGAATCTTGGCGTCAGGCCATTGGCGCTGGATGCTCTCGCCCTTCATGCGCATGCGGCGGTAGACGTTATCGACCTGACCGTTGGCGCCTTCTTCGTAGCTAACCAGGAACAGCGGCACCGGCACGAAGTTGATCGGCGACACATCGTCACCAGGCTGCACCATCATGCAGGCAGTACCGACTGCAAGATCCAGCAAGAACTCACCGATAGCGATGTCGAAGTTCGACTGCTTGAGCACATCAAACATGCGATCGCCATAGGCGTCGAGGATTGCTTGTGCTTGCGACTTGCGCTCAAGCGGAATCGACGGGCCAGGCTCGAGCTTTGACCATTTGCGCTGCGGCGGGAAAACGACAGACTGCAGCCGGTTGGCAAAGCGCTGGGTCGAGTTGATGGCGGTCGAATCAAAGACGCGCTGCATCTTCTTGGTACCTGTTGCGCCACCTTCCCACACACCGTACAGCTGACGCTGGGGCAGGGCGAACTCGTAGGCGTCCTGGTAGATCTGCTGAAACTCGTCCTTCTTGGTTTGCGCCAACTGCTGACGCTTCAAGATTTCTTCCGGTTTTAGCCGCATCCCGCCGAGTGGTTTTTCGTATGCTGCCATGTCAGTCGTCCTCTTCTTTGAGCAGGTAGCCTGCAAGCAGCTTGCGCTCCATGCGGGTCAGCGCGATGTTCTTCTGCAGCTTCTTGCCAATTGCAACCTTCTGCTCGTCTTCCAGCTCGGGCTTTTCCATGTCCTTCTCTTCGCCCTTGCCGTTTTTTTCAATCGAGATCTCGATCTTCATTTGTCGCCTTTCGCTGCGATCATGTTGTCGATAAGGTTGGGATAAGGACGACCAGCTGCTTTCGCTTTGCGCATCGCGTTGCGCTTCTCTGCGTCAGACAGTTTCTGCGGCTTGCCCAGATCTTTTGGGCGCGGCTTATCCCAAACCTCTTTCATGCCTTTGCCTCTTTCATCAAGCCCTTCTTACGCTTGGCTCGTTCGTTTTCGGACAGCGCGATGGCAATCGCCTGGTCGCGGCTGGTGACTTTGTCGCCAGAGCTCGACTTCAATGTGCCGGCCTTGTACTCACCCATGACTTTCTTGACCTTGTCCATCACACCCCCTGCAGCATTGGCCGCGACGAGCGGCGAGAGACAGCAGACAGTCGCGCAGATTTGCGCTCGCCGACTTCGCGCTTGAACTCGGTCTCGAGCTGACCACGGCGTTGATCGAATTGTGATGCATCGAACTCTGCGACCTGCGGTGCTACTGGCGCCTGCGGTGCTTTTGGTGCTTTCTCAGTGAAAGTTGGAATTGAGCGAGATTTAAATAGCTTTTGCTCAGTCACATCCACCGTGACCGGGCGACCTCGATTGACTCGTTGCTCTTGTCTCGTTACGTCTTCAACAAAATAACCTTCTGGCAGATTGCGCTCGGAGTAAAGCTTGCCATCAATGAAGTATGTGCGACCACCTCTTGATACGCTAACGCGTGCATCGACTATCTCACTTGGGTTCTTCTCAATGTCTGCGAGCGCTGCTTTGTAGCTGTCAAGTCTGGCTTGATACGCATCGACCTGCTGCTGATAAGCCGGATACAGCTCGGTCTTGTACTTGGCCATCTGATCTTCAAACGGCTTCATCTGCTCTGCAGTACGCGCCTGGTACTCACCAAACGATTTCTGATAATCGCCGGTAAGCGACTCGACGTTCTTCTTGTACTGCTGCGCCAGGCGATCGATGTCAGTCGTGCGGCGACGCTGCAGCATACTCATCTGCGATTTGGAGATAGCCATCAGACAATCGTCATGTTAGTGCCAAGCGTTGGTAATGTGACGCCTAGCTCGGGTGTCAGACGTTCTTGAGAGAGCAGAGAGCGGCGGCCACCTCGGGTGCGAGCTCGCAGCGCGGAGGCTTCTTGCGATGCAGCCTTGCGACGCTCCTCATCAGCTGCGGCCTGTACTTCTTTGGCCTTCTTTTCCATCGCCAGCTTGTTTTCTTGGTAGTTCAGCTGCTGCTGTTCAAACTGCTGCTTGGAGAGGGCTGCCTGCTGCTGGAGCGAGGCGCTCTGCTTGGAGTATTCGGCGGTCTGTTTTGCAACTTCAGCACGCATTGCATCAGCGTCAGCCTTCTGCTGCGCAAGCAGTTGTGTTTGCTGGCGCTCCGCAGATCTGCGAGCTTTGCTTGCTTCGTTCGCTTGGTATACCGAACCAGCAACTATTGCTGCGGCGATCCATCCAGCCATTTGACTTCTCCTTTCCTGTTGTCGCCGAGGCCGCACTTAGGCACCTCGTACAGACGGTTTTCCAATTCATCAATGTTTCGGCAGTTGTCTGGGTTGGCATAGATGTCAGTCCAGACCACTTCCTCCTCGAACACTCTGCCGGCACGCTGAAACCCAGCATCGACATCAAACTCGCATGGCGCTACCAACACCTTCACACCGTCGTCGGTGTTGACTGCGATGACACCTTTCTCCAGCCTGACCCGGTACGCAGTCTTGTGAGCTGCACCGGTCAACACAGTCCACGGCGGTATCGTGATGGTTCGCTCGTACACGCCAGGCAAAAACTTGTGCGTAGTGACAATGTCAGCCTGGTTCATCTCGAGCAGCAGGGTCTGCAACCGCACCACCGCTTCACGCATCTGCTGCGCCGGAACCTTGTTCTCAAATATCGTCAAGGCGTCCATATTGCATAGGATTCTATTGGGTTTTGGGCATGTAGTCTGTCTGCTGATATCAGCCAGATATATCAACTGAACACATCGAAATCCATGCTGGCCACCACCGGCTTGGGCGGTGCTGCGCCGTAGCTGTTTGTCCTGGTCATGCGGTTATATTCGCCACCCCCCAGCATCAGGTAGCCGAACGAGTCGCCAATGTGCGAGTGCTCGTTCTTGTTGGGCGCATCGCGGAACCGCTCCTGGCCGGCACCGATGGCCACGCGCTTGAAGTGATAGCCGCCGCCCAGGGCTTTGCGCAAGAGCTTGCAGTCGCGGTTGATGATCAGCCCAGGCTTGCCGTTGATCAGCCGCTGCATGGGCGCTGCAGCTGCTTCCCGGCGCACCTTGAAGTCGTTGCTGGCTGTCGGCTGCGCTCGCAGGCCCAAGGTGCGCAGGTGATCGAAAGCGGTGACTTCGTAGATTGCGTCACGCTGCATACCGGCGGGATCGCCCCAGACCATGATTTGGTGATTGGGGAAGCGCTGATTCAATTCGGCCAGCAGCTGGCTGCCGAAGCGCTCAAGACCCATGTCGAAGGTGACGATCTCATGGTGGATCAGCCAGCGACCGTTGGGCAGGCGCTGGCCGATGGTAGCCGCCGGCGTCAGACCGAAGTCAAGGCCGACCTGGATCGGCACACCTGGCTCGATCTCGGTGTCGCCTGACATGGTGGTGTCGTCGTACTCGGGCCAGACCGGGCGACCTTCTTGGACGTAGGTGTACAGGCCACCGGCATAGCAGCGAATCCAATCGAAGTTTTTACCCAGCAGCATCTGCTGGTAGTAGCCGGCAGGCAGGTTGTTGGTGTTTTCAGCCTTGGGGTTGATCTTCCACCAGCGGCTGCCTGCAAAGACGTGGTCATTGGCCTCGGGGTTCTCTGGCAGGTCGGCTGCATCCACCTCAAGCACGCCGCCTGGTTGCTGCCAAAACTTCCAGGCATACGGCCCGGTCATCTTTTCCTTCAGGTGCATGTTAGCCCACCAGTGGTCGGAATCAGGCGGGTTGGTATCCATCCAGATGCCGTGCCAGGTAGCACCACCGTCGCGCTTGGTTGGGTAGCGACCGACCCGGTGAGTCAGGCCATCGATGACTGCCTTGGGGAGCTCACGCGCTTCATTGACCCAGGCACCCGTCAGTTCCAGGGAAAGCAGCTTTCTGACGTCCTTGGGCTGGTCGAGCGCCAGAAAGATGACTTCCATGTCGATGCCTGCAGCGTCACCTCGAGCTGGTAGCCGGATGTGATGGGTGATCGGCGGTGTCCACAGCATCGGGCCGAAGGTGGCCTCGGGGAAGAGCTCAAGCCAGGTCTTGATCGTGGTGGTCTTCAGCATGGGGTAGCTGTTTCTCACTACCGCCCAGCGGCTGTACCTCACATTGTCGATCGGGGAGGGCTTTTGCTTGATCGCTTTCAAGAAGATCTTGGCAGCGCAGGCATACGATTTCCCCGACCCCACCGGCCCCATTAGGCCTTGTACAAAGGCATTTGACTTGATGAAGTCGTACACCACCGGGCTCTCGGAGAAGTCCAGGTGCAGACCCGCCGAGCTCACTGCCTTGTCGCTTTGTTCTTTCGTTCTTGCCACGTTTCCTCCAGAGGCTCATTCCGACTTGCTTTGAAAATGCTTGTATTCAAAAACGTGGTTGCGAAACAACCCATCTCTGAACTCGATATGCACCCGGTCATTCATCAAGCGCCAGCAGCCGTAGTGCGCATCACCCTTGGGCGATACGCTGTACATCATGTCCAGGCCTTTGCACCAATCCGGCCTTTCATTGGTCAGGACAAAATCCCAGCCGTGCTCGTTGCGCCAGATTCGATAGCCATCCTTGATCGTTGGGCCATCGTCCAGGCGCAGACCCGCACTGGCCGACCCGGCGACCAGGCACAGCAGCAGAAAGATTTTCTTCATTGTTCCCCCGTTGGTGGTGCGACCACGTTCACATCGATCACAGACGGCTTGTCATTCTCATCCGGGTTATCCAGCAGTCCAGACGCCTTGGCCAGTAACCGTAGCACACCGACCTTGTCGTACAGCTCGATGTCCAAGA
>CAZZLH010000045.1:0-7184 GCA_964654815.1 uncultured Actinomycetes bacterium
CGTGTAGGGGAATTAGCGCTAGTGTCCTAGAGCACATGAGTGCGGTCAAGGACATATGTGAGCATTTTTGTGACTTACTGGCACGTACGTGCAGATTTTTACCCTTAGAGGCCATCTACTAGCCGGTCCAATAGCGCTGCCCCGTCATAGAAATCGAGCGCTCGCAGATCAATAGTTAGCGATAGCGCAAGCGCCCCATTGCTATCAATACCAACAGTTAAACCAGTTGCTTGATTGGGAAAGAGCACCGGTTTGGTTGAAGCCATTTGATAATTGGTTAGGTCAAAGATGGTAGTGGTCGCGCCATTTAACATCGCAAGTGGGACCTTGCCGTTCTTTGCCTGGTCGGTCGTGGTTGTTACTAATTGGAGTAAATCTGTTGCGCTCATTTGATCTGGGTTCTTAAAGACCGGAAGGGCGCTGCCATATTTGGATTCGATGATTAGCGCAACGCCAATATCGGTAAATCCAAAGTTGCGTAGGACCTTGGCCCAGGTGGTGAGTAACTTGCTATGCCATTCAGTGGAGCTACCAGCGCTCTTATTTACTGCGCGAGTGAATGAGGTCTGCGGGATAGCAAGTGAGGCTTGAATACCTTTAGCAATCAATTCCTTATTTGCCTGTTGGCGCTTAGTGATCGCTGGATCAACATTTGCATTTACGACATCTTCATAAGTAATAGTCTCGTAAGGACCAGTTGGATTTATGGTCTGTAAGTTGATGCCCTTCTCTGCAGCCAAGGTGCGAGCCGCCGGTACAGATTTGGGATTTTGATTGACGATAGCTGCTGCAACTGGCGTTGGTGGAACTGGCACAGCTGCTGCAACTGGTGCCGCAACTTCAACTGGCGCAGCAGCGGCTTCTACAGCTGCAGGTTGGCTAGAGCCACCGTCGTTTTCGGTGAAGTCGAAGGACATTACCTGTGACTCGGTCTCCATAATCAAAACCGGTTTGCCAACTTCTAACACCTGGCTTGGCGTAGCTAGAAGTTTTTCGATCTTGCCATCGGCAGGTGATTCGACCTCCATGTCGATCTTGTCCGTCATCACTTCGAAGAGCACATCTCCGGCCTTGACCTCTTGCCCCTCGGTGACGTGAAAACCAATTAATTCGCCGGTTTCCATGGTCATGCTCATCTTGGGCATCACCACTGTGTGCTTGAAACTCATCGCCAACTCTTCACGATCTCGGTTGCGGCAGCGTGGATATCCTCAACCTGCGGCACCGCTGCCTTCTCAAGTTGTGGCGCATATGGAATCGGGATGTTTAGGCCAGCTAATTTCTTGATTGGCGCCTTCAACGAACCGAAGACTGAAGAGCCCGCAACCTGAGCGATCACCTCATTGATGAAACCGCCATGCGATGGACCTTCTTGTACGACCAATAGACGACCGGTGCTTGAGACCGAATCAAAGGTGGTCGACATATCAAGTGGCGAGAGAGTGCGCGGATCAATCACTGTTACCTCAATACCCTCTGCCGATAATTTTTCAGCCACCTCTAGAGATTTCTTCACCATGATGCCGGTTGCGACAATGGTGAGATCTTTTCCAGTTCGAACCACGCGACTTACGCCAAGTGGGATTCGAGTTGCACCTTCGGGTACTGCTTCCCAACCAGGAGTCTTATAAAGCAATTTATGTTCCAAGAAGATTACGGGATTTGGATCATCAATGGCAGAGAGCAGTAATCCTTTAGCATCTGCCGGGTTTGATGGCACTACTACTTTCAAACCTGGCACATTGGTAAACCAATTCTCGACAATCTGAGAATGTTGTGCGGCAGCGCCGGTGCCAGAACCTTGTGGCGCACGAATCACCATCGGCACATGTAACGCGCCACCTAACATGAAGTGAATCTTCGCGGCTTGATTTGAGATCTGATCCATCGCTTGTGCGGAAAAATCCGAGAATTGAATCTCAGCGATAGGGCGCATTCCTGATAGCGCAGCGCCAACTGCAGCGCCGATATAACCAAGTTCGGAGATGGGTGTATCGATAACTCTCTCCGAACCGTACTTCTCCCACATCCCAGCTGAGACACCAAATGCCCCGCCATAAACTCCAACATCTTCGCCCATCAAGAAAACTTCTGGGCGTTCATCCATTGCAATCATCATGGCTTCGCGTACCGCTTCAGCCATCGTCAACATACGCTCGGCCATTAGTTACCCCCTGCCGAAACCGCTTTAAATACGGCGCTTTCCAGCCCTGCCGGATCCGCTGGCTTGGCTTTAACGGATTCATTAACTGCTGCGACGATCTCATCGGTTGCGCGCTGTTGAATGGCATCCATCTCTGCCTGGGTCAATAAATTCTTCTCAAGGATTGCCGCCATGAATTTGGCGATTGGCTCTTTGCCTTTCCACTCTTCAATCTCTTCTTTGGTGCGATAGAGATTCTTATCAGAGCGAGAGTGGCCCTTCCAACGATAGGTCTCACATTCGATCAATGTTGGGCCGCCACCGGTGCGGGCAGTTTGCACTGCCCGCTCGGCAGCCTCGTAAACGGCAACGACGTCATTGCCATCGACTGTCACACCAGGTATGCCATATCCGAGTCCGCGGTCGGAGAGCTTCTCTAGTGCGAATGCTTTCTCAATGGAATTAGACATTCCATATTTATTATTTTCACAGACAAAGATCACTGGTAATTTCCAAATCGCCGCCATATTTGCCGCTTCATGGAATGCGCCTTCATTTAGCGCGCCATCGCCAAAGAATGAGACCACTACAGTGTCGCTCTTCTTCATCTTTGCAGCTAACGCAGCGCCCGTTGCAATTGGAATTCCACCAGCCACAATGCCATTTGCGCCAAGATTTCCAGTTTCGACATCGGCAATATGCATCGAACCACCACGACCTCCGCAGTAACCGATCTCCTTACCTAATAGCTCTGCAATCATGCGAGTTAGATCTGCACCCTTTGCGATGCAATGTCCATGGCCGCGATGAGTCGAGGTGATTTGATCGGTGAGATTAAGCGCCATGCAGACGCCAGTAGGAGATGCTTCTTGACCGATTGATAAATGCATCGTGCCATGCATCATGCCTCGACCAAATAGATCTTCAACTGCTTCTTCGAATTTGCGAATCTTCCACATATAAAGCAATGCATGTGATGCATGTTCTTTTGATCGAAGTGGATGTCCGACTAATAACGCTGATTTATTCGAACTATTGATGGAATTGGTGCTCATATCGCTACTTTCACATTTGTGCAGGTGCTTGAAAATATGTTCATATTGAACACCACAACTTTCAATTACGCTAGTGCCATGAAGGAATTTGTTACAAAAGTTGGATCGCCGGTTGGTTTACATGCGCGTCCAGCGGCTTTATTTGCACAATCGTCCAAGTCTTCGGGCTGCAAAGTTATGTTGGTGAAGATTGCTGCAGATGGCGCGGAGAGCCCTGCAGTCGATGGCGCATCGATCTTGAAGATCATGTCGCTTGGCATCAAGTGCGGCGAGACCATCAAGGTACAAGTCGAAGGCGATAATGAAGATGTTGCTGCGGCAAATTTGCAGGCGATTGTGGAAAGCGCTGATCACTAAGTAGATATGAGCGCACTTCGAACCGGTGTGGGAGTTGATGCCCATAAATTTGCAAGCGATGGCACCTGCCATCTAGCGGGTTTGGAGTGGCCAGAAGCTAAACGACTTGAGGGACATTCAGATGGAGATGCAGCGGTCCACGCGCTCTGCGATGCCGTGCTCTCGGCTGCGGGCCTTGGTGATGTGGGCGAAGTCTTTGGTATCGATAAGCCAGAGTGGCAGGGTGCAAGCGGTTTGAAGCTGATCGCGCATCTACGATCAATAATCGATCCCAAATCCATCACGATTAATAATGTTTCGATTCAAATCATCGCAAATTCACCGAAGGTTGCTAAACGGCGCCAAGAAGCCCAGCAAGTCTTATCTGATGCGTTAGGTGCACCTGTCACAATTGGCGCTACCACAAGTGATGGTATGGGTTTCATGGGTCGCGGCGAGGGAGTCTTTGTGATTGCAAATGCGCTGGTGCAATTGCCATGAAGTTATACAACACCCGCAGCCGCCAGAGCGAAGATTTCCAACCAATCAATCCCGGCAAAGTTGGCATCTATGTTTGCGGTGCCACGGTGCAATCATTTCCGCATATTGGCCATGTAAGAAGTGGCATTAATTTCGATATTTTGCGCCGCTGGCTTATGGCAAGTGGTTATGACGTCACTTTCATTCGCAATGTCACCGATATCGATGACAAGATCCTGCAAAAGAGTGTCGCGGAGAATATGCCTTGGTGGGCGCTGGCCTACAAATATGAGCAGGAATTCAGCGCCGCATACTCGGTTTTGAATGTCCTGCCACCGACTTACGAGCCACGCGCCACAGGTCACATCACGCAGATGATTCAATTGATGCAAACCTTGATTGATCGCGGTTTTGCATATGCGCCAGGCAATGGCGATGTCTATGTAGAGGTACGCAAGTTAGATTCTTATCTAACGCTCTCTAGGCAGAAGTTAGATGATCTGCTTCCAGCCGGAGATGCCGATGAAACTTTCAAACGAGATGTTCGGGATTTTGCGCTCTGGAAAGCGGCGAAGCCAGACGAACCATCATGGCCAACTCCGTGGGGCGATGGCCGACCTGGTTGGCATTTAGAGTGCTCTGCAATGGCGCATTCATATTTAGGAGAGGCTTTCGATATTCATGGCGGTGGATTGGATTTGATCTTCCCGCATCACGAAAATGAGATTGCACAGTCAGAGGCGGCCGGTTACAAGTTTGCCAATCTTTGGATGCATAATGCTTGGGTTACCCAATCTGGCGAGAAGATGTCCAAGTCACTTGGCAACACGATGCAGGTACGTGAGTTAATCAAACAAGTTCGCGGCATCGAATTGCGCTTCTATCTTGGTAGTGCGCATTACCGATCTATGTTGGAGTTCTCACCGGAAGCGTTGCAAGAAGCGGCGACCAATTTTCAGCGCATTGAGAATTTCCTGGTGAGAGCAAGAGAGATTGTGGGTGACTTCGAAGGAGTTATCTCTGCTCCGGTAAAAGCTGCCTTTGATGATGATTTAGCGGTGCCGCAAGTCTTAGCGCAGATCTCTGAGGCGCTAAAGCGCGGAAATTCAGCGATATCTGCAAATAGCGCCAATGAGATAAAAGCCGCGGCGGCAGAGATACGTGGTGCGCTTGGCATCTTGGGTTGCGATCCATTTGATTTAGCTTTTAGTAATTCAGGTGGCAAAGATTTAAGTCAGGCGCTGGATGGCGTAATTCAATTAGCCCTAGCGCAGAGACAAGCAGCTAGAGAGCGAAAAGATTTCGCAGCCTCTGATGCAATCAGAGATGGGCTAGCAGCGCTTGGCATTGCTATTGAAGATACCCCGCAAGGCCAGCGCTGGAGCGCAAAATAATGGCCGGTAATTCAGCAAGACGGGGCGCAGTAAGTAGAAAATCTAGTTCTGGTAAAGGATCCAAGAAAGGTCCTAGCAAAGGCACCGGCGGCAAAAATCGCAAACGGCTAGAGGGTAGAGGGCCAACGCCGAAGGCAGAGGATCGTCCGTATCACGCAGCGGCAAAACGAAAAGCTGCAAGACCAAAACGAGATCGCCAAGAATCTCGCGGCGCATTTACTTTCCGCGGCGAGATGGTTACTGGTCGTAATGCAGTACTAGAAGCGTTACGCGCTGATGTGCCAGCGACCGAATTGATAGTCGCGCGTTCGATAGATATTGATGATCGGATTGAAGAGTCACTAAAGATCGCGCTACGTAAATCTATGCCAATTCGCGAAGTCCATCGTGCGGACGTAGAGAAACTATCTTCAAATTCGCAAGGAATTGCACTTGCCATAAAGCCATATCAGTATTCATCTTTAGAAGAGATTCTTTTGCGCGCTGGCAAACCTGGTCTAGTAGTAGCACTTGATGGCGTTACCGATCCTCGGAATTTAGGTGCAATTATTCGTTCGGCTGCGGCATTTGGCGTAGATGGTGTGATCATTCCAGAGCGGCGCGCAGCTGCGATGACCGCGGCGGCATGGAAATCTTCAGCCGGCGCCGCGGCGCGCATGCCTGTTGCCCAAGTGGTTAATTTGAATCGCGCCATCGAAGATGTGCAGGAGAAGGGTTATTTCGTGGTCGGTCTTGATGGCGAATCTGACCAACTCATAAGTGAGATGAAGGTTGCCACTGAGTCAATCATGATTATTGTGGGCAGTGAAGGAAAAGGACTTAGCAGATTAACCCGTGAAAAGTGCGATCTAGTAGTGAAAATCCCGATGCGTTCGACCACCGAAAGTTTGAACGCCAGCGTTGCTACATCTATCGCACTTTTTGCGGTAGATGAGGCGCGCAGATGACCCAGCAAAGATTCTCTAGATTTATCGTCTGCGGAGATTCATTCTCCGAAGGTATGACTGATGTGATGGTCAATGGACTATATAGAGGCTGGGCTGATCGCGTAGCTGATGTGATGAGCGAGCATGTTGATGATTTTAAATATGCCAATTTGGCAGTACGCGGCAAGTTGATTCATCAAGTCGTAGCAGACCAAGTGCCGGTAGCGTTGAAGTTGATTGAGCCAAATACCTTGGTGAGTTTCCACGCTGGCGCCAACGATGTCATTCGCCCTAATTACAAAGCAGAGGTGACGCTGCCATCTTATGCAAAAGCAGTACGCGAATTAGCTGCAGAGTTACAGAAACATGGCGCAAAATTGATGCTCTTTACCGTGCAAGAGAGTGCAGCCAGCGAGTCCAAAACTGGCGCGATTTGGAACGAGAGATTCAAAGTCTTCAATCAACAAGTTCGAGATTTGGCAGATGAAGTTGGTGCGATCTTAAACGAAGCAAATGATGGCCGCTATCCAAAAGATATTAGATTCTTGGCCTTTGATCGATTGCATCTAAATTCAGAAGGTCATCATCGAGTTGCACAAGGTGTGCTGGAAAATCTGGGGTTGCCTTTTGATGAGTCTTACAAAATTCCGCTGCCACCAGCAGCGCCGACTCCATTTATTAAAAGGAAGAGCACTGATTTGTTATGGATCGCAACTTTCCTTATTCCATGGTTTTATCGCAGAATTCGCGGCATCTCTTCTGGTGATGGTCGCGAAGCAAAATATCCCAGCCTGATTGCATGGCCAATTTCGGATAATCGTTGAATTTTGCGATAATTACGCCCGCTTCA
>CAZZLH010000046.1:0-7033 GCA_964654815.1 uncultured Actinomycetes bacterium
GATTTCGCTATGCGCATCATGGCCATAGACCCGGGATTGACCCGATGTGGCGTTGGGGTCATTGAAGCCGGTGGCGGCAAGATGGAGTTAATCGGAGTTGGGGTACTCAAAAGTTCGGCAGCCTTGCCAATCGAGCAGCGATTGCGGGAGATAGATGCCCTAATCAGAGAATGGATCGTCAAAGAACAGCCAGATGTTATAGCAATTGAACGAGTCTTCTCTCAACAGAATCTGCGTACCGTGATGGGTACAGCGCAAGTTGCCGGTGTGGCGCTGCTTGCCGCTGCACAATCTCAGATCAAGGTAGTGATGCATACTCCATCTGAGGTAAAAGCTGCCGTTACCGGAAGCGGACGAGCAAAGAAAGATCAAGTTGCCATGATGGTGCAGAAGATTTTGAAATTAGAGAGTATCCCAAAACCAGTTGATGCCACTGATGCCTTAGCGCTTGCGATCTGCCATTTCTGGCGCGGCGCTGGCGATGATCGGATGGCGGCAGCAGTTCAGAAAGAGAAGGCGAGATTGGTTGCATTGCGAGGAAGCGCATGATCGCCTCGCTATTTGGCACGATTCGGTTACTCAAAACTGACAACTTGATCATGGAGGTAAATGGTGTCGGGTATCAAGTTCATATCACCGCTAAAACCTTCGCCAAACTCGGCATTGGTCGTGATTATCAACTTCATACCTCATTAGTGGTGCGCGAGGATGCGATGACGCTCTATGGTTTCTTAGAGCGTGAAGAATGTGAGCTATTCGAGTTAGCCCAAACTGTCTCTGGAATTGGCCCCAAGGTGGCTTTGGCTATTACCGCTGCCATGTCCATGGAGGATTTGGCAGATGCAGTTAATGGCAAGGATGAAGCGGCAATCGCAGCGGTGCCAGGAATTGGCAAGAAAGGCGCACAGCGATTGATCTTGGAATTATCTGGCAAATTAGATTTCAAGCAGAGCGCAAATCGCGTTAGCGGTTACTCGTGGCGGGAGCAGTTGATAGATGCGCTTACCGGCCTAGGTTTTGCTAGACGCCAAGCGGAATTCGCAGTTAGCGAATTGGTTGCAGATCGAGATGCCAAAGAATTGAATGCGTTAAATTCCTCGGAACTGCTGAAATTGGCGCTCTCGTTCGCAAAGAGTAATAAAGGCCTGGAAAAGGGTTTAAATAAGAATAAAAAAAGAGGCTCTGCAAAATGAGCGAAAGAATCGTCTCGCCAGAATCTAGTGGTGATGAGAGCGCTGCCGAGAGCGCCCTTAGACCCAAATCATTAACGGAATTTGTTGGACAGGGTCGGGTAAGAGAGCAGATCAGCGTCTTACTTCAATCTGCGAAGAATCGTGGCGTAAGTGCCGATCACATCCTGCTCTCTGGTCCGCCAGGTTTAGGAAAGACCACTTTGGCATTTATTTTGGCTGAGGAGTTAAACGCACCTATCCGAATTACCAGTGGTCCCGCAATTACACATGCAGGAGATTTGGCTGCGATCCTCTCTTCGCTAACCGAGGGCGAGATTCTCTTTCTGGATGAGATTCATCGTTTGACTAGACCGGCAGAGGAATTGCTATATCTGGCTATGGAAGATTTTCGAGTGGATGTCGTAGTTGGTAAGGGTCCTGGCGCTACTGCGATTCCCTTAGAACTACCGAAGTTCACATTGGTTGGCGCTACGACTCGAGCTGGCCTCTTGCCGCCGCCGCTACGAGATCGATTTGGATTTACGGCGCATTTGGAGTTCTACGAAAACGATGAACTTTCCACCATCCTTAAGCGATCAGCTAAATTACTGAAAATCGATGTGGCAAGTGATGCCATTGCTGAGATCGGCAGTCGATCAAGAGGCACGCCACGAATCGCAAATCGATTATTGCGTCGCGTCCGAGATTATGCACTGGTGAATAATGTTTCAAAGATTGATTTGGCTACTGCACAAAAGGCGTTGGAAATGTACGAAGTAGACCTACTTGGTCTAGATCGTTTAGATAGAGCAGTCTTGCAAGCCTTAGTAGAACGCTTTAATGGCGGTCCAGTCGGCCTTTCTACATTGGCCATCGCAGTTGGCGAAGAGATGGAGACCGTTGAAGCAGTCGCAGAGCCATTTTTGGTGCGAATTGGTTTGATGGCTCGCACTGCTCGAGGCAGAGTTGCAACGCCTCAAGGATTTAACCATTTAGGGCATAAATCACCTCATGGGTGGAGCCTTTTCGACAACAATTTCGACACTAGCGAGGGCTAACTTATAAACTCTCGCCCTATGTCTACCAACACACAGGGACCAAAAGGCTCGCATCCAGTACGGACTTTGCTGATCTTCTTCGCAGTCGTAATTATTGGAATCGCCTCCGCAGTAATCACCAAGTCGACCAAAGTAAATCTTGGACTTGACCTTCGTGGCGGCACGAGCGTTACCTTGCAACCAAGAATCTCTCAAGGAGATACCGGAAAGGTAACCAGCGCGGCGATCGATCAAGCGGTAGATATCATCCGCCAGCGCGTTAACTCTCTGGGCGTTGCGGAATCAGAAGTTGCCGCGCAAGGTAGTGGCACAAATCGCCAAATCGTAATTTCAGTTCCTGGCGAAACTGGCCGAAGGATTGTGGAGTTGGTTGGTAACACCGCGGAGCTTCGCTTTCGCCAAGTGCTCGCAGAGTCTGCCTCCGGTGCAGCAACAGGCACTGGAGCATCAACTCCAGTATCTGGGGTAAGTCCAGAGATAAATAGCGCCTATGCCGCACTTGATTGCACCCAAGCATCCTCTCGCTCAGGGCTAGGTGGGGATACTCCGGAGCAGACGATTGTCACATGTGCCCGCGACTCGGCCACGAAATATATTTTGGGACCTGCTGAAGTTGTCGGTCGTGAAGTCTCCAAAGCATCTGCAGGCTTAGATTCCCAAGCCGGAAATGTTTGGACCGTTCTACTTACCTTTAATGGTGAAGGTACCAAGAAGTTCGGCGCCTTAACTTCTCGAGTTACGAGTTTGGCAGCGCCACAGAATCAAGTGGCAATCGTGCTTGATGGATTAGTTGTCTCAGCTCCACGCATCAATGAAGCGATTCCATCTGGCAATGCGCAAATTACCGGTTCCTTCACTCAGCAGGATGCAAATGACCTGGCAAATGTTTTGAAATATGGTGCGCTACCACTTGCCTTCGATAGAGGAGAGGTTCAGCAGATCTCACCAACATTAGGCGCTAATCAATTACATGCAGGCCTGTTAGCGGGCGGACTTGGCTTACTACTTGTCTTGCTCTATATGTTCTTCTTTTATCGAGGCCTTGGAATAGTCTCAGCTGGATCATTAGTGGTGGCAGGTGTGATCACCTACGTCACCTTCTTGCTACTTGGAAAGACCATTGGATTTACTCTAACTTTGGCGGGAATAGCAGGTGCCATCGTTTCGATTGGTGTCACCGCAGACTCATTTATCGTTTACTTTGAACGTATCCGTGATGAGATTCGCGAGGGAAGGTCGCTTCGCTCCGCAGTTGAGAGCGGTTGGATCCGCGCCCGCCGAACCATCTTGGTCGCAGACTTTGTCTCGATCATCGCCGCGATTTTGCTCTACTTCTTCGCCGTAGGTGGGGTTCGTGGCTTCGCCTTCACCCTTGGGCTAGCAACATTGATTGACCTTGCAGTTGTCTTCCTATTTACCAAGCCACTTATGACGGTCTTTGGCCGTAGCAAGTTCTTCAATTCCGGAAGCGCGCTAACTGGACTATCACGTAAAAGTTTAGGAATGAAAGGAATGGAGGCGTAACATGTCGAAGTTATCTGGACTTGGTGGCCGCCTTTATAGCGGCGAAGTCTCCATCAATATCGTTGGCAAGGCCAAGCGTTGGTATGCGCTATCTGGATTGCTAATCGTGATCTCATTTGCAGCACTGGTATTCCAAGGTCTGCACCTAGGTATTGAATTTAAGGGCGGCGCTTCATACACAGTTACCAAGACCGGAATCACCCTTGAGGGCGCCGAAGCAGCGGTCAAGGAAGTAAATATTCCTGGCGAACCAATCATCCAAACCATCGGTACCAATAAGGTCCGAATCCAAACTGGTTCGCTATCGAATGCCGAATCGGAAGCGCTACAAAGCGCTTTAGCAAGCAAGTACGGCGTTGATCTAAATTCCATCGACACTCAGATTATCGGACCCTCATGGGGCAAGGAGATTACGCGTAAGGCGCTCTATGGCTTGATCGGTTTTATCATCGTAGTGATGCTCTATCTAGCGATGGCATTCGAACCAAAGATGGCAATTGCGGCGATAGTTGCGGTTATACATGACGTGTTTATTACCGTTGGAATTTATGCTCTCGTAGGTTTCGACGTCACACCTTCAACAGTCATCGGATTCCTGACGATTCTCGGTTATTCTCTATATGACACCGTTGTGGTCTTTGACAAAATTCGCGAAAACACCAAATCAATCACAGCTACCGCAAAGAGCACCTTCTCTGAGGCGGCAAATTTAGGCGTCAATCAAACGCTAGTACGTTCCTTCAACACCTCCTTGATTGCGTTGCTACCAGTGGGAGCTATTTTGTTCGTGGGTGCAGGGTTCTTAGGCGCTGGCACGCTCAAAGATCTCTCTCTAGCGCTCTTTATCGGATTAGCTACCGGTACCTACTCTTCGATCTTTATAGCTCCGCCAATTCTTGCCTCGCTACGTGAGCGCGAACCAGCGATGCGCGCACTAGCAAAGCGAGTAGCAGCGCGCAGCGGTGGCAGCGCTTCAGTAACAACTGAGGTAGCAACTGCCACTGCAAATCCGAGCAGCGCTAGATTTACCGAACGCGGACCGCGCAACCAACCAAAGCGCAAACGTCGTCGTAAGTAGTAGAGCGCTAGGTAAAAGGATTTACTAGAGAGCAATAACATGACGGACCTCATCGCTCCGGTATTAGCAGAGGTCCGCCTGCATAATCCTTCGCTTAAAGTAGATGACATCGAACGCGCCTATCAGAAGGCGAAAGCAGCTCACCAAGGGCAACTTCGCAAATCCGGCGAGGATTACATAACCCACCCAGTAGCAGTTGCCGGGATTCTGGCTGATTTAGGTCTTGATCGCGCAACCATCATTGCCGCCTTGCTGCATGACACGGTTGAAGATACCGATTACACCTTGTCGCAGATCCGTACAGATTTTGGTGATGAGATCGCCAACTTGGTAGATGGGGTTACCAAATTAGATAAGTTAACTTATGGCGAAACCGCTGAGGCCGAAACTGTGCGCAAGATGGTGGTCGCAATGTCTCGCGATATTAGAGTTTTAGTGATCAAACTTGCAGACCGATTACATAACGCCAAGACCTGGGAATTTATCGACCCAGATAAGGCCAAACGTAAAGCGCGCGAAACGATAGATATTTACGCACCCCTGGCACATCGACTAGGTATGAATGCGGTGAAATGGGAGTTAGAGGATCTCTCATTTAAAACTTTAGAGCCGAAGAAATACGAAGAGATCGCCCGTTTGGTCGCTGAGCGAAATCCCATGCGCGAAAAGATGACCGAAGAGGTGATTGCGATCCTAAGTGAAGACTTAAAGCGTGATGGCATCGAAGCCACTGTCACCGGTCGACAGAAGCATTTCTTTAGCGTGTATCAGAAGATGGTGATTCGCGGTCGGGAATTCAACGATATTTACGACTTAGTGGGCGTTCGAGTTTTAGTTGAAAATGTACGAGATTGTTACGCAGTTTTGGGCTCGATTCACGCCAGATGGAGCCCGGTACCTGGTCGCTTCAAGGATTACATCGCAATGCCAAAATTCAATCTCTATCAATCACTTCACACCACAGTGATTGGACCAAATGGCAAAGCTTTAGAGATTCAGATACGGACCAATGAGATGCATGCCCGTGCCGAGTATGGAATTGCAGCACATTGGAAATATAAGAAGGGCGAGAAGAGCGCCAAAGAGACCCCTGAGATGCTCTGGTTACAGCAATTACATGCTTGGCAACAAGAGACCCAAGATCCCGCAGAGTTTCTCGATGCGTTGCGCTTTGACCTTGGCTCTCCGGAAGTCTATGTATTCACACCCAAGGGAAAAGTGATTGCACTTCCTGGTGGTTCAACGCCGGTGGATTTCGCATACACGGTGCATACTGAAATCGGAAATAAGACGGTCGGAGCGAAAGTAAATGGTCGTTTAGTTCCGTTGGATACTCGATTAAATAATGGTGACGTTATCGAGGTAGTGACCAACAAGAATCCACAAGCTGGCCCAAGTAGAGATTGGTTAAATTTCGTTAATAGCGCTCGAGCCCGCAACAAGATAAAGGCTTGGTTCACGCGCGAGCGACGCGAAGAGGCGATTGATGCTGGGCGAGAATCTATTGCGCGTCAGATGCGCAAAGCCGGTCTGCCGTTACAAAAGATTTTCGCCGGACAATCTCTCCTCGAACTAGCTCATGATCTGCGCTATCCAGATATCGAGGCGCTTTATGTGGCGGTGGGCGATGGACACATTTCGGCCGCAGCAGTAATCGAGAAATTGCAGATCCTGATTGGCGTGGAGGATTCGCATCCCGAACCAACTATGGAATTAACCCGCGATGTTGCTACGCGCGAGAGCTTTACTCGACGTACCTCAAGCGCAGTAGAAGTAGAAGGTATTGAAGATGTAATCGTGAAATTGGCTCGCTGTTGCACGCCAGTGCCAGGGGATCCAATCATGGGATTTGTTACCCGAGGTAATGGCGTCTCGGTTCATCGCAAAGATTGTGTCAATGCCGAGGATCTCCAGCGCCACCAAGGTGACCGAATCGTGGGCGTGAAATGGCTTGAGGGAGCATCCTCCGTTTTCTTGGTGAATATCCAAGTGGAGGCGCTAGATCGAGCAGGTTTGTTATCAGATGTCACCAGGGCGTTATCTGATGCACAGGTGAATATCTTGAACGCCGCAGTCAGCACCTCAAAGGATCGAATTGCGCTTTCAAGATTTACCTTTGAAATGGCCGATGCCATCCACTTAGATTCAGTCTTAGCTGCGGTACGCCAAGTTGAAGGCGTTTACGATGTTTATCGCGTAAC
>CAZZLH010000047.1:0-6873 GCA_964654815.1 uncultured Actinomycetes bacterium
TTTATTAGTCGAAGCCTGATAAATACTTTCAATCGAATCATCTAAAGTTTTATTGAATTCTGCCTCACTCTGGTTGATTGATAAACCCTCTGTAAGCGCTCTAGAGAATGAGGCAATCAGAGCTCGATGTTTAGCCAGCTCTCTATTGGCGTCTGGTCTGGTATATCCACCAGAGAGGGCGACCACTCTAATGATTTTAGGATGTCTAGTTAGATCTTCGTATAGGTTAACTTTGGTTGGAATGGTTAACTTGAGCATTACCTTTTGATTTGCGCCTAATTGATCCAATTGTTTGATTAGTTCAGACCTGAGCGCATCTTCACATTCAACTTTATGTGGAGATTTAATATCGACTTCGGGCTCAATAATCGGTACCAAACCACCATCTAGCACTATCTTCGCAAATTCAAATTGCTGCGCCACATTTGCCGCAATACCTTTAGCGTTAAAATCCTTTATCACCGAGCGCATCTTGGTTCCGAAAACTCCATGGGCCACACCCGCTGCGATTCGATCTGATAGCTCTGGCACAGGTTTCATCATTTGCACACCATCTTGCTCATCCAGCAGCCCGTTATCGGTCTTTAGAAAAGGCACTATCCCTTTCTGTTGCCATAAGTATTCGGCTGCGCCCATGCCATCTATATGACGCTTCATGGTCATTTCAAAGAGAATGACCCCAAGGATTCGCTCTGATGTGAAGACAGGACTCTTAATAATTCGAGTTCGCATATCGTGAATTAGTTTGAACATCTCTTCGTCGTTGGAATAACTAGATTCCGCGATGCCATATAGCCGTAACGCCTTAGGGGTTGATCCGCCACTTTGATCTAGCGCTGCAATAAAACCTTTACCATTTTGCATGCGCTCCAACATCTGAGTATTCATGTTTAGATTTTACGCGCCAGATATGCGCATTTGTATCTCTAATTTGAGGCTGACCAATTAATGACTTGGCTTTTACTTGTAAAGCGCGCCCGAGAGGATTCGAACCTCTAACCTTTTGATCCGTAGTCAAATGCTCTATCCGTTGAGCTACGGGCGCAATTAGCTTTAAGCCTCGCGAATCCTACTAAAGAATTAAATACCGCCCAAACCGAGCAATTCCTCGCGCGAAACCGCCTTTAGCCTTGGTTTTCCTAAAGTCTCTCCGGCTTTCACTTCAGAATTGTTGATCTGCTCCCAAATTGGTTGTGAAACCACGCGCGTATGTAGTTGTGATGCTAAATCAAATCTCTCCTTTGGAGTAGTCGGCAATTTTCCGACCAACAATTTCATAACCTCTGCTGCATCAGATTTATTTGTTCCGATGACCCCTGAAGGACCTCGCTTAGCCCAGCCAACCACATATAAATTATCTGAAATAAAACCATCCTGATTGGCTAACTTTCCGCTCTCAATATGCAAATCGTGTTCGGGTTTTGGCGTATAACCGATAGCAGAAATTACCAAGCCGCAATTAATGGTCCTCTCGCCAGCTGGAGTTTTGAAGGAAACACTCTCAACATGCGTCTTGCCGTTAATTTGTGTAGGCACATACTCAAATACAAATTCCATGGTTCTTTCATGCGAAGTTTCTGCGGCGGCAGATATTGCAGACATAGCCTCCAGATTACTTTTCACATGTTTCTCTGGATTTTCGCCAGCCCTTTGAATCGCCAAATCGATATCTGCTCTGTGAATAATGACATTGGTATTTTCCAAATCTGGCAGTTCGCGAAGTTCTGGTGAGGTAAAAGCTGCATGCTCAGCGCCTCGTCGGGCACAAATAAAGACTTTACGGATCTTCGAATTCTTCAGCGCTTCCAAGGCATAGTGTGCAGTGTCGGTCGGGTCTAGCTCGGCCGGATCAATCGCCAAGATTCGCGCACAATCCATCGCTACATTTCCAGCACCGATAATCACCGCAGTATCGCTCGAGAAATCTGGATCTAGCGCTACATAATCTGGGTGGCCGTTATACCAAGGTACAAAATCTGCAGAGGAGAGAGAGTTCTTAAGTTGCTCACCGGGAATACCTAATTTCTTGCCGACGGTAGAACCGGTCGCAATAACCACCGCGTCATACTTTGCTTTCAAGGTTGCAAGAGAGATATCAGATCCAACTTCCACATTTGCAAAGAGCGTGACATTGCCGGCGGTAGCAACTTTTTCGAATACTTTCGAGACGCTCTTTATCTTTGGATGATCTGGGGCTACGCCACTTCTGACTAGACCCCAGGGAGTCGGTAGGCGCTCAATTAAATCAATGGAGAACTTCAACTCATCGCTTTGAAGATTCTGTAACGCTTGGGCCGCAAAGTAGCCGGATGGACCCGCGCCGATGATTGCCACAGAATAAGTAGACACAAGTCAGATTTAAGCACAATAAATGAATTTAGGAGCGTTAATTCTGGTTAACCAAGATGTGAGGTTAAATCGAACTCATTTAGTTGCCGCGATTACTCCAAGGCACATCTCATCTGATGATCCCTCGCCCCATGTTATATATCGAGGAGGCAAGCTCTGTAAGGATGGGATTTTCTGACGTAATGTGGGATCAAAGGTGCATTCAACTCTGATGACATCACCGGCCGTTACTTTAATTGGCTTCTTTAACACCGTAGAAGATTGATCATCAAAGTTGTAATTCTGTCGATCCAGAATTATCTGCTCATTCGGAGTGCCCGGGTTGAGAATCAATTTGAGTGATTTCCCAAGTAAATGCATATGTGGCGCCGCAGCGATGATTGTGTAATTTGAATTGATGATCTTGTCGCAAGTTGAGATCAAAGAAGGCGTAGCCTTAAAAGGATTCTTGCCACATAACGCAGCAATGCCGGCTGCTTCTAGCGCACTGGCATTATTGGTGCGAGCTGCTAAATCAATGAGCGATTGTTTACGGTCGCAAAGCGGCCCGGTAACTCCTGCTGGACAAGCTAATTCGACTGGTGCTGGAAACAATTCAACTTGTAATTGTTTGACCTTGGCACCTTTTGCGGGGATTACCTCCATGATTATGGAAGATTGATCCGTTTCGAGTTTGCCATTATTTGCCGCTAACAAGTTGTAGTGCACTTGTAGCACAAATAGTTCGCCCTTCTTAAATGGGATTCCGTAGCCCGCAGGTGAGACATCTTTACCGCGCCCTGGTGCCCAAGAGCTAATCCAAGGAGAGGTGACAAATGAAGAGAGCATCCCGCCAAGTCCAGACCCACCGAAACAGGGCCAACCAGTTCCGGATTTGTCTAAGGCTCTCGCTTCTGCGATATCAGCATCTGTGACTCGGAAGATAATTGCATGGTGCACATAATCCTTGCGCTGCGGGATAAATTGAATTGAGCGGATTATGGAATCTTCGGTGACCTTTGGATCAAGCAAGAAGCATCGGTAGTCATCGGTACCGTTCTTGGGCGCTTGAGGTAAATGTGCTTTAACCATTCGGACTTTGTAAACCTTGGATTTTGTGGCTGAGAAAGCAACCGTATGTGAAATAGTTAACGAAAAAGTCATCAAAACCACAAGTAATAATTTGGTTTTCTTAAATAATCTGCTCATTTTCCAATTTCTCAGTGTCTCGGTTCTACAGATACGATTCTATAGTGAAATTCAAAGTCTCGATTCTGGTATTTATCACCTTTGCCTTCGCACTTTTCTCACCTAGTGCGGCCACTGCAGAGAGTGTGACCTCAAGTACTTTGAATACCGCACCGGGAATAGATATTGATACCTCGCTATATATCCCAAGCAAAACTCCGGCACCAGCGCTCTTAATTGCGCATGGCTTTGGCGGAAATAAAGATTCGGTAACAGAACAGGCGAAGTTCTTCCAGCAAGCTGGATATGTGGTGCTAACTTGGAGCGCAAGAGGTTTCGGTAAATCCACCGGATCAATATCCATGAACTCACCAGATGCGGAAGTTTCTGATACTCGAAAGCTAATTGATTATCTAGCGAAAAACCAAGCAGTCATCAAACAAGGTGCAAGCGATCCTTTGGTTGGCATCATGGGCGCTTCCTATGGTGGCGCCAATTCACTACTGACTGCAAGCCAAGATTCTCGAATCGATGCCGTCGTGGCAGATATAACTTGGAATAATCTCTCAAACGCGCTCTTTCCACAAAATGTGATCGGCTCCAATGAACCTGGTCCATTTAAGAAAGTTTGGGCGGCGACATTCTTCACTGCAGCATCGCTGCAAAATGCCTATCTAGGTGAGTGCGGTTCTTTTGCGGATCTTTGGTGCAACTCATACCGCAACGCTGCTTTAACTGGTGCACCGAATGCAGCTGAACAGAAGATACTCAAGACGGTCTCACCCGCCACTTATCTACAGAATTTAAAGGCCCCGACCTTAATTTCTCAAGGACAGGCAGACTCGCTCTTTCCTTTAAATGAGTCATATAACAGCGCCAAATTGATTCAACAGAGCAACCCCACTCTTCCTTTGGCGATGATCTGGCATGCCGGCGGGCATGATGGCGGAGTAGATGAATCTAAATTCCTAAATGCGCAGTACTTAAAGTGGATGAATAAATATTTGAAGAAGCAAGCGGTCTCTTTCCCGGTCTTTCAATACACCAATACCAATGGTTCTATCTCGCTTCAAGATTCCACAGTTATCCCTAAATTATTTGAAAGTAATCAGCTGCCTATAAATGGCAAGGTAAGTAATCTGCCACTTGCCAGCTCTGTAACTGCCATGAATTATCCAATTGGTGGCGTACCAACTGCGATCTCATCACTTCCCGGAATCGGCTCTGCAGGTTCGATTGCAACTCGCGTTATCTCAAACCTTTCTGGTTTTAGCCCAGCATTCCTACCTGGTCAGAGCGCTTTTCTAGATAGTGCGCCACTGACCAAACCACTAAATATCATCGGGCCATCTAAGGTGAAGGTACGAATCACAAGTAGCACTGGCGAAGCCACGCTCTTCTTCTCATTAGTGGTCAGAACCCCTCGTGGCTCAATCAATCAACCAAATGGAATCGTGGCACCAATCAAATTGAAGAATATTCCGCAAAATGGCAGAGATGTGGAAGTTCAATTGCCAAGCGTGATTTTAAATGCCGCAATCGGAGATCAAGTCTCGGTTGGTATCTCAAGTACCGATCAAGGCTACGACTTACCAAAGCCTTCAAATTTCTATTCCATCTCAGCGCTTACTGGAATTCAGTATCAGACCGTAGATTCAAAAGCGATAAATTCTTCTGGTAGTTCTGTGGTCTGGCCTATCGCCACTTTGATTTCGTTGATTTTGGCTATGGTTTATATCCGAGTCCGCCGACCAAAACGCAATTCAGAAAAGATTGAGACTGAGGCGTTGGTAAAGATTGTTGGCCTTGGCAAAAACTACAAAGATGGTTATCGCGCAGTCAATGATCTCTCCTTTGAGGTCCAACGTGGCCAAGTAGTTGGTTTACTTGGACCAAATGGGGCAGGTAAGACCACCACGTTACGTATGTTGATGGGATTGATCTTCCCGACCGAAGGTGAGATTTATATAAATGGCGAAGCAGTCTATCCAGGATCCAAGGCGCTATCTAAGTTGGGTAGCTTCGTCGAAGGTCCCGGTTTCTTACCGCACCTAACTGGCCGCGAAAATCTAAATTTATATTGGCGTTCGATTGGTCGCACCGATCCAAACCATCTGGATGAAGTCGTGGCCATTACCAAATTAGGTACTGCACTTGATAAGAAAGTCCGCTCTTACAGCCAAGGCATGCGTCAACGCCTAGCGATTGCACAAGCAATGATGGGGCTACCTGATCTACTAGTGCTTGATGAACCAACAAATGGTCTAGACCCTCAACAAATCGCAGAGATGCGCCAAGTGCTTAAGGATTACGCCAAAGATGGACGCACTGTGATCATCTCTTCCCACCTACTAGCTGAGGTCCAACAGACCTGTAGTGATGTGGTCTTAATGCACCGCGGAGAGCTAATCGCCTTTGGACCTATGAAGAAAATTTTGAATAAGAATCGCAAGGCCCGCACGCTCGAAGAGACCTTCTTGGAGTTAATCGGCGATGACTTGGTTATTGGAAAGGAGAAGAAATGAGTTTCAATGCATCTAAAACTCTGCCTTACTCGGTTGAGTTATATCGCCAACTAAAACGAAAGCGGACCGCTTTCGCATATGGCTTTGTACTCTCACTGCCAATCTTGGTCGCAATTGCCGTTAAGTTCGGACCATCAGGAAATAGTGGTGGCCCAACCCGACTTGGATCTGGCAGCACCGACCTAATCGGTCTGGCAACTTTAGGCGCAGCAAATTTCACCGTAACGATGCTCTACTTCGCCACACCATTTCTTTTAGTAACAGTAGTGGCACTTTTCAATGGAGATACGGTGGCAAGCGAGGCATCTTGGTCCACGCTTCGATACCTATTGGCCGCGCCAGTGCCGCGTACTCGTCTTCTCATCCAAAAAATCAAAGTAAGCCTGACGCTCTCATTGATTGCAATTATCTTGCTGCCGTTGGCCTCTTGGTTGGTTGGTTGGATTGCATTTGGCACTGCGCCGCTTCAAACACCGCTGGGTGCGACCTTCATGAACTCCACCGCTTTAGGGCGAGTAATAATCATTACTGGCTACCTAGCAATCACCCTTTTGTTTGTGGCAGGTCTTGCTTTCTACTTAAGTGTCCGTACCGATGCACCTCTTGGCGCAGTTGGTGTAGCTGTTGGTATCTCAATCCTCTTGAACATCTTGGATGCAATTACTGCGTTAGGCAGTATTCGAAATTGGTTGCCGGTGCATTATTCATTTACCTGGTTCGATGCGCTCTCTTCGCCGATTGATTGGTCTGCGATGATCAGAGGTGGTTGCTACTCAGCTATCTGTGGCATCGTCTTGTACGCTTTGGCAATCAATCGATTTGCGCATAAGGA
>CAZZLH010000048.1:0-6367 GCA_964654815.1 uncultured Actinomycetes bacterium
CTACGGCGGCCAGCAATGGCCGCCGTAGTATCTGTAAATACCTCAAAATTTAATAATTTAAAATTGAATAATTTAGAAATTTGCAGCTTTAATAAGATTTTATTTATGTAAATTTGAATTTAGTTTTAGGCATTCAGGAGGGGATTAATAAGATGTTGAAATATGTGATTAGGAGATTGGCAGCAACTGCTGTCATCTTGACCTTGATCAGCATGTCAGTCTTCTTGATCTTCGCTGTGCTACCGATGGATCCGGCGCGTTTGACCTGTGGCAAGGCCTGTTATCCAGCAGTTGTAGAGGCCAATCGCCACCGATTGGGTCTAGATGTTCCCGTGCATGTTCAATACGGGCGATTTGTTAAGGGTCTATTTGTCGGACGTGAATATGGTGATGGCGCCGCGCGTTTTGAGTGTCCAGCCCCTGCCTTTGGTTACTCATTTAACCGCCATGCCTGCGTTACCGATTTACTTAAAGAGGCATTCCCAGTCACCTTTAGTTTGGCTATAGGTGCTTTTACGCTCTGGTTATCAATGGGAATCGCACTTGGGGTGCTTGCGGCGCGAAAACAGGGCAAATGGCAGGACCGCGCCTCAACGGTCTTCGTGCTTTTAGGTACCTCGCTACCAACTTTCATCAGCGGACTTTTGATTCTGCTATTTATCGGTCTGAAATTTGGCTTTATAAATCCACTTGATATGGGTAAATGGGTCTCGCCTTTTGAGAATCCCTTTAAGTGGGTAAATGTCTTTATCTTCCCGTGGATTACCTTGGCGCTGGCATCAGCTGCTACCTACACGCGATTTACTCGTGCAAATGTGCTTGAGACCACCAATGAGGATTACATACGAACCGCACGCGCCAAAGGTCTCTCCGAAAGGGTGATCTTGCGCAAGCACACTCTTCGTGCAGCGCTCGCGCCGATTGTCACTTTAGCGGGATTGGATTTCGCAGGACTTTTGGGAGGTGCGATCATCACAGAAGGTATCTTCAATCTTCCTGGCCTTGGCCGACTCTCAATTCGAGCGGTCTTAAATGATTACGATCTGCCAACAATAGTAGCGACCACGATTTTGGCCGCATCATTTGTGGTCATTATGAATCTTATAGTCGATATCGCATATGCCTACATAGATCCGCGGGTGCGTGTTCAGTGACCAACTTCTTAGAAGTTAAAGATTTAAATGTAGCTTTTCCCACCGAAGATGGTCTGGTTTTAGCCACCAATGAAGTTACATTCAATGTAGCAAGAGGCGAGACCCTTGCGGTCGTAGGTGAATCTGGCTCAGGCAAGTCGGTCTCCAGCCTTGCAGTTATGGGCTTGCATAATCGCAAAACCACTCAAATCACTGGCTCAGCAATCCTTAATTTAGAGAGCGGCCCGGTAGATGTGATCTCGGCAGATGAAGAGACGGTGCGCAAGCTACGTGGCAAGGCGATGTCGATGATCTTCCAGGATCCGATGTCCGCGCTACATCCTTATTATTCAATTGGCGATCAACTATCTGAAGCATGGCGCCTCTACCATGAGGGCTCAAAGGGCGATGGTTTTAAGCGCGCAACCGAGATGTTGGATCTGGTGGGTATTCCAAATGCGGCCAAGCGAGTTCAGGAGTTTCCGCATCAATTCTCCGGCGGCATGCGCCAGCGCGTGATGATAGCGATGGCGCTAATTAATAATCCCTCGCTACTAATCGCAGATGAGCCAACCACAGCGCTTGACGTAACAGTGCAGGCGCAAATCCTTAAGTTAATCAAGGATTTACAGGTTGAATTCAATATGGCGGTTATTTTGATTACCCATGATTTGGGCGTGGTCGCTGAAGTCGCAGATCGCGTAAATGTCATGTACGCCGGAAGAATTGTCGAACAATCAAAAATTGATGATGCCTTCTACAAACCCGATCATCCGTACACCATCGGACTCTTGCAATCTATCCCAAGAGTTGGAAAGCAAGAGCGCTTACATGCTATTCCGGGGCAACCGCCATCTTTAATCAACCTGCCACCAGGTTGCTCATTCCGGGCGCGTTGCGAATATGCCAATCAGGTAGCAAATAACCGTTGCGCTAGTGAATTGCCTAAGTTGATCGAGAAATCCCCCGGACATCTTTCACGCTGCCATTTGGAGCAAGATCAGGTAGCCAGGGCGCGAGAGGCGGTCAATTAAATGGCTACATCTAATGAGACGCCGATTCTCAAGGTAGAAGGCTTAAAGAAGTACTTCAACACCACAACCGGCGGTATTTTCAATAAGCAGCGAGCAGTTTTGAAAGCGGTAGATGGAATTGATTTAGAGGTTCGCCCAGGTGAGACTGTTGGTTTGGTGGGCGAGTCGGGCTGTGGCAAGACCACAGCAGGTCGCACCATCTTAAAGCTCTACGAACCAACTGCCGGAAAGATTATCTTTGAAGGTGAAGAGATCACCCATCACTCAAGAGTGAAGATGAAACCTTTGCGCCGTCAGATGCAGATGATCTTTCAAGATCCATTTGCATCACTCAACCCTCGCCAAACTATCGGCACCATCATCTCCAATATGTTTGAGATTCAGGGCATCAAGCCAGAAGGTGGCGTGGAGAATGAGGTCCGCCGCTTGATGGAGCGAGTGGGGCTAAATCCTGAACATATCAATCGCTATCCCCATGAGTTCTCCGGTGGCCAACGCCAACGTATCGGTGTGGCTCGTGCCATCGCTTTGAAGCCTAAGTTGATCGTGGCCGATGAGCCAGTATCTGCGCTGGATGTTTCGATTCAAGCTCAGGTCGTTAACCTACTTGAGGATCTACAAGATGAATTTAAATTGGCCTACATATTCGTAGCCCACGATCTCTCAGTGGTCCAGCACATCTCTGATCGCGTGGTTGTTATGTATCTGGGCAAAGTGATGGAGCAGGCAGATAAGAGCGATCTCTTTGCGCTGCCACGCCATCCCTACACTAAGGCGCTGTTATCTGCAGTTCCCACGCCTGACCCCGTAAAGGGGCGTCAGCGCGAACGCATTATGTTGCAGGGCGATTTACCGAGCCCGATCAATCCTCCAAGTGGTTGCGTCTTTAATACTCGCTGCTGGAAGGCGACCGATAAGTGTCGAAGTGAAGAGCCAGCGCTCGTTCAAATTGGCAGCAACCCAAGCCATAAGGTTGCCTGCCATTATCCGGAGAGCTAAGAGCTTTAAGCCAACTTTCCTTTTACCTCGGCGGTCTTATCGCCGATAGTGATTGCGACATTTAACTCAGCGCCTGGTTTGGTATCGCAGGCAACGCCAAATTTAAAGGTTGCCGAAGCCCCAGCTGCAAGAGTTCCCAAGGGTTGGCCTTCTACGCCATTATCGCCATCAAGCACATCGTTACATGCGCCGCCATTTGTGGTGGTGGTGACGAAGGAAACAGTCGCCCAATCAAGCGCCTTACTGCCGCCATTGGTTAGCGTCGCATCGAAGAGATTTGCAGTTTGACCCTTTACATAGTTAGAGGCAAATTGTCCGGGAGTGAAGTGCTGTGGTTGCGAGAGTTTGATCTTGATGCCATTACCAAGATCGATATCGCCACCAACTGCACCGGTGACGTCGCTACCGCCGACATCTACTAGATCTTGATTCTCGCCATTTGCTTGATCTGTGCCCTCGGTGCTTCCGCCACCACACGCACTTAAGACCAACATTCCAGCGCCAATTAGACCAATCAGCTTGAGCGACTTTTTATTCATGAGCTCCCTCATTTTTCTCTATAAATATCAACCGATATCACCAAATTTTAACGCGCTTTTCCAGATACAAGGCATCAGACGCGGTTACCTCAAAGGCCTCATAAAATTCATCGAGATTGCGCACGATTTGATTGCAACGTAATTCATCTGGTGAGTGGGGGTCAGTTGCGATACGCAGCCGCGCCTCTTCGGGGCGAATTAGCCTGCGCCAGCATTGCGCCCAAGCGAGGAAGAAGCGCTGCATGGCGGTAAGTCCATCGATTACCGGAGGCTCGGCGCCATTTAACGCGATTTGGTAGGCCTTGATTGCGATATTCATCCCGCCCAGGTCGCCGATATTTTCACCCAAGGTGAAGGCGCCATTTACCTTCACATCAGGCGCTGCATTTGGCGATAGCTGGTTGTATTGATCTACCAAGCTTGCGGTGCGCTTCTCAAATTCACTTCGATCGATATCGCTCCACCAATTATTTAGATTGCCATCGCCATCATATTGCGAGCCCTGGTCATCAAAGCCATGGCCGATCTCGTGGCCGATAACCGCTCCGATGCCTCCGTAATTTGCGGCATCATCGGCCTCTGGGTTGAAAAATGGTGGCTGCAAGATCGCAGCGGGGAAGACGATCTCATTTAAGCCGGGGGAGTAATAGGCATTTACCGTTTGAGGCGTCATGCCCCACTCATCGCGATTGATTGGCCCACCTAATTTATTAAGTTCGTACTCGCGCTCAAATTTCGCGATATTTCCGAGATTGGTATGTAGGTCATCGCCGATCTCAAGCGAGCTGTAATCGCGCCATTTGTCAGGGTAGGCGATCTTGGCGGTGAATTTGGAGAGTTTCTCAAGTGCACGCTGCTTGGTCTCTTCGGTCATCCAATCTAAATTAGTGATGGAGACTCGATATGCCTCAAGTAGATTAGCCACCAATTCCTGCATCCGCTTCTTAGAGCTCTCCGGGAAATGGCGCTTTACATACTCTTTTCCGATCTCCTCACCGAGCGCACCTTCGACTAAAGAGATAGCGCGCTTCCAGCGCTCGCGAATCTGTGGCGTACCGGAGAGGGTGGTGCCGTAGAAGGCAAAGTTCTGATTGACCAGCGCCTCATTTAAGTATGCCGCAGAGCCTGAGAGGATGTGCCAGCGCAGCCAATTGCGCCAGGCCTCGAGTTCGAAATTCTCAAGCAGCTTTGAGATACCCTCAAAGAATGATGGTTCGCGGACCACAATCTCCTGGAACTTGTTTGCGGGAATCTGCCCCGCGTTTATATAGGTATCCCAATCTAGATGAGGGGCAAGCTCCTTCAATTGGGCGAAGCTCTTCTTGTTATATGTTGCAAGCGCATCGCGATCTTTGACCTGATCCCAGTGGAATGAGGCGATCTGGGTCTCAAGCTTTAGTAGCAAAGCCCCATCGAAATCCAAACCACTGATCTCTGACATTTTCTTAACATGTTCGAGAAAGGCCTCTCGAATCGGCTGATACTGCTCCTCTCGGTAGTAGGCCTCATCAGGTAGCGAGAGTCCACCTTGGTAGATATAGATGGCATATTGCGTGGAGTTGCCAACATCGGGGTAGATATAGGAGCCGAAGATTCCAGGGCCACCATTTATCTCCAACTCGCCAATAGTGGCGATCAAGCTCTTGGCATCTATTACTTGATCAACCTTTGCTAGCTCTGCTGAGATCGGCTTGATGCCATCCCGCTCGATCTTCTCCGTATTCATAAATGATTTGAAGAGTCGGCCGATCTTTCCTTGATCTGATTCGATAATCTCTCGGACCTGCGCCTCAGCCTGCAAGAAGAGTTCGTAGGTGATTCCGGTATTGGAGCGATCGGCCGGAATCTCAGTGGTGGATAGCCATGCGCCATTTGCATAGGCATAGAGATCATCTTGCGGACGGACCTTGGTGTCGAAGTACTGCTTATCGATTCCCGATTTCACTTAGCTCTCCCTGCGAGTATTAATTTAGTTGAAAGTTCAACTTGTTAGGTAGACTTGGCTCATGGCGACCAAACCCAGATGGCTAACTCCAGCAGAAGAAGCGGCTTGGCGCAAATATATTGTCGCAAGTCGTCGCCTCTTTGAAGCGCTAGAAGATGACTTGGGGCGCAATGGTTTATCGCTTTCAGATTATGAAATTTTGGTCCATCTCTCAGATGCAGCTGAGCGACGTTTGAGGATGGCTGATTTAGCGGAGAAGACCATTCTTTCCAGAAGTCGCCTCTCCCATCGGATCAAATATATGGAAGGCAAGGGCTGGGTAGAGCGACAGAAGTGCGCCGTCGATAAACGCGGTACCTGGGCGGTAATGACTAATAAGGGTTGGCAGGCAATCGTAAAAGCAGCGCCCGATCATGTGGAGAGTATTCGCAATAGATTTATAGATCAGATTAGTAGAGCAGATCAAGCAAATATCGCGAGCGCATTTGAGAAAGTTGAGAGCTCGCTAAGGCAGCAAATTCAAGAGAGTTTAAAATGAAAAACCCGCCACATAAAGTGGCGGGTTTTTCGAAACGTAATCAGAAGATTACTTAGCTGCTGCCTTCTTACGACGACGACGCTTCTTTGGAGCAGCTGCTGCAGCTGCTGCCTTCTTGCGGCGGCGCTTTGGAGCAGCCTTCTTAGCTGCTGCCTTCTTACGGCGACGCTTTGGAGCAG
>CAZZLH010000049.1:0-2394 GCA_964654815.1 uncultured Actinomycetes bacterium
AAGATTCTGGAGCCGCTTCACATATTGCTTCGCTAAGACAGGCGGCGCTTGCCGATGAGAGTGGCGCAAAACTTCGCGCTTTGCTCTCAACTTCTGCTTGATTTAGATTGATTTAACTTCGGCAGAGTAAATTCTCGTCCCCCGGTTAGCCCAGCAAATCGCCAGAGCAATATTCCGACAAGACTTCCGGCAATTATCAATGACCGAGCACCGTTAGGAAGATCGAATTTAATCCCTAATACTGATTTTCCTTGCTCCCAAAGAAGCAGAATCTGGCCTACAGCTGTGACGACGAGCGTGCCCACAACTGCGCCCCAAAGACTTGCTGATCCTCCGATAACCAACATGGCCAGCGTTATAAATGTGAAAACCAAGTAATAGTCCTGTACCTGCCACGTGCCAGCTACATGTACATACATTGCTCCAGATAAGCCTGCTAAAGCACCGGAGATAGTAAATGCAATCCAACGAACTCTTTGGATGCTAACCCCTAAAGCAGGGGCGGCCAGAAGATCCTCACGACTTGCTCGCAAGCTACGAGCCGTTGGAGAAATATTGAAAACATAAACGATCACAATTACCAGCAGTGCTAAAACCAACGGCTCATATATTCCAGAGAATTTTGGAACAGCAGGTAGCGCTTGGGAACCTGGCCCAAAGGTGATGTTGTTAAAGAAGAAGTTGTAAGAGAAGCCAAGTAATGCGAAAGTTGCTATGCCAGCTGCAAGTCCATTTAATCGCATTAAAAATGCGCCAGTTATTGCTGCTATTAAAGCTCCCACTAGCGCCCCAGCAATTATTGATACATAAAGATTTAATTCGAATCCAATGAGCGGCTCCCATAAATCTTGTAGGGCGAGCGCGTTACCTTTCACTCTCTCGCTTGCTGTACTCATTCCTGATATCCATGCTCCAGCCATAGCAAAAGCACCATGACCGAATGACAGGACGCCGGAATTTCCAACGAATATTTGTAAAGCCAGCACCATAACTAAATTGCAGAGCGCAAACTGAACCGCTAATTGCAAACTTGCCGAAATTGCACCCACTCCAATGGCAAGAATTATTACCGTGATCAAAGGTCCGAGAAGTTCCTCGGACTTAAATCTCGTAAGTCCCTTTAACTTTTCATTCATCAGACCCGCTCCATTTCATTACGCTTTGAAAGCAGTCCGCCAGGTCGAACTAAAAGAATAATTACGACGGCTAGGAACAAATACGAGTAGGCATATACACGAGCATTTCCAAGATATGTATTTAGAATGCTAAGAATAAATCCAACAATAAATCCACCTAAAGCAGCCCCGCGTAGCGATGAAATTCCGCCAATCACAATTCCAACGAGAGATAAAATGGTGATATTCAAACCGAACATCGGATCAACCTGCGGATTCTCAACGACCAAAATGAATCCTACAAACGCGGCCAAAATGCCTGAGATTGCAAAAGCTGAACCAATTAATCGATTAGAGCGAACTCCTAAGAGACGAGAAGTTTTGAAATCTGTCGCTGCCGCTCTAAGTTGCAATCCAAGATTCGTTCTCTCCACAAGAAATCCAATTGCTAGAAGAATCGTCACAGTTAGACCAACTGTGACGATACTTGAGACCGTGATATTTAGACCTGCAATCTCAGAGGAGCCCGTCATCCACGGGGCAACTGCGGCGGATCTCGGTAGAGCGCCAAAGATCAATTCATACGATTTCTGTAGACCTACTGATAATCCAAAAGATGCAATTAACATGATGGCCGGTCCGGTACCACGTAACCTGCGGTAGATGGTCAATTCGGTAAGAATTGCAAGTAGCGCTGCGGTAAGAGCAGCGATTGCAAAAGAAATAATTAGCGGTAAATCATTTGTGACCACGATGACATAAGCGGAAATCGTTATTAACTCAGCATGGGCAAAATTAACTAGTCGCATTACGCCAAATACAAGTCCTAGGCCTAGAGCGGCTAATGCGTATGTTCCACCGAGAGAAATCGCATCTAAAAATGGTTGCATTATGACCCCGCTCCGAAATAGGCGCGACGTAAACTTTCTTCGTCTTTTGCAGATTCAGGCGTAAGGCTTGCTTGGATTTTCCCAGCTCGAAGAATTAAAGTCTTATTGGCAAACGCTGTCACAAGATGTGCTCGCTGCTCTACGATTACAACTGAAGTTCCTGAAGCTGTTATATCTTTCAATTTTGAGAAAACATCCGCGATTACCGTGGGTGCAAGACCAAGAGAAGGCTCATCAAGTAGGAGAACTTTCGGATCAGCGACGAGAGCTCTAGCAATTGCCAATTGTTGCTGTTGACCGCCAGAGAGCATTCCCGCTTGATAGTCGGCATGGGTGTTTAGTACTGGAAATAGAGACTTAACCTGCTCGACAGCAAGTTTGGCTGATGA
>CAZZLH010000049.1:2494-4668 GCA_964654815.1 uncultured Actinomycetes bacterium
TCGAACATCCAAGATAGCCATCAATTGACCTTTCCAAACGTGGCATCACCGAGATAAGCGCTTTTAACTTCTGAATCAGTTAAAGCATCTTGAGGGGTTCCATCAAAAATAATTACACCTGTAGCGAGAACGATGACTCGATTACATGCTTCTGCTACTAGTCCCACATTGTGATCAACCAAGAACATGCCACAACCGATGTTGTTACGAATTGTCGCTAGTGCTTCAAGTACACCTGGCACTTCACTTTCATTCAGACCTGCTGCTGGCTCATCCATAATCAAGTACTTTGGTTGTGAAGCGACGGCGCGAGCCAAACCAACCAGACGTGCATTTCCATGGCTGAGACTTCCTGCGGGTTGAGCAGTTAGATTTCCTAAACCCAGAATTTCAATTATCGATCTGGCGCGCTCTTCTGCCACTTTGCGTGATTCGCCAATTCCAAGAGCGCCTAGCGCAATATTTTCAGCAACTGTTAAAGAATTAAAGAGTCTTCCAGATTGAAAGGTCCGCGCGATGCCGGCACGAGCACGTTTATCCGGCGGCAAATTATCAAGTGGAACGCCATCGATTGTGACCGTTCCGCCATCTTGCTTTTCATAACCAGCGATAATATTTATAAGAGTCGTCTTACCCGCTCCGTTCGGACCTAGTAATCCGACGGTTTCTCTTGGTTTAATATTTAATGAAACATTATCTAGAACCTGGAGCGCACCGAACGCCTTACTTATCTCGCGGGCGCTAAAACCCTGGTTAAGCATTTAGGTCGTTCCTCTCCACTTCACTGATCTGAGAGTTCAATTGCTATAAGTATAAATAACGGGGCGCACCGCATTTCGGCGGGCGCCCCGTTCATCGCTAAAAGCGATTATTTATAGAACTGGCTTTTCAGCAGCTCGGTATTCCACGAACTGGTGCTTGCCACCATTGACAGTAATGACTGCCATTGGTCGCTTCACATTTACGTGGAGTTCAGGACTAAATGAGGTTGGTCCTGCAGTTAAGTCCTCATTATTGAACTTGTTGAACTCAGCTGAAAGGGCTGCGCCATCAAATGATTTAGCGCGCTCAGCAGCGAGTTTGAAAGCTTCAATAGTTGAGGCACCGGTGATAAGACCACCAGTTGCAGCATCCTGGCCCGTCTTCTCTTTAAATGCAGCTAGAAGACTTACGACCTTCTCATTTGGATCATCACCAAATACGGATGCGTATGTAACGGTGTAGAAGTTACTTAGATTTGGAACGGCTCCAAGCCAGAAAGCTCCATCCATACCGAATCCGGAGATAACTGGAGTCTGAACCCCAGCGTTACGGATTGCTGCGAGAGCTTGTGCTCCGCCACCAGGATATGAGCAGAGTGCAATTACATCAGCGCCATCCTTCTTAGCGTTAGCAACTTGAGCTGTCACTGGCTTATCTAATGCGCCAGCTTGAGTTTGGGTGAATTGCTGAACTGACTTAATGGTTCCACCAAGCTCTGTGTATCGAGTTTCGAATGCATCGCACTGTGAAGTTGTGTATGCGATTGACATATCTTTGAACAAAGTTGCGGTCTTGCCTAGTGCTTCGAAAGCATACTCAGCCATGATCGCAGCTTCGCCTGGCACTGCAGATCCCATTGAATATCCGAGATCGAGTCCGTTGTCAGGACCCATCGCAGTTGAACCAACGCATGGCGCTACTACTAGTACGCCTGCGTCATTAGCAACCTGAGAAGACTTGGCGTTAATGTCATAGTCGCAAGTAACGAGAAGCAACTTCGCGCCCTTTGCGATTAGATCAGTAGCGATTTGTTGTCCCTTATCAGGATTGGTCTCGGTATCGACTGCCTCTAGGACGAGTTGGCATCCGTTAACGCCACCTTCGGCATTGATTTTATCTACAGCAATTTGCGCAGTAGTGAGTGCTGGACCATCAAACGGAGACATAAAACCAGTCTGGGCCATGGCAGCGCCAATAAGAATTGGCTCTGTGCAATCAATCGCTTCTTCGCTGCTACTAGATGAGCAACCGGTCAGCCCTGCGAGTACAAGCAATAGCGCAGAGATTTTGATTGCGAATCTCTTAGTCTCTTTCATCTACTCTCCTTCGAGTTTGTGGAACGCGCAAATCAGCGCGCCCGGTTCGGACCGATGGAGAGTTTTCGGCTCCATGCGGATGTCTTATCTTCGCCC
>CAZZLH010000050.1:0-4507 GCA_964654815.1 uncultured Actinomycetes bacterium
GGGTTAGACATATTACATGTGTACCCATATCACATAAAAATACTATTTTCAATTTTTATGTGATATTATTTAAATGAATGTATTACTTTTGCTCATCATGAGTAATCAGTTTCTGACTCGTAATAAGCCGAGAACCAATATTCATAGTCTCCAGTTCCTGCATTAGCAGTTTGCTAGCATATGGAATCTGTAGTTTTGCAAAACTGGTTGTATTGTTACACCCTTTACACATCCAAATATTTTGTTCTGGGTTTGCAATTGCTAGGAGCCCACACTCCTTACATGAGTAGCATGAGAAGGAATCTGAGCATTCCATAAGGCGTTCCTTAATGAATTCACTCATTCCATGTGCTACAATACTGTCTCTCTCCATTTCACCGAGTCGGAGGCCTCCCTCCCGTGCGCGCCCCTCAGCAGGCTGGCGCGTTAGCATGACCAGCGGTCCTGATGCACGACTGTGCATCTTATCCGCTGAGCAGTGTCGTAATCGTTGATAATAGCACGGACCAATAAAGATGGATGTCTCCATCATGCGTCCCGTGTATCCGTTGTACATCACTTCATTTCCATATGGCTCCATTCCATATTTGTCTCTGAGAATGGTGGCCAAATCATCTACAGTGGTCTCACCAAAGGGCGAGCCATCACCGAGGCATCCCGTCATGCATCCAACCTTACTAAGCAGGGTCTCCATGAGTTGTGCAATAGTCATTCGTGATGGAATCGCATGTGGATTAATAATAATATCAGGAACGATTCCTGATGCGGTCTGGGGCATGTCTTCTGGATTCAAGATCATTCCCATTGTGCCCTTCTGTCCATGGCGCGAACTGAATTTATCTCCAATCTCTGGGATGCGGTCCTGTCGCATCCGAATCTTTGCAAAGGAGTATCCTTCACCGTTCCGATTTTTATATATTTTATCCACGTATCCGCTTTCATTGTTACGTGGCATTTTACTGATGTCCCGTGACTTCTTTGCTCCATTAGGAATGACTACACCCGTGGGAACACGAAGAGGCACGACCTTGCCAATGAGGATATCATCAGGGGTCACATAGGTATCTTTGGGAATAAAGCCATCTTCGCCCAGTTTTTCGTATTTTGCATTCTTCATGGGTTTTGTTTCACTGGGGTTGGGGCTACAGAACTTCTCTTCTTCGCCTGAGCTCTGATTCTTGCGCTCTTCATCCTTGTAGGTGCGGTAGAAGATAGAACGATATCGACCACGGTCAAGAGAAGCACGATTCATCATGTTGGAATCTTCCTGATTGTAACCCGTGTAGGTCATAATGGCTACGATGATGTTTTGACCTGAAGGCAAGTTCTGTGCACCATAGAACTTGCTCATAAAGGGAGATACCATGGGAATCTCAGGGTAGCAGAGGACGTGACTCATTGCATCAAATCGCTCACGGAAATTCAGGGCGTATACGCCCATTGCCTGTTTTGCCATGGCAGATTGATATGCATTACGTGGAGACTGATTATGGTCAGGAAAGGGAATACCACTAGCAGTGGTTCCAAAGATTAGCGAAGGATGAATCTCACAGTGCGTATATGCTGTATCTGCAATACACTTCTCATAATCCATTGCAATATAGGCATTGTCTGTTTCGCCTGCATCAATGTATTCAAAGAGATGGTTACCAAGCGGTGAGCACCATGCCACCAAGTAGTTCCATTCTTTAATGGCCAGAATTTCTTCCTTTAATTTTCCCGTTATATCCGCGGCAATTTCACGAATGGTAGGTGCATAATAAATCGGTCTAATGACACGACCAGCTTCGCTGGTAATCCACAGCTCTTTGAAGGCCGATTTCCAGACAATTCCCGTGTGAATATGAATCTTGCCCATTCGCTTTGCAACACGAAGTTCCTCTATCACTTCCAAGGCATCTTCATTTAGCAAGATACCAATCCAGGACCCGTTCAAGAAGACACGGACATGTTCATGTTTCTGTTCAGTGGTAGTTTCACGTAATGTCAGAAGCTTCTCAAGTGTCTGGATATATGCATAAATTGTCACTGGACTGCTGAAGATGGTCACTCCTGTAGTAACTGACATGTTTTTAATGACACCTACACTATGTCCTTCTGGAGTCTCACATGGACAAACATAGAAGATTTGGCTATTATGTTGCTTACGAGGTGCAATCAGTTTCCCCGTCTTTTCAATGGGTGTGGAAATACGTCGCAAATGTGAAATAGTTGCGGTGATATTGAGGCGATTCAGCACTTGCGACACACCAATTTTTGTAGGGCCTCCAATTTTGCCGCATCCAAAGTTCCCCGTGGCTAAGGAGGATTTCAGACTGACATCCAGAATAGTCGATTTAATAATTTTGTTAATGTTATTGATATTGACAATATCCTTCCAGTTTCCAGTGGCTTTCCATGAACCGCTGTGAATCTCCTTGCCGAGAGCAGATTTCATGTCCTTAACCATGCGATTGTTGTATGTCTTTCGAAAGAGGTCCGCTAATAAGAAGCCAGGAATGTCTACGCGTTTGTTATTGTATGAATCACGGTCATCAGTAGGAATACGCTTACTGGATGTCCACAGCACTTTGCGCGTCATGTGTGCAAGGAAACACGCTTTCTCATAACGCATTTCATAGCCGCCGATGTGGGGAAAGAGTTCATCACCAAGAATATCCTGGATATTGCTCTGACGTTGTGATTTCACAGACCATGTATTGGTATGCTCACTGAGCCATGCAAGTGCCTGCTCAGTCGTATTAATGGAGCTGGATTCCATGATGGTTTCAATCATAATGGGGTCATATACATCATCACCAATGTCTCCTAGAATAAGTTCCAAAATATCCTTATCCGCAAGAATGCCGAGCGCACGAAATAAGATGCACAAGGGAACATCCGTTTTAATACGGGGAATGGTCACACGAATCATCATAATGAGTGAGTTTTTGGGGTGATACATGATTTTCACGGCATTGGATTTCGGCACTTGGTCATTATCAGGCCCGATACACTTGATTTCTACGACTTCCATCTCTTTGGCACCGCCGCGACCATTGCGAAAGACGAAGGGACGATTCTCTGACATACGCTCCATGGAAATCATAGTGCGCTCACCACCCTGGATAATGAAGTATCCGCCGACATCATGCTCGCATTCCCCAATTTTAGAGGGATGTACATGCTTCTGGTCAGGGAGCAAGCAGTATTTGCTTCCAACCATCACAGGAATCTTACCCAAGTGCACATTGGGAAAGACACGTACATGTGTTTCACGGATACTGTTACGAGTATGGTCAATGAATGTCGTGGTGACTTTGACATCAATATTCAAGGGAGCAGCGTAAGTCAAATTGCGCAAGCGGGCATCATTTGGTAACATGGGGTGAATGGCGCCATTATTTTCAAAGATAGTGGGTTTGCGAATGGAGATTTGCTCTAATTCCAAAGTGACTTCATATTCATGTTCAATCATTTTACCGACAATTGTTTCTGCCTGGGTACCCATGAGAGCATGGGCAGCAGTCGTGGATAAACCAGTTGCACTCGCTAATGCAGAACGCGGACCAGCTAAGGGTATTTCCGGTGAGCCACGAGACATAATGGGATTTGACATATGAATAATTTCGGGAATATCGACTTCCATGAATTGGTTAAAGGATTCAATCTGATGGGCAATGATCTGTTTTCCATCAGATTGATTGATAAACGTGCTAACCACGTGGCGGTAAGTCGGAATCGAATCAGCGGTCGACATAAGGATACTCCTTGTTTTTTATTCGTAATCATTCTTTATATCAATTTTTATTTTTTATAAAATCTCATCTATGATTAACATGTCTACAGAGGAATTCAAGGCGGTTACAATTACAGGGGGTGCAATAGCCGATTTAGGATTGGCAAAGAAACGAAGAGGGCGTACAAGAAAAGTGGGTGGCGCTGAACAAGATGATACTCCTCCTCAACCTCCTTCTCAACCTTCTAATATAACTAAGGTGCTTCCTCCTCAGCCTCCTCCGCCTCAGCCTCAGCCTACTACAGTAGGCGGTGCACCGAATCTGTTTCGTACGTCGAATCAAATTGGTCCATCACTTACTTTTGAGCAAAAACAAGCAGAACAGCAAGGTGGAGCAAAACAGATTAAAGTGGAGCTAAAAAAGAAGCATCTGTCAAAGAAGGTTACATTGAATCCTAAGAAACAGGATGCTGCCGCTGTAAAGCAACCTGCACATACAAAGAAGGCACGGAAATTTGTCCTTGGTATTTCATCTATGCATAAACGCGTTACGCGTGCAAAGAAGATTCAACATAAACTGGATAAAATGCCGCTCGATGAATTACGTAAACAATTAATTGCAAGTAAATTAATTAAAGCGACTAGTAAGGCTCCTGAGGCAATTCTACGACAGATTGCAAAGGATAGCCAGTTGGTGGGGAAGAAAATCCTTTAATGCACTTTGCACTTTTTAGAAAAAAGTGCGGCAAAAAACACTTTTTTTATAAAAAAGTGCGGCAAAAAACACTT
>CAZZLH010000051.1:0-4181 GCA_964654815.1 uncultured Actinomycetes bacterium
TAGAGCGAGACAGCAAGAGCACATAACTCTGCGCGGTACATCGCCTTCTCTTTCTCTTCTTCATTTAGAGGATGCGTAAACATGAGATTTAGCCAGCCATAGGTCATTCCGCGAGCGCGTAATTCGATGATTACTTGACGATTATTGCTGGTCCATGGCCCCGGCTTAAATCCCGCCGCAATCTGATTGATCTCGATATCTTCTTGATATCGCCAAACTTGGCCTGGTATTAATTTGCCAGTTTCGTTGACATCGAAACCGTATTGACCTAAATAATGGTAACTATCATCCTTATTTAGGCGGCCCAAGCGAGCGCAGCAAGCACCGTGAGGTTTCATGTATTCGGTGACCAGCGCTCTGCAAATATCATCAGGAGTGGGTTTATTGCCAAGCCAACTGACAAAGCTCTTCAAGACTTCCATCAAGCCCCCTGCGGCGACTGGTGCCGAATCTTCACTTATGTGTAAATCTCCCTCTTAGGCTAAAGGGGTGCCACGACAAATTGAACAGTCAGAGGGCAAATGAATGGTCAATTAACTCGCATCATGGATGATGTTATCTGAGCTTTTCTAGGGCTAGGTGCAAAAGATTGAGCTTTCATACGGAGGGTTTATATGCATGGCCACTTTTACCGCATCAGAATGAACTATTTCTGCATGTAGGCCCTGCGGGGATCGAACCCGCGACCCACGGATTAAAAGTCCGTTGCTCTACCGACTGAGCTAAAGGCCCCTACTAATTACTGCCAAGCCTGCGCAGTTTAGCGGTCTTTTGGAAAACTTATTAATTGGAGTCCTGAGATTCAAACCATCTAAAAATGTTGATTTACTTGGCAGCGGCACGCTTTAGGCGATCCCTGATTGCTATCGCAATACCTTCGCCCTTTGGTTGCACGACCACAATTCGATGCAAATTCTGCAGATCTCCCGCGCGAAGTGCGCCATACAAATCATGCGCAAAGTCTTCGTCATCTTTCGGAGCAGCCAATCGAATAACACCTTGTGGGGTCGGTATCTCTGCCAAAGCGATGAAGCCATCGCCCGGTTGTGGAATAACATCGAGCAGAACTTCGGCGATTGGTGCATAGTGATTCTCCAAAGATCCTGAGACGCGAATCTCCGAATTGATTATTGAATCTACTTTCAAGCCAGTCACTTTCTCAATCAGCTCGATGGTTACTGCACCAGGTCTTAAGATCTTTGGCGCAGAATTTGTGCAATCAATAATGGTGGATTCCAATCCGACCGAACATGGCCCACCATCTAAAATCAAATCTCCTGAATCCAAGAATCCACCTAGCTCTTGACTTACCGCATCGCCAGTCGTGGGAGATACCTGGCCAAAGCGATTTGCTGACGGAGCTGCCACGCCTTTACCACCCAATTTGGAAAATTCACTGAGTAATTGCAGCGCCAGAGTTTGGTTTGGCACCCTGATCCCAACCGTCTCTTGCCCCCCAGTTATGAAATCTTTGGCAAGTTCTGATCTCTTCAAGACCAATGTCATAGGCCCTGGCCAATAGGCTCTTGCTAAATCAATCGCATAGTCTGGAATATCTATCGCCCAATCTCCCATCATCTGCCAATCTGGCAAATGAACAATTAATGGGTGATCACTTGGGCGCCCTTTAACGCTATATATCCGTGACACCGCAGATTCATTTGTGGCATCTGCGCCTAATCCATAAACCGTTTCGGTAGGAAATGCGACCAGATGGCCATTTTGCAATTGTTTTGCAGCGTTCTTTAGCGCATCTAGAGTGCAATTTGTAACAAATTGTGATGCTGACATGGATTTAGATTACCCAATAAATAAAGGTAAAGTAAGGAATATGAAACTTAAATCAGTTCTTGCAATCGCGGCAGCTCTTTCTCTCTTTGCGATACCTAGCGCATCTTCTGCTACTTCCGCTACTAGTCGCTACATCACAGTTAATGCCGAGGGCACTGTGAAAGTGGTGCCTGATGCAGTGAGAGTAGTAGCGCTGGTTTCGGTGCTTGATAGCACCAACTCTGCTGCTCTTGCCAAAGCAAATATCTCAAGTAGCGCGGTGCGAAAAGCAATCTTGGCAAATGGCATCTCCTCAAAGGATTTCGCGACCACATCTATGTCAGTCTTCCCCGAATACAGCTACAGCCAGGAAAAAGGCACAGTTTTGATGGGATACCGTGCTTCGCAATCTTTCAACATCACAGTTAGGGATGCCAAGAACGCTGGCGCATTGGTGGATGCCATAGTTGCAGCAGGTGGAGATAACCTGCAATTACAAGGTGTCTCACCATTTATTATCGATAACGCCAAAGCAACTCTTGCGGCACGTTCTGCAGCAGTCTCTAATGCAAAAGCAAAGGCTGCCTCGTATGCAAAATTGATGGGCGTTAAGTTAGGTAGAGTCAATTACATAATAGAAAACTCCTCTGCGGCACCAAGTCCGATATTCGGTGTTGCAAAGGGATCTGCAGACTCTGCTACCACCATCGATTTGGGCACTCAAGATGTAACGGTCTCAATATCAGTTCAATGGTCAATAAATTAAGCGCACATTTGCCGCACTGGGAGTTCACCAGAACTTAATCACCGCGCTAAGTAACGAAGGAATCGAAACACCCTTTCCAATCCAAGTTGCCACCCTGCCTGAAGCAATCGCAGGTCGTGACATCTTGGGAAAGGGTGAGACGGGATCGGGCAAGACTTTAGCTTTCGGATTAACGCTGCTTACTAGATTGGCATTTAAGCGCGCTAACGCACATGCGCCATTGGCGTTGATTCTTGCGCCAACTCGAGAACTTGCCATGCAAATTGAAGAAGTTCTTGGCATCTATGGGGATCAAGTTGGGCTCCGCTCGACTGTTTTAGCCGGCGGTATGCCATATCCACCGCAATTGAATGCGCTTCGTAAAGGTGTGCAGATAGTTGTGGCTACACCTGGCAGATTGCAAGATCATCTTAAGCGCGGAACCATTGAGTTATCTGCTGTTGAGATTGTGGTACTCGATGAAGCAGATCAAATGGCCGATATGGGATTCTTGCCGGTAGTTACTGAAGTTTTAGCCATGACCCCAAGTAGCGGACAGCGACTCTTATTCAGCGCTACGTTGGATAAAGATGTAGATAAATTAGTCAAAAAATTCATGAAACATCCGGTAACGCATGAGATTGCAGCTAGTAGTGAACGTGCCACCGATATGGACCATCACGTTCTGGTGGTTGATTCACATGTGAAGGATGAAGTAATCGCGCAGATTGCATCTAGAGAAGGGCGCACCATCTTCTTCGTTAGGACCAAACATGGCGCCGATCGCCTAACAGAAAAATTAAGAAAGTCAGGGGTAGATGCGGGAGTGCTTCATGGTGGTCGCACCCAAAAGCAACGTTCGCGAGTATTGGAGGCTTTTAAGTTAGGCAAGAAGCGCGCGTTGATTGCAACCGATGTGGCAGCCCGCGGAATTCATGTCGACGATGTCTCATTAGTAGTACATATCGATCCACCAGAGACTCATAAAGATTATCTGCATCGAGCTGGCAGGACGGCTCGTGCTGGCGCAAAGGGAACCGTGGTCTCACTTGCATCTGCAAGCAATCGCAAACGTGTGCATAGCATCGGCAAAGAGGCTGGCGTCAAAATGACCGAAACTCGAGTCGAATCTATGAACCAGGAACTCTTACGAATCACTGGCGCACAGGAGCCTTCTGGTATTCCCATCACTGAAGAGTCAAAGCCAAGAAGTGAAAGAGGCAAACCAGGGCGAGCTCGTTCAAATCAAAGAGGTGCAACTCGTAAAAAATCTGGACAAAGTAAGAAGAGCAATACAACAAGTAAGGCAAAATTAACTGAAGCACCTAAGAAGCCAGATAGAGATGCTCTACGCAGAAAAGATCGCGCAGCTAAGAAATTTGATAAACGAATTGAGAAACGAGTAGTTCGCGAAGCATCAAAAGATAAAGAGCAAGGGCCAAATCGAATTGCGCGTCGAGCACATCTACAACCTGAAGGTAGAGTTGTGAAAAGTCGTTCTGAAAAAAGAAAGCGCTCTTCCGCGAAAAAGAAGACCAAATCTCGCTCACGCAAGGGTAAATAACTCGTTTTGGTTGGTTGGTAATTGGCAGGTAAGATTTGCAAGCCTTTAAACGTCCCCATCGTCTAGGGGCCTAGGACATCGCCCTTTCACGGCGGTAACACG
>CAZZLH010000052.1:0-4166 GCA_964654815.1 uncultured Actinomycetes bacterium
TTGAGTAAAGCGGAAGATGTTGTCGATAAATAGCAACACATCCTGCTTCTGAACATCGCGGAAGTACTCCGCCATTGTTAGCGCAGATAGAGCCACGCGCAGACGAGTTCCTGGTGGCTCATCCATCTGACCGAAGACCAATGCAGTCTTATTGATAACGCCCGTCTCGGTCATTTCTAGGAATAAGTCATTACCTTCACGGGTGCGCTCTCCGACTCCCGCGAATACCGATACGCCACCAAAATTCTCAGCGACGCGATAAATCATCTCCTGGATCAAAACGGTCTTGCCTACACCGGCGCCACCGAATAGGCCGATCTTGCCTCCGCGTACATATGGAGTTAGTAGATCGATAACTTTGATACCGGTCTCAAACATCTCAGTCTTTGATTCCAATTGATCGAATGCCGGTGCATCGCGATGAATTGGCCAACGCTCCTTTACATCAAGTGAAGAGGTTGGAACATCCAGTGATTCGCCGAGCGCATTAAATACGTGGCCCTTGGTGACATCACCAACTGGCACCGAGATCGGACTACCCGTATCCGAAACCTCTGCACCACGCACCATGCCATCGGTTGGCTGCATCGAAATTGCGCGCACTAGGTTGTCACCTAGGTGCTGTGCCACTTCGAGTGTCAGCGTCTTCTTGCTTCCCGCTAAAGTCACTTCGACCTTCAACGCGTTGTAGATCATTGGCATCGAGTCAGATGGAAATTCAATATCCACCACCGGACCGATTACACGTGCTACGCGACCATTAGACATCATTCGCTCCCTGCATTACTTGAGGCGAGTGCGTCCGCACCGCCGACGATTTCACTGATTTCTTGGGTAATTTCGGCCTGACGAGCTGCGTTAGCTAGTCGGGTCAAACCTTTGATTAACTCATCTGCATTATCGGTTGCAGACTTCATCGCGCGACGGCGAGCAGCATGCTCAGATGCCGCAGATTGCAATAGCGCGTTATATACACGAGCTTCGATGTACTTAGGAAGAAGCGAATTGAGCACTACCTCTGCCGATGGCTCGAACTCATAAGTTGGCATCAAACCAGTCGAAACTTCCGACTCCACAACTTCAAGTGGCAACATCCGCTTGGCAATCGGGGTCTGGGTCAACATGGATTTGAATTCGGTGTAAATAATATGTAGCTCGTCCACGCCATTTGGATCAGTCTGGGCATCTGCGATGAAGGCATCGATTAATGAATCGCTGATCTCCTTGGCATTGGCATAAGTTGGGTTATCGCTAAAACCAGTCCATGAATTGGCGATCTCGCGATTACGGAACTTGTAGAAGCTAACCGCTTTGCGCCCTACTAGGTAAGGCTTAACGCTCATGCCACGCTCTTTGAGCAGCGCAATCAATTGATCGCCTTCCTTGATCGCAGCATTTGAGTAGGCACCCGCCATTCCGCGATCTGCGGTGATGATCAATACTGCAGCTCGAATTGGGTTCTCGGACTCAGTGGTCAATGGATGAGAGGTGCTGGTTACCGAGGCGACCGCGGTCACAGCATGCGTCAATTCGCGAGCATACGGAGAAGATGCGTTAACGCGCTGTTGCGCCTTAACGATACGAGAGGCAGAGATCAACTCCATAGCCTTCGTTATCTTCTTCGTCGCCTTCACCGAACGAATTCGGCGGCGATAGATACGTAACTGTGCACCCATATTTAGTCGCTACTACTTCCGCTTTGGCACTTGGCGAGTGATGGTCTCTTGACCAACCTCATCTAGCGCTTCTGCTTCCTTCTCATTCACTGGCGCAGCAACAGATGATTTGAACATAGTCTTGAAGTTCTCCACGATCTTCTCGAGCTTTGCCACTGTGTCATCGCTTAATTCACGAGTCTCAGAAATTACGCTGAAAACATCCTTATGTTCGCGGCCAATGAAATCGAGCAATTCCGCTTCGAAGCGGCGAATATCGGCCACCGCAACTGAATCCAACTTGCCAGTGGTTCCGGCCCAAATCGAGACTACTTGGCGCTCTAGTGAGAATGGTGAGTATTGGCCCTGCTTTAGCAACTCAACCATGCGCGCACCGCGATCTAGCTGCGCCTTGGAAGCCGCATCAAGATCAGAACCGAAGGCAGCGAAAGCCTCCAATTCGCGGAACTGCGCCAAATCAAGACGTAAGCGACCAGCGATCTTCTTCATTGCTTTGGTCTGTGCCGAACCACCCACGCGAGATACCGAGATACCAACGTTGATAGCTGGACGTACACCTGAGTTGAAGAGATCTGTCTCCAAGAAGCACTGACCATCAGTAATTGAAATTACGTTGGTCGGGATAAAGGCAGATACGTCATTACCTTTAGTTTCGATAATTGGTAATCCAGTCATCGAACCGCCACCTAAATCATCAGAGAGTTTTGCACAACGCTCTAGTAGACGTGAATGTAAGTAGAAGACATCTCCAGGGTATGCCTCGCGTCCTGGTGGACGGCGAAGTAGTAAGGAGACTGAACGATAAGCCTCTGCCTGCTTTGATAGATCATCAAAAACAATCAATACGTGATCGCCGTTGTACATCCAATGCTGACCGATCGCAGAACCGGTGTATGGCGCAAGATACTTAAATCCAGCTGGATCAGATGCTGGTGCGGAGACGATCGTGGTGTACTCCATCGCGCCAGCTTCTTCAAGCGCTCCTCTTACTGAAGCAACTGTCGATCCCTTCTGACCGATTGCCACATAGATGCACTTAACGCGCTTCTTCTTATCGCCAGATTTCCAATTCTCTAATTGGTTGATGATGGTGTCGACTGCAACTGCGGTCTTACCGGTCTGGCGGTCACCAATGATTAACTGGCGCTGTCCGCGGCCGATCGCGGTCATAGCGTCAATCGCCTTGATACCCGTCATCAATGGCTCTTTAACTGGTTGGCGCTGAACTACTGAAGGAGCCTGCAATTCCAAGGCACGAGTTGCTTCTGCGTTGATTGGACCTTTGCCATCAATCGGACGACCAAGCGCATCAACTACGCGACCCAAGAAAGCATCGCCTACTGGGACCGAGAGGATCTCGCCAGTGCGATAGACCTTGGTACCTTCTTCAATTCCCGCGAATGGGCCGAGGATAACCACACCGATCTCACGAACATCTAGGTTAAGTGCAAGTCCCAAAGTGCCATTCTCAAACTTCAACAACTCATTAGTCATTGTCGAAGGAAGTCCCTCTACACGCGCAATACCGTCAGAGGCTTCGGTGACTACACCGATCTCCTCGCGACCTGCGCCGCTTGGCTGATACGACTTCACAAAATTCGCTAATGCATCGCGAACTTCCTCTGGTCGGATCGTGAGTTCCGCCATTTTTATCTCCTTACTTTCCTGCAAGCGCTTGGCTTGCTTCGGCCATACGACTGATGACGGTGCCATCAATCAATTCATCTCTAAATCGGATGGATACTCCACCCATAACTTTCGAATTTGTTACTACATTTACGCGCACTGGTTGGCCGATCTTCTTGCTCAACGCCGCGGCCAAAGTGCTCTTCTGTCCCTCACTTAGCGCAATTGCGCTTTGCACTGTCGCTACCACCATATTGCGATGGGCTGCAGTTGCATGAGCGATATCGTTTAGTGCGTTCTCGATATTGCGCCCCCAAAGTCCATTAGCAATCTGCGCAACCAATGACTTTGTCGAATTGGTGGCGCCACTTAAAACCTGATTAACCAAAGCGCGCTTCTCAGCAATCGCATCGGCATTTCCATTAAGCGCATTGCGTAGATCCTGATTTGCCACCAAGGTGCGGCTAAAGGTGAAAACCTCATCTTCTAGTCGATCAAGCTCACCGCGGATATTGGCCGCTCCGGCCTCAGCTTGAATCGCAATCTGTTCCATCGCAATCAATAAATCTGAGGGAGAAGACCATCGCTGCGCGACTGCGCCAGTGGCGATGGAGAAAGCCTTATCGGAGATGCGTGAGCCAAATAATTGCTTGAGTAGTGCGCTCTTCTCATCAGCGCTTCGCGATGGATCAGTGATCGCGCGGCGAAGCGCCACGTTCTGGCCCAAAGCATTTACCACTGCAAATAAATCGGTCGAAAGCGAGGATGCGGCATCGCCAGATAGGCCACTTAACGCCTTATCTAGTAGATCGCGCGTAGCCGCAAGTGAAGTGCGGCTACTTCCACCCAAATGAATTGCCATAT
>CAZZLH010000053.1:0-4017 GCA_964654815.1 uncultured Actinomycetes bacterium
GTAAAGAAGCCACGCGTCGTTTATCTAAATGGTTCACCAACAGATAACAACGCAACTCTATTCAAGCAAGGTTATGCCTCAGTAGTTGGTCCATACCTAAAGAGCAGCGGCGGCACACTTGTTGCTGACCAGGCTGTTCCAGATTGGGACAACGCAAAGGGCGGAGTCATTTTCGAGCAGATGCTAACTAAGGCTGGCGGCAAGCTAGATGCAGTGGTATCAGCTAACGAGGGACTTGGTCTTGCTGCAGTAGCAGTTCTTAAGAAGAACAAGTTGAACGGAAAGGTTTGCGTATCTGGCCAGGATGCAACAGTTGATGGTCTACGCGCAATCTTGACCGGTGATCTTTCAAATACCGTTTACAAGGCAATTAAGGCTGAGGCACAAGGTGCGGCAGATCTAGCAGTTGCATTGCTAAAGGGTCAGACTGCAAAGACCAACGGCACCACAGATAACGGAACCATCAAGGTTCCATCAGTACTTCTAGTTCCAGTCGGAATCACCAAGAGCAACGTAAAGGTTGTTATTGCTGATGGATTCCAAAAGAAGGCTGATGTTTGCAAGGGCATCGAGAAGCTTTGCTCAGCAAACGGAATCAAGTAAAAATCTATTACTAAATAGATAGTAAAAAGTTGGGCCCGGGAGTAATCTCGGGCCCAACTTCTATTAATAGTGGTCTTAATAGGCGCCAGCATCCAAAACTAAAAAATAGCTTTAGGGAGTCAGATGACAGAACCAATTCTCGCCCTTCGTGGCATTGAGAAATCCTTCGGTCCGGTTCAAGTTTTAAAGGGCGTGGATTTCGAGGCTTTCCCCGGACAGGTAACTGCATTGGTCGGAGATAACGGAGCTGGTAAATCGACTTTAATCAAATGTATCGCGGGCATTTACAGTATCGATGGCGGCGATTATTACTTTGAGGGAGAGAAAGTAGAGGTCGGTGGCCCACGAGATGCCACCGCGCTTGGCATAGAAATCGTCTATCAAGATCTCGCGCTCTGTGACAATTTGGATATCGTCCACAATATGTTCTTAGGTCGTGAAGTCAAAAGAGGCGTGACACTCCACGAGGAAGAGATGGAGAAGCTAGCTAGACAAACTTTAGATGGACTTAGCGTCAGGACTGTTAAATCAATACGACAGACCGTCGCATCACTTTCAGGTGGCCAACGCCAAACCGTTGCGATTGCACGTGCGGTGCTCTGGAATAGCAAAGTCGTAATTCTCGACGAACCTACTGCCGCACTCGGCGTAGCTCAGACCGAGCAAGTCTTAAATCTAGTGCGTCGATTAGCCGATAATGGTCTAGCAGTAATTTTAATTTCACATAATTTAAATGATGTCTTCCAGGTTGCTGACAATATCGCCGCGCTCTATCTTGGAAACATGGCAGCGCAAGTTAAAAAGAGCGACGTCACACACGCTCAGGTGGTTCAGTTAATCACTACTGGTAAGACTGCGGGGGTGGCATGAGATGAATAATGAAGTAACCCAAAGCGGCGGAACCATCAAAGATGCCTGGCATGATTACAAGGCGCGAATTAAATCTGGTGATATGGGAGCGCTTCCCGGCGTACTTGGTTTAATTGCACTTTGTGCGGTTTTCGGTGTTATGAGCGATGTCTTCTTGACCCCCGGAAATTTCGCAAATTTGCTCACACAAGCTGCAGCGGTAACTGTTATCGCAATGGGCTTGGTCTTCGTATTGCTGCTTGGCGAAATCGATCTCTCTGCTGGTTATGCATCTGGTGTATGCGGTGCGGTTCTGGTTATTTTAATAACCAACCACGGCATCTCATGGTGGATTGCTTTATTGGTCAGTATGGTGGTTGGTGCAATCCTCGGATTTGGTATCGGAAGCTTGGTATCAAGGCTGGGTATTCCCTCTTTCGTCGTCACCTTGGCTTCTTTCCTTGGCTTTCAAGGTCTATTGCTGTTACTAGCTGGTGAGGGCGGAACCATTCGCGTAGAGGATCCCACAATTCTTGCCGTACAAAATAATAATCTCTCACCTTCGCTATCTTGGTTCTTCTTCCTATTGGCTTCGGGTGCTTACGTATTTATTGGGTTAGTGAGAATCAATTCCCGCCGAAAGGCTGGATTGAAATCTGAGTTAAAAGCGCTCTGGGTAATCAAAACCACTTCATTGATAGGAATCGGCGCACTTGCAGTTTATGCACTTAATTTGGAACGCTCTAATAATCCAGATCTGGTGAGCCTTAAAGGTACGCCATACGTGGTTCCTGTAATTCTTGCGCTACTTGTTGGTGGCACATTTGTATTAAGTCGTACTGCATATGGCCGCCATATTTATGCCGTTGGTGGCAATGCTGAAGCAGCGCGACGAGCGGGTATTGACGTCAAAAGAATCCGTACCAGTGTCTTCGTAATTTGTTCGACCTTCGCTGCAATCGCTGGCATGTTATTTGCATCAAGACAGAACTCAATTTCACCAACCACCGGTGGCTCCTCCACTCTGCTCTATGCAGTAGGCGCTGCGGTTATTGGTGGCACCTCACTCTTTGGCGGTAAAGGCAGGTTACGCGACGCGGTTCTGGGCGGACTAGTGGTCGCAGTTATCGATAACGGCATGGGTCTACTCGGTTATGCCGCTGGTATCAAATTTATCGTTACCGGCCTGGTCTTGCTTATCTCAGCTGGCGTTGATGCAATCTCTCGTCGCGGAGCCAGTTCGAGTTAATTTGCGAAATTAACACTAAACTCAAACACCCATTAGGTGTTCCATAGCCAATTGATCAAGAGCTTCGTAGTGATAGGCGCGCTTTCCCGCTGATTCAACATCAAAGGAATCATTGGCTAAGTCACGCCAAGTCTCGCCGGAATTCATGGTTGGTTCGGTCAAGCCAGGGATATTCGAACGCTTCATAGCCTCGATGACCCGTGGATCTTTTCGGAAAGCTTCAGCGCGCTCCTTGAGGATCAAGTACATCCGCATATTCGCAGTAGCTGAAGCCCATACGCCATCTTCATTCTCGGTTCGTACCGGCTTGTAATCAAAGTGGCGCATTCCTTGATATTGGTAGCGCTCAAGCAACTCAACCAAGAAGAAGGCGCTCTTGACATCACCATGGCCGAAGACAAAATCTTGATCGTACTTAGGTCCGCGTTGTCCGTTGAGATCAATATGGAAAAGTTTCTTATGCCATAGCGCTTGGGCGATGCCATGCACGAAGTTCAAATTAGCCATCTGTTCATGGCCTACCTCTGGATTAAGTCCAACCAACTCTGGATGATCAAGTGAGTTGATGAAGGCCAATGCATGTCCAATGGTCGGAAGGAAGATATCGCCTCTTGGTTCATTTGGTTTGGGTTCCATCGCAAACTTGATATCAAAACCATTATCAATCACGAATTGGCCCAAAACATTGAATGCCTCGCGGTAACGATCTAACGCCACATAAGCATCTTTGGAACTTTCGGATTCTGCGCCCTCTCGGCCACCCCAGCAGACATAGATGTTGGCGCCCAACTCGATAGCAAGTTCGATATTGCGCATTACCTTGCGAATTGCGAATCGTCGAATGTCTTTATCGTTTGAGGTAAAAGCTCCATCTTTGAAAACCGGGTGGCTAAATAAATTGGTGGTCGCCATAGGGACTTTCATGCCGGTTTCGTTTAGCGCCTTCTTAAAGCGATCAATTTGTGTCCGACGATTGGCATCATCGGATCCAAATGGAACCAAGTCATCGTCATGAAAGGTAACGCCGTAAGCTCCACGTTGGGCTAATTCATTGACAGTGCGCACCGGATCTAATGCATCACGCGTTGCATCTCCAAATGGATCTCGCGCTTGCCAGCCAACAGTCCATAGGCCGAATGTGAATTTATCTGCTGGAGTCGGTGTATACGACATTTGCACAGCCTCTGCTTCCGTTAATGCCCATTTACTCGGGGATTTTGAATATCGGTAATCTATAACTAACCTTCTCCCGTTCCAATAGCGCGGGAGTGGTGAAACGGCAGACACGCAGGTCTTAGGAACCTGTGCCTTACGGC
>CAZZLH010000054.1:0-3579 GCA_964654815.1 uncultured Actinomycetes bacterium
CCCCCAACCGCCGGTTTTGGAGACCGGAACTCTGCCAATTGAGCTACTGCCCTCTATTCGACGGCGCGCCAAAGCATCCGGAACTCCGTCAAGAGCGGCAAGTCTAGGGGCGCACCTCGCATATGAGAAATCGGGCAGACTTCCACCCATGAGTAAAGCCCGAATCTCCGCACGCATCGCAGCTATCGCAGAATCCGCCACTTTGGCAGTGGATGGAAAAGCAAAAGCGCTCAAGGCTGCCGGGCGACCTGTAATCGGTTTCGGAGCGGGCGAACCTGATTTCCCAACGCCTGAATACATTGTGCAATCTGCGATCGAGGCTGCAGGAAAAGTAATTAATCATCGCTACACCCCAACACCAGGACTACCAGAACTTCGTGAAGCTATCGTGGCAAAGACCAAGCGAGATAGTGGATATGAAATAAGCGCTGATCAAGTTCTGGTCACAAATGGCGGTAAACAAGCGGTCTATCAAGCATTTGCCACAATCGTAGATAAAGGTGATGAGGTAATTCTGCCGGCACCATATTGGACCACTTATCCAGAGGCCATCAAATTAGCTGGTGGAATTCCTGTCGAGGTCTTTGCAGATGAAACCCAGAATTATTTGATAACTGTCGAACAATTGGAATCGGTGCGCACACCAAATACCAAAGCGCTGGTTTTCTGCTCACCTTCAAATCCAACTGGCTCGGTTTATTCACCGGAACAGACCAAAGCAATCGGTGAATGGGCGCTTAAACATGGCATCTGGGTCATAACGGATGAGATATACGAACATCTGGTCTATGACGGGATAAAGGCAACTTCAATCTGTGTTGCAGTGCCAAAACTTGCTGATACCTGTTTGATTCTAAATGGCGTAGCCAAGACATATGCAATGACCGGTTGGCGCGTTGGTTGGTTGATTGGCCCTAAGGATGTAATCAAAGCCGCAACCAACTTGCAATCTCATCTAACTTCTAACGTAAACAATGTCGCACAACGAGCCGCAATTACCGCTCTAACTAGCGACCTTTCAGCGGTACATGAGATGGGCAAAGCATTTGATCGCCGCCGCAAGTTAATTGTGCAACTACTAAATGAGATTCCTGGATTCGTCTGCCCCATGCCAACTGGTGCTTTCTATGCCTATCCCTCAGTTAAGGGCGCACTGGGAAAGACTTATCGTGGCAAGACGCCGACAACTTCTAGTGAATTGGCCACTTTGATTCTTGATGAAGTAGAGGTTGCCGCAGTACCAGGTGAGGCATTTGGCCCATCTGGTTACCTACGTTTTAGCTATGCAACAAGCGATGATGACATTAAAGAAGGTATCGCAAGAATCAAGAAGTTGATTACTGAGGGTTAAAGACTCAAACCCACCAGGTTTACCTCTGGCTGCAGCTCAATCCCAAATTTCATTCTGACCGCATCGCGCATTTGAATCGCTAATGCCGCGATATCGGCAGCAGTCGCATTATCTGCGTTGGTCAGCGCCAAGACGTGCTTGGTAGAGACGCCCGCGCCATTTAATCGCTGTCCTTTTTCGATACCGCTATTTTCAATTAACCACGCAGCGCTGGTTTTAACCAATCCATCTGGTTGGAAGAACTTTGGCGCGCCATCTGGCACTTGGGCTTCAGTGACTATGGGATTCTTAAAGAACGAACCGGCAGAGTAAGTATCTCGATCATTGGCATCTAGCAACATCCCCTTGCGAGCGCGTATCTTCAAAACGGCTGCGCGAGTTTTTATTACATCTGCCTTCTCTCCCACTTTGATACCAAGCTCTCTAGCGAGCTCTTCATACATGATTGGGGAGGTCATCTCGCCACGGCGCAACATAAATTGCACCTCAAGAATTACATATCTACCTGGTTCCCTTTTGAAAATCGAATCACGATAGCTAAATTCACATTCTAAATTGGTGAAAGTCTTGATTGATTTACTCTGGCGATCATAGGTGCGGACTCGAGTAACAAATTCACTTAATTCATGCCCGTATGCGCCGATATTTTGAATTGGCGCCGCACCAACCGTCCCGGGAATTCCGGATAAGCACTCAAGCCCAGCCCACCCTTGATTGATGGTAGTTTCGACGAACTTATCCCAATCTTCACCAGCGCTAATCGAGAGCGTAGCGCCGCTGCAAGCATCTACCTCTGCCTGTAACGAATTGTTAGCCTTCGGTGCAATCTGAATTACGGTGCCGGGAAATCCAGTATCGCTAATTAGAACATTGCTACCGCTACCCAAAATAAGAATTGGTTGAGTTCCGGCTGACTCAATGGCTGCGATTATTTCGCTCTCGGTAGCTGCCTTTATAAATGCGTTGGCGAGACCACCCACTCTAAGTGTGGTGTGATTACTTAGATTCTCGCTCATGCTCTGCTAACTATCGCGCGGGCCATGCCCAAAACTTTAATACCTGCGCTGGTCGCGCTGAGATCTAATCTAATTAAGCCATCGGGCAATACTTCACCAACGCTCGCGCTGACGGTTAGATCAACTTTTACACCGGAAGGGACGATGACTGGCTTGGTAAATCTGGCGCTGTACTCCTTTACCTGCCCACTACCCCCAGCCCAATCCGTAACAAATTTTCCGACCAATCCCATGGTCAACATGCCATGCGCTATCACATTGGGCAGGCCAACTTCTTTGGCGAAAGATTCATCTTGGTGAATTGGGTTCTGATCGCCCGATGCATCGGCATATGCCTTAAGCAACTCACGGTCAATCCAGAAGATGCGCTCAGGTACCAGCGTTCCGACTTCGATCATCCGCGCACCACAAGAGTCGACCAATTTGAGACTGCGATTTCGGCTCCGACATATATGTCGCTACGCGCAGTGACAAACTCATTTCCAGCAACTTGCTTATAGCTCTCCAGCGTGCAATCACAACGGACCACATCGCCAGCCTTTAATGGTTGATTGATTTGAAATCTCTGATCGCCATGCACGATACGATCCCAATTGACTCCTACCTCTGGCGAGGTAAGGACCGATTCGGATTGCGCCAACGAGATTCTAATGGAGAAAGTTGGTGGTGCGATGCTGGTATCGGTCTCGCCAAGTACCGCGCAGAAAGCATCAATCTCACTCTGAGAAATTTTTATCTCTGCACCTTTAAAGGTGCGCCCGATCGCGTCGGGATTGATCATTGTTAGCGAGTTTCGCGGTGAAGCGTCGAAGCTTTGCAACGTGGGCAAAACTTCTTAAGTTCCATACGATCTGGATCGTTGCGGCGATTCTTGCGTGTGATGTAGTTACGCTCTTTGCAATCTACGCAAGCCATGGTGATTTTTGGGCGGACATCCGCGCTCTTGCTTGCCATGGTCTCTCCTTATAGTTCTTTATAGTTGATGATGCTTTTATGAATCTTTTCGTGTCGGGGTGAAGGTTACTTCTACCCTAACCAAATTGCGAAATTAAGTTACTAACCGCTAATAACTTGGTAGCGAGGGCGGGATTTGAACCCACGACACAGCGATTATGAGCCGCTTGCTCTACCAAGCTGAGCTACCCCGCCAAGATATTTCGAGCCCCCCACCGGAATCGGACCGGTGACCTTTTCCTTACCATGGAAACGCTC
>CAZZLH010000055.1:0-2372 GCA_964654815.1 uncultured Actinomycetes bacterium
TTGGTCTTAGGTTCGATAGCAACTTCGATAACTGGAGCTGGGAATTCCATTGATTCCAAAATAACTGGCTTATCTGTATCGCAAAGCGTCTCACCGGTTGTGGTGTCCTTAAGGCCCATAACCGCACAGATCATTCCGGCTGTGGCCTGCTCGATCTCTTCGCGCTTATTAGCGTGCATCTGATAAATCTTGCCGATACGCTCCTTGCGATCCTTGGTCGAGTTAAGGACAGCGGTACCGGTGTTAAGAATTCCGGAGTAAACGCGGATAAAGGTCAACTTACCTAAGTGTGGATCTGACATGATCTTGAAGGCAAGTGCTGACATTGGCTCTTCAACGCTTGGCTTACGAGTCACGGCGATTGAAGAATCTGCGACATTCTGACCCACGATAGCTTCGACATCGATTGGTGATGGCAGGTAACGAACTACGGCATCAAGCATCGGCTGAACACCCTTGTTCTTAAATGCAGAGCCAGTTAGTACTGGAACTGCTTTCGCGGCAAGAGTTGCGCGGCGGATACCGGCGATAATCTCATCTTCAGTTAGCTCTGCACCTTCTAGGTACTTCTCCATAATTACGTCATCGCACTCTGCAAGAGTCTCGATTAATTCATGGCGAGCTGCATCAGCCTTCTCTTTTAGATTGGCTGGAATCTCTTCAACGAGGTAATCCTCGCCCTTCTTGGTCTCACCTGGCCAGACCAAAGCCTTCATTGCGATTAGATCAACTACACCTTGGAAATCTGACTCTGCGCCGATTGGAATCTGCAAAACCAGCGCGGTTGCATTTAAGCGAGTGCGAATCATGCCAACGCACATATCGAAGTTTGCGCCGGTGCGATCTAATTTATTAACGAAGCAGATACGTGGCACTGAATACTTATCAGCTTGGCGCCAAACGGTCTCGGACTGTGGCTCGACACCTGCAACGCCATCAAATACTGCAACTGCACCATCAAGTACGCGAAGTGAACGCTCAACCTCTACGGTGAAATCAACGTGGCCAGGTGTGTCGATGATGTTGATGGTGTGGTTCTTCCACTCGCAGGTAGTAGCCGCAGAGGTAATAGTGATACCGCGCTCTTGCTCCTGCTCCATCCAGTCCATGGTTGCGGCGCCTTCGTGCACTTCACCAATCTTGTAATTGATACCGGTGTAGAAAAGGATGCGCTCGGTAGTAGTGGTTTTACCTGCGTCAATATGCGCCATGATTCCGATGTTGCGCACCTTTGATAGGTCTAGCGTTGCCACTGTCATCTCGTCTCTTCCTCTTCCCTATTCCTTAAATTCCAGTTACCTGTAATTACCAGCGGTAATGAGCAAATGCCTTATTTGCTTCAGCCATCTTGTGGGTATCTTCGCGACGCTTAACTGCAGCGCCTAGGCCATTGCTGGCATCGATAAGTTCGTTGGTTAGGCGCTCCGCCATTGATTTTTCACGGCGCTGGCGAGAGAACTCGATCAACCAGCGAAGTGCCAAAGTTGTGGCGCGACCAGCTTTAACTTCAACCGGTACCTGATAAGTGGCGCCACCAACGCGACGGGATTTAACTTCGATCTGTGGCTTGATGTTATCGAGCGCGCGCTTCAAGGTAATGATTGGATCGACTTGAGTCTTCTCGCGAATACTTTCCATCGCATCGTAAACAATCGCTTCTGCGGTTGAACGCTTGCCATGGAGCAATACTTTGTTAATTAACGCAGTAACAATTGGTGAGTTGTAGACCGGATCCGCGATTACCGGTGATTTGATTGCGGGACCTTTACGTGGCATTAGCTGGCCTTCTTCTCTCGCTTAGCACCATAACGTGAGCGTGCTTGTTTGCGATTCTTAACTCCTTGAGTATCAAGTGAGCCGCGAATAATCTTGTAACGAACTCCAGGTAGATCCTTAACACGACCGCCACGGACAAGAACGATGGAGTGCTCTTGTAGGTTGTGGCCTTCGCCTGGGATGTATGCCGAAACTTCCATGCCACTTGTTAGACGAACACGTGCGACTTTACGTAGCGCAGAGTTCGGCTTCTTAGGTGTTGTTGTGTAAACACGTGTGCAAACACCGCGGCGTTGTGGACTTCCCTTTAGTGCAGGCGTTTTTGTCTTATCGCTCTTCTCTGAGCGACCACGACGCACTAACTGTTGAATCGTTGGCATGTCTCTCCATCTAGTTCGATCTATTTCGATCTGTTTCGTTTTTTACTGCAAGCTTTCACACATAACTTCCGACCCACGCGGTCGGGTGTGTTGCAACCTGACGCATAAAGATTGCGTGCAAAATTTCTGACGAAATCGCGTACGCAATCGGAAGCCCCATGAAAAAGGCAAGGGGTAAAGGGTATGCGAGCCACCCTTGATAAACCAAATCGGCCC
>CAZZLH010000055.1:2472-3579 GCA_964654815.1 uncultured Actinomycetes bacterium
GAAGGGCGATATCGCCGATCGAATTCTCCTACCGGGTGACCCACTGCGAGCCAAATGGGTGGCTGAGAATTGGCTGACCGAGGTCAAGCAATTTAACGCCGTCCGCAACATGTTCGGTTATACGGGTTTACATAAGGGTGAGCGAATCTCGGTTATGGGTACCGGAATGGGGCTTCCCTCTATATCCATCTACGTCACCGAGCTCTTTAATGAATATGACGTACAAAAGGCGATTCGAATTGGTACCGCAGGTGGAATTCAAGATCACACCAAAGTCGGTGATGTCATCTTGGCGATGACTGCATCGACGGACTCAAATATCAATCGTCGCTTCACCAATGGCCTGGACTTTGCGCCACATGCTGATTTCTTGATGCTAAAGGCGGCTTACGAAGCGGCGCAGAAGCATGGCGGGGCTCATGTTGGTGGCGTCTCTTCTATGGATTATTTCTACGACGAGACCGATTCAAAGCATAAATTGCGCGAACATGGAGTTTTGGCACTTGAGATGGAGGCCTCTGCACTCTACTCAATTGCAGCTCGCAAACAACGTCGTGCGCTCGCGATACTTACCGTTTCGGATCATGTCTTTACTCATCACGCCATGGACTCTGATGCTCGCGAAAGATCTCTCAATAATATGGTGGAGATTGCGTTGGAGGCTTTGAAAGCTTAACTAATCAAGTTTAAGAAAATAAAAAACAGGCTAGCAATTTGCTAGCCTGTTTTTTTACGCTTATTCAGCAGATGTTCTTATCGAACATCCAAGTCATCTAGACGAACTGCCTCGCCAGATCCCGAAGAATCAAATGGCGTGAAGTCATACTCGTCATAAGCGGCGTAAACCGCTGCTTTTGCCTCTTCCGTAGGTTCAACGCGAACATTGCGATAGCGAGCCAAACCGGTTCCGGCTGGGATCAACTTACCGATGATGACGTTCTCCTTTAGACCAAGAAGTGGATCGCTCTTCTCTGATAACGCAGCATCAGTTAGTACGCGAGTGGTCTCTTGGAATGAGGCCGCAGATAGCCAGCTCTCGGTTGCAAGTGAGGCCTTGGTAATACCCATTAACTCTGGGCGACCAGATGCAGCCTTGCCACCGGTGGT
>CAZZLH010000056.1:0-3409 GCA_964654815.1 uncultured Actinomycetes bacterium
GCAGGTGACTCTTAATCACCGGGTCGTAGGTTCGATCCCTACACAACCCACTTTTTGAGGGTAGAAATACGCTCAATATTTTGGAAACTTAGAGACACATATATTGTTTGTGACACTTTTATCAACTCACTTAGGTTAGAACCTTTATTCAGTTTACTCGAAAAAGTATTGACATTAATAAGGTAAGTAGTAGATTCTAAGGAACTGTTTAGAGAAGGACTTATGTCGGAACCGGTAAAGATCTCGGACATCAGAGGATATGAAGAAATTCATAGTGATGTAGTTGTTATCGGCTCTGGTCCGGCAGGAGTTGCCGCAGCAGTGACTGCTGCTCACTCTGGCGCTTCGGTAATTGTCATCGAAAAATATGGATTCAGTGGTGGGCAAGCTGTTGCAGGGTTATCTGGAACTATCTGTGGACTGTACGCGACTTCGGCTGACCGATCTAAATCGCCAGAGATTATCGTTGGTGGATTTGCGCAGAAGTTCTTGACCAGACTTGAAGATCTAGCCGGAGTTACTGGTCCAATCAGATACGGAAATACTTACACTCGAGTACACGACCCGTTAATCTGGCGAATTGCGGCAGATCAACTTTTGTTAGAAGCAAAAGTTCAAATTAAATACCATTCAACAGTAATTGGTGTAGAAACTAACGGTCCTCTCATCACAGGAGTTATCACTTCTAGCGTTGGCGGCCTGTCGATTATTCATGCGGATAGATTTGTTGATGCAACCGGTGACGCCAGTATTGTTACTTTGGCCGGAATGCCAACCCAGACTGTTTCGGTAAGTGAACGCCAAAATCCAACAATGATGTTCCGACTCCAAGATGTGAATGTAGATCGGCTTTATCAAGAATTAGGTCAGGACTCAATCATGCCGATAGAGATCTCTGAGAAGATATTGGAAGCAAGACAAAATGGTGCCAATTTACCTAGAACAAAAATATTTCTTTTCCCAACTCCTAGGCCAGGCCAGTTACTTGTTAATGCAACTCGAATTCAGGGGTATAACAACGAACCTTTAGATGTGAATTCTGTCGATGGACTCACTACTGCCGAAATACAGGGGCGTAAGCAAATTCTCTCCTATTTTCAGTTCATTCGAGCAAACATCCCTGGCTGTGAAAGTGCAAACCTTTTGGATAGTGGCGTTCAAGTTGGCGTGAGGCAGTCCAGGCAAGTTACTGGAATGGTAACTCTTACAACTCAAGATGTTTTAGAGGCAAAAAAATGGGATACCGCAATCACTAGATCAGCCTGGCCAATTGAGCGGCATATAGGTGAAAAACCTGAATTAGTTTGGGTCCAGGATGATTATTATGAAGTGCCGCTTGAATCATTGATTCCTCTAGAAGGTGAAGGATTAATCGTGGCTGGCAGATGCCTCAGCGCTGATTCAGTTGCGATGGCATCCGCAAGAGTTACGGCACAATGCTTTAACTATGGCGAAGCAGCTGGACTAACTGCTGCTGAATCAATATCTCGAAATCAGGACATCAGAGCGGTAAATCGAAAGCAGATAGCAGATCAGGTCCAACGCACGTGGCCTCAAATTTAGCAAGGGTGAGAAATGGCAAATCAAACTGAATTACGTAGTAATTTTCCTGAGGGCACCACACGGTGGGCGGTTAGACGAGCGCAGTGGCGAGCAATGGGAATAGCAGAAGAAGACTTCACTAGACCAAAAATTGCCGTAGTAAACAGTTCTTCGGGATTGTCAGTTTGTTATTCTCATTTGGATGATATAGCCAAACGAATGGTAGAAGAGGTTTATCAGCAGGGCGGATTAGGTTTTGAGATTCGCACGGTAGCCCCAAGTGATTTCATTACAAGTGCCGGCCGTGAAGCGAGATACATCATGCCGTCAAGAGACTTGATAGTTAACGATATTGAAGCAGCAGTTGAGGGTGCAGTTCTAGATGGCATGATTTTGTTGAGCTCATGCGACAAAACAACACCTGGACACTTAATGGCTGCCGCTCGCTTAAATATTCCCAGCGTAATTGTTATCTGTGGTTATCAAGAAGCTGGGTGTCTTCAAGGCGAAAAGGTAGACATTGACGATGTTTATGAGAAAGTTGGCGCCGTAATTGTTGGAAAAATGACCACTTCTGAACTTGGCGGGATTGCTGATGCTGCAATTGTTGGCCCAGGAGTCTGTGCCGGGTTAGGCACGGCAAACAGCATGCACATGGTGGCAGAGGCGCTTGGAATGACGGTAGCGGGAGCAGCTCCAGTTAGAGCAAATAGTGAAAAGATGTTAACTAATGCAACTCAATCCGTCATCAGCCTAATGGGACTAATTGAAAAAGGTATTAAACCTAGAGATGTGATTACCTCAAGCGCAATTAAGAACGCTCTGACTCTTGCGGTTGCGGTTGGGACAAGTGTGAATGTGATTCGACATATCACGGCGATTTCAATTGAGGCTGGACTTGAGATTGACGTGATTGGTTTGTTAGAGGACTTAGGAACAAAAATTCCATTACTTGCGCAGATTAGGCCAAATGGTGAGGCTACGGTGCCACAGTTAGAAGCTGCTGGTGGCGCACATGCCGCGTTGGGCGAATTGCGAGATTATTTGGATACTGAGGTAATGACCATATCGGGTAATTCGCTGCTTGATCGATTAGAAAACGTTGGCACTAAAGATAGTTTGGTGTTGGCAAAAATCAGCTCACCACGCTCGGTTTCGGGTGGATTGCGGGTGTTGCGCGGTTCGCTTGCTCCTGATGGCGCAATTTTAAAATCAGCTGCTCTGAAAGATCCCAATCGAAAATTTTTGGGTCAGGCAAAAGTTTTCTCTAATGAAGCTTCAGCGTTAGCTTCCGTCAAGTCAGGCTCAATCCAGCCAGGAGACGTGCTAGTGCTTCGAGGCATGGGTCCACGGGGTGGACCAGGAACAGTTTTTGCTGCTGGCTTAGTCGCCGCTTTGGTTGGTGCAGACTTGAGTGATCATGTTGCTGTTGTGACAGATGGTGAGTTGTCTGGTTTGAATTCTGGTTTAACAATTGGTCAAGTTATGCCGGAGGCAGCAGATGGAGGTCCGCTGGCGATTGTCTTTGATGAAGATCAGATTTCTATAGATTTGACGACGAATCGAATTGATCTTTTGGTTTCCCCAGAAGATGTGGCTGATCGACTTAGAAAATTGGATCGAACTCCATCATGGGAGAGTGCAACTGGTTTACTCCGACTGTATGGTGCAAACGTTGGACCATTAAATCGGGGCGCAGTACTAGGGGATGCCTTGAGAAAGTCACCCAATAATCCTCAGAAAGATAACTGAAAATGAAAGCTCTTATCTTTGGCGGGACTAGATTCATGGGTAAGTACGTGTCCGAAGCTCAGCAGCGCAATTAACTGCATTTGCCGAACTTCCTGAAATAGTGCCAAACGCCAAG
>CAZZLH010000057.1:0-3361 GCA_964654815.1 uncultured Actinomycetes bacterium
ACCGTCCTCAGTTCTACTTCCGTACAACTGACGTAACTGGTGTTGTAACACTTCCATCAGGTACCGAAATGGTTATGCCTGGCGATAACACTGACATGTCAGTTGTGCTAATTCAGCCAATTGCTATGGAAGAGGGTCTTCGCTTCGCTATCCGTGAAGGTGGCCGCACAGTTGGTGCCGGTCGCGTTACCAAGATCAAGAAGTAATCAAGAAGTAATCAAGAAGTAATAAAAGTTAATAAAGGTTAAAGAACACGGGCTGAGGTTCCTCGCAAACTCGCGAGGAACCCCCGCCTAATAATTGAAGATTTAAGGCTTAGACAGGAGAAAAAATGGCGGGACAGAAAATCCGCATTCGACTCAAGGCATATGACCATGAGGTGATTGACTCTTCGGCAAAGAAGATTGTCGAAACCGTCGAGCGCACAGGTGCAACTGTCGCGGGTCCGGTACCGCTACCAACGGAGAAGAACACCTACTGTGTTATCCGTTCTCCTCACAAATACAAAGATAGCCGCGAGCACTTCGAGATGCGCACCCACAAGCGTTTGATCGACATTATCGATCCAAACCCAAAGACCGTGGATTCATTGATGCGCCTCGACCTGCCAGCTGGCGTCGATATCGAGATTAAGCTCTAGAAAGGACGAAGCAGATGCTAAAAAATACTCAAAGCTACGGCTCGTCTATCAAGGGCGTCCTAGGTAAGAAGCTAGGAATGACTCAAGTTTTTGATAGCAACAATCGAATCGTGCCAGTGACTGTTGTAGAAGCTGGACCATGCGTAGTTACTTTGGTTCGTACCCCTGAGAAGGATGGCTACTCTGCAGTGCAGCTTGCCTTCGGTGCGATCGATCCAAAGAAAGTCACCAAGCCAATGGCAGGTCACTTCGCTAAGGCGGGCGTTACGCCACGTCGTTCGGTCGCAGAGCTTCGCACTTTAAATGCCGCTTCCTACACCGTCGGCCAAGAAATTGGTGCCGATGTATTTGAAGCCGGAGAGATTGTTGATGCCACAGGCACCTCAACCGGTAAAGGAACCGCTGGTGTTATGAAGCGCCATGGTTTCGGTGGTATCGGTGCCGCACACGGTGTAGATAAGAAGCACCGCATGCCAGGTTCAATCGGCGCCTGCTCTACACCTGGTCGCGTTTTCCGCGGACTACGTATGGCGGGAGTTATGGGTTCAGATCGCGTAACTGCGCAGAACTTAACGGTTCATGCAGTCGATAAGGAGCGCAACCTACTTTTAATCAAGGGTGCAGTTCCAGGTCCAGATGGCGGTTTGGTTTTTGTTCGCTCTGCTGCAAAGAAGGCAGTTGTCGAAGTTGTCTCCAGCAACGAAGAGGTGAGTGCTTAACATGTCACTAACAGTTGAAGTAAAGAATCTCGAAGGCAAGAAGGTCGGCACCGTCGATCTTCCAGCTGAGATTTTCGATGCACAGACCAATGTGCCATTGATTCACCAGGTTGTTACAGCGCAACTTGCCGCAGCGCGCCAAGGTTCGCAGAAAGCTAAGAACCGCGGCGAAACGTCTGGTTCGGGTAAGAAGCCGTTTAAGCAGAAGGGCACTGGTCGTGCTCGCCAAGGATCAGTTCGTGCACCACTTCAGCGTGGTGGCGGTGCCGCACATGCGATTCGCCCACGTGAATATTCACAGCGCACACCTAAGAAGATGATCAAGGCTGCGTTAGCTGGGGTGCTCTCAGATCGCGCACGTAACGAACGTATCCACGTATTAGAGGCATTTGGCAGCAATCCAAATACCAAGTCAGCGATTGCCGCAGCTCGCCAATTCAGTGAGCGCAAGAATCTGCTCGTAGTGCTCTCACGCAATGAGGACACTGCCTGGCGTTCACTTCGCAATGCCGACAATGTGCACTTGTTGGTGCCAGATCAATTAAATGCCTACGACATTCTTAAGTCTGATGATGTCATCTTCACCGATGCTGCAATCAAGGACTTCTTAAAAGGTAGCGCGAAGGGCGCAGGCGCAAAGGCCGTCGCTCGTGAGAGTGAAGTAGAGGTGTCAGCATGAAAGATCATCGCGACGTATTAATCGCCCCGGTGGTTTCTGAGAAGTCATACGGCTTGCTAGATCAGAACAAGTACACCTTCATCGTGGCGCCAGATGCCAACAAGACCGAGATCAAGATCGCGGTTGAGAAGGTATTCAATGTAAAGGTGCTCTCGGTAAATACCTTAAATCGCGAGGGCAAATCACTTCGCACCCGTTTTGGTATCGGAAAGCGTAAAGACACCAAGCGCGCAATCGTAAAAGTTGCCGCTGGAGACCGCATCGACATCTTTGGAGGCCCAGTTTCTTAATTGAAACTGGTGAGAGGATAAAAAATGGCACTTCGTAAATTGAAGCCAGTGACTCCATCAAGTCGCGGTGCAAGCGTGGCAGATTTCAAGGAAGTCACTCGCACAAAGCCCGAGAAGTCACTAGTTCGTCCACTGCACTCAAAGGGTGGTCGCAATGCGGCAGGTCGCGTAACAGTTCGCCATCAAGGTGGCGGTCATAAGCGCGCTTACCGCTTAATTGATTTCCTTCGTAACGATAAGGATGGCGTAACCGCAAAGGTCGCACACATCGAATACGACCCAAATCGCACCTCTCGTATCGCGCTACTTCATTATGCAGATGGCGAGAAGCGCTACATCATCGCGCCAAATAAATTAGAACAAGGCGATGTAGTAGAGAGCGGACCAAAGGCCGATATCAAGCCTGGCAATAACTTGCCACTTCGCAATATCCCAGTAGGTACCGTGGTTCATGCGATTGAGATTCGCCCAGGCGGCGGTGCAAAGATCGCACGTTCTGCCGGTGCGGCAGTTCAGTTGGTTGCCAAAGAGGGATCACTCGCCCAACTACGTATGCCTTCTGGCGAAATTCGTAACGTAGATGTTCGTTGCCGTGCAACGGTCGGCGAAGTTGGCAATGCCGAGCAATCAAATATCAGTCTTGGAAAAGCTGGTCGTAACCGCTGGAAGGGCAAGCGCCCAACCGTTCGCGGTGTGGTTATGAACCCAGTTGATCACCCACATGGTGGTGGCGAAGGTCGTACCTCAGGTGGCCGTCACCCAGTTTCACCTTGGGGTAAGCCAGAGAAGCGCACTCGCAAGAAGAAGGCAAGTGACTCTCTAATTGTCCGTCGTCGTAAGTCGAATAAGAATCGATAAGGAGTAGACCCATGGCACGTAGTTTGAAGAAGGGTCCTTTCGTGGATGGCCATCTATCAAAGAAGGTAGATGCTCAGAACGAGAAGAACACAAAGAACGTGATCAAGACTTGGTCACGTCGTTCGATGATTACTCCATCGATGATCGGCCACACCATCGCAGTTCATGATGGTCG
>CAZZLH010000058.1:0-3233 GCA_964654815.1 uncultured Actinomycetes bacterium
CCTTGTGAGCGGTAAACCTCTTGAATCTCATTTACCAAGTGAACTTGAGTTGCACGTGGACCGAGGATACGAAGTACCTGCTTAGGATCAATCGCACCAACGACCATTTGCTGACCAACTTCAACCTTCTGTCCATCTTCAACTAGTAGTTTCTGACGGCGAGTAATTGGATAAGCAACCTCTTCGCCACCATCAACTGGTGTCACGACGATCTTCTTACCCTTGGTATCTTCGCGGAAAGAGACCACTCCGGCAGTCTCAGCAATTGGCGCAACGCCCTTTGGAGTACGTGCCTCGAATAGTTCTTGTACACGAGGTAGACCATGTGTGATGTCATCGCCTGCAACGCCTCCGGTGTGGAAGGTACGCATCGTCAACTGAGTACCTGGCTCACCGATTGATTGTGCGGCAATGATTCCGACTGCTTCACCAATATCTACTCGCTTACCTGCTGCAAGTGAACGTCCGTAGCAAGCTGCACACTGCCCCACCTTGCTATCGCAAGTTAGTACAGAGCGGACCTTTACTTCAGAGATTCCAGCTGCAATCAACTCTTCGATAACACGATCGCCAAGATCAGAACCGGCTGCAGCAAGTACCTTGCCATCCGCGGTTACATCTTCAGCAAGTGTGCGTCCGTAGATTGAAGTCTCGACATGATCATGCATGACCAATGTTCCGCCTTGCTTGACTGCAATTGGTAGCGATAGGCCACGCTCGGTGCCGCAATCTTCCTCGCGGATGATCACATCTTGCGCGACGTCGCAGAGACGACGAGTTAGGTATCCCGAGTCAGCGGTACGTAGCGCGGTATCTGCCAGACCCTTACGCGCACCGTGAGTTGAGATGAAGTACTCAAGTACAGATAGACCTTCGCGGAAGTTTGACTTGATTGGACGAGGAATGATCTCGCCCTTTGGATTTGCCACAAGACCACGCATACCGGCGATCTGACGAATCTGCATCAAGTTACCGCGAGCGCCTGAGTGAACCATCATCCAAACTGGGTTGATACGAGGGAAGTTATCTTCCATCTCCTTACCAACTTCAGCGGTTGCTTGGGTCCAGATCTCGATCAATTCCTGACGACGCTCATCATCGGTGATCAAGCCCTTCTCATACTGAGATTGAACTTTGTCAGCCTTCGTCTCGTAGCTCTCAAGAATCTCTTTCTTGCGAGGTGGAACGACTACATCTTCGATGCCGATGGTCGCACCAGCGCGTGTGGCCCAACGGAAGCCAAGTTCCTTGAGCGAATCAAGCGTTTGAGCTACAACGACCTTTGGATAGAACTCAGCCAAGCGATCGACGATCGAAACCAATTGTTTCTTGGTTACATCTACATCTACGAATGGGAAGTCGGCTGGAAGCGCCTCATTGAAGATGGTTCGTCCAAGTGTGGTCTCCTTCAATTCGCCATTGATGCGAATCTTGATGGGAGCTTGAACTGCAAGTGTTCCTTGATCCAAAGCCATGATCGCCTCAGCAGAAGAGGTGAATGCACGTCCCTCTCCGGCAGTTCCGGTACGAACTTGAGTCAAGTAATAAAGTCCAAGCACCATATCCTGAGTTGGGATTGCCAACGGACGACCATGAGCAGGTGACAAGATGTTGTTGGATGACAACATCAAGATACGTGCTTCGGCCTGTGCTTCAGCTGATAGTGGTAGGTGGACCGCCATCTGGTCACCATCGAAGTCTGCGTTAAATGCAGTACATACCAATGGATGTAGATGGATCGCCTTACCTTCAACCAACTGCGGTTCGAATGCTTGGATACCTAAACGGTGCAGAGTTGGTGCGCGGTTTAGTAGCACTGGATGCTCTGCGATTACCTCTTCTAATACATCCCATACCACTGGGCGAGCACGCTCGACCATGCGCTTTGCGCTCTTGATGTTCTGGGCATGATTTAGATCAACCAAGCGCTTCATTACGAATGGCTTGAAGAGTTCGAGCGCCATCTGCTTTGGCAGACCGCACTGATGAAGTTTTAGCTGAGGACCAGCGACGATTACCGAACGACCGGAGTAATCAACGCGTTTACCAAGGAGGTTTTGGCGGAAACGTCCCTGCTTACCTTTAAGCATGTCTGAAAGTGATTTGAGTGCACGGTTTCCAGGGCCAGTTACGGGACGGCCACGTCGACCATTGTCGAACAATGAGTCGACCGCTTCCTGCAACATACGCTTCTCGTTATTGACGATGATCTCCGGCGCACCGAGATCTGCCAGACGCTTCAAACGATTGTTGCGATTTATCACGCGGCGATAGAGATCATTTAGATCAGAGGTCGCAAAGCGGCCACCATCTAACTGCACCATCGGACGTAGATCTGGTGGGATCACCGGAACGCAATCGAGCACCATAGATGCTGGAGAGTTGCTGGTATTTAGGAATGAGTTAACGACCTTCAATCGCTTGATGGCGCGAGTCTTCTTTGCGCCCTTGCCATTCTCCGCGATATCAGTGAGTTTGTCGTACTCTGCTTGAAGGTCAAAGTCCTCTAGGCGCTTCTTAATTGCGGATGCGCCCATATCGCCCTTGAAATACATGCCGTAACGATCACGCATTTCACGGTACAAAGACTCATCGCCCTCTAGATCTTGAACCTTTAGATTCTTAAAACGAGTCCAAACATCCTCTAGGCGAGCCAATTCCTTATCGGCCTTTTCGCGGATCTGCTTGAGCTCACGCTCTGCAGATTCACGTACCTTGCGCTTTACATCGCTCTTGGCATCTTCGGCCTCGAGCTCTGCTAGATCTGCTTCCAATTTCTTGGAGCGAGCATCGATATCTAGATCGCGCTTATCCTCAATCTTCTTGCGATCCTTCGCGAGCTTCTTCTCGTTCTGCTCCATATCCTCTTCGCGCGCTTCATTATTAACTTCAGTAATCATGTAAGCCGCGAAGTAGATGACCTTCTCAAGGTCCTTTGGCGCTAAATCAAGTAGGTAGCCAAGACGTGATGGCACGCCCTTGAAATACCAGATGTGGGTAACAGGTGCAGCAAGTTCGATGTGGCCCATGCGCTCACGACGAACCTTTGCGCGAGTAACTTCAACACCGCAACGCTCGCAGATGATGCCCTTGAATCGTACGCGCTTGTACTTACCGCAGTAGCACTCCCAATCGCGAGTAGGTCCGAAGATCTTCTCGCAGAACAGTCCGTCCTTTTCGGGACGCAGTGTGCGGTAGTTGATGGTCTCGGGCTTCTTCACCTCGCCGTTTGA
>CAZZLH010000059.1:0-3104 GCA_964654815.1 uncultured Actinomycetes bacterium
TCCATTCAATTTAGTACTAGGAATTCCGCTTTATCTGGAATTTGCCAAGTTTCTAACTTGATTATCGAAAGAAACCTAATTATCAGTTTTATGGATTGGTGTAAATTTTGATTATGAAGCAGCCCAACCCCTCAATCTTGCTTGCGGCCAGATTTTCACTCTTCTACAACTTTCTGCTGCTCTTCTCTGTGGCTTTGAATCTGGAATGGGCTAAAACTCGGGCAGCTGGAGGGCAGTACGAAGATTTCCCTGTACCGATAAGAATGCTTTATCTGTTTATGGCGATCTTTATGTTATTTCTAATGCAATATCTATGGAAGAACCGTGACGGGTTACGCGACCAGAGAGATGTCCGAACCACAAGACTGCTAGCAGTAACTTTTTTTATCAGCGCAATGTTTCAACTAATCTCTAAATCACCAAATGAGCAATGGAATGCGGTGCCGGCAATAATTTTGGCTTACACGTTTTTCCAGCTATCTAAACAATCTAAGTGGAGACAAGGGGAATCGAACCCCTAACCCCCTGCTTGCAAAGCAGGTGCTCTACCAATTGAGCTATGTCCCCATATTTAGTTTTCTTAAGTTTTTCTTGCTTGGTGGGCCTAGGTGGACTTGAACCACCGACCTCTTCCTTATCAGGGAAGCGCTCTAACCAGGCTGAGCTATAGGCCCAAGCAAGGAGGCAAAATCTACCTTGTATGGGTTTTACGCCCAAATCGCTGATTAAGCAGGCGCAACCGTATCAGCATCTTCACCATTTTTGGTAACTGATAGCAGTGTTACTCCTTGATCAAGATTAACCAATCTAACGCCCATGCTGTCACGACCGGTTTGGCGAATCTCTTTGGCATTGGTTCGCATCACTGAACCATTTGAGGTGATTGCCAAAATTTCATCTTTGTCATTGATTACCAATGCTCCAACTAAACCACCGCGCGCATCTTCATTTATCTTCGCCGCTTTGATTCCGATGCCACCACGATTTTGCAAGCGATACTCGTCAAGCGGTGATTTCTTTCCAAAACCACCATCGGTTGCGGTAAATACATAAAGTTTCGCATTTTTATTCTTATCTTTTACATCAGCTTTTGCATCAGCCGCGCTTATTCTCGCCATTGCTAGTAATTGATCACCGGAACGGAATTTCATTCCAATTACACCGGTTGCGCTTCGACCCATTGAACGGATTGACTCGTTACTGGCAGTGAATCGTAGTGACATACCTTTGCGAGAGACCAAGAGCAGCTCGTCATCGTCCTTAGCCAAACTGGCGCCTACAACTTCGTCGCCATCTCGAAGCGAGATTGCTATAAGGCCACCGGTACGAGTCGAGTCATATTCGACAAGTGGAGATTTCTTTACCAAACCTGATTTTGTCGCTAGCACCAAATATGGCGCGGCTTGATAATCCTTAATCGACAAAACAGCGGCAATCTCTTCATCTGGTTTGAAGGCCATTAAATTGGCGACGTGCTGTCCTCGCGCATCGCGACCGGCATCTGGCAATTCATGGACTTTAGCGCGATAGACCCGTCCTTTATTTGTGAAGAAGAGCAACCAATCATGGGTTGATGCCACAAAGAAATGATCAACCACATCATCTTGTTTTAGCGCAGCACCTTTAACACCTTTTCCACCGCGGCGTTGGCTGCGATATAACTCGGCACGCGTACGTTTTGAGTAACCGCCGCGAGTCACGGTGACCACAACATCCTGATCAGGGATCAAATCTTCTGCGGAGAAATCACCTTCGGCGGCAATTATCTGAGTGCGCCTTTCGTCACCATATTTTGTGGCGGTCTCATTTAACTCAGTTTTCACTATCTCGCGCTGCTTTTCTACGCTACCTAAAATCACATTCAACTCGGTGATTTCTGACATCAAAGCATCGTATTCATCATTGATTTTCTGTCGCTCTAAGGCAGCCAATCTACGTAGCTGCATATCCAAGATGGCATTTGCTTGGATTTCATCCACTTCAAGTAACTTGATTAAGCCTTCGCGCGCCTCTTCTGATGTGGCGCTGGCGCGTATTAATGCGATTACCGCATCTAGCGCATCTAGCGCTTTTAGATAGCCGCGCAAGATATGGGCGCGACGCTCCTTCTCGGCCAAACGGAATTTGGAGCGACGAACAATTACCTCAATTTGATGTTCGATGTAATAACGAACAAATTCATCTAACCGCAAGGTCCTCGGTACGCCATCGACTAGGGCCAACATGTTCGCGCCAAAGGTGTCTTGTAATGGTGTGTGTTTGTAAAGATTGTTTAAAACAACTTTAGGAATTGCGCCAGATTGCAGCACAATCACTAGCCTCTGTCCTAAACGCTCATTTCCTTCATCGCGCACATCTGCAATGCCTTTGATGCGACCTTCTTTGACCAACTCTGCGATCTTCAGCGCCAAATTATCTGGATTGACTTGATATGGTAATTCGGTCACCACTAAACAAGTCCGCTTATTGATCTCTTCTACATTGACTACTGCGCGCATCGTTATTGATCCGCGGCCGGTGCGATAGGCCTCTTCTATGCCACTGCGTCCCACAATTAAAGCTTTGGTTGGGAAATCAGGACCTTTAACTATTTTCAATAGCTCCGCTAAGAGCGCTTCGGGTTCGGCATCTGGGTGATCAAGCGCCCAAGTAACTCCTTCGGCGATCTCTCTGAGGTTATGTGGCGGGATATTGGTCGCCATACCAACTGCGATACCAGCTGAGCCATTAACTAAAAGATTGGGAAAGCGTGATGGCAAGACAGTTGGTTCTTGGGAGCGGCCATCGTAATTGGATATGAAATTGACGGTATCTTCATCGATATCACGCATCATCTCCATTGCGATTGGTGATAAACGCGCTTCGGTATAACGCATCGCTGCTGCAGGATCATTGCCTGGGCTGCCAAAGTTGCCATTGCCATCCACTAATGGATAGCGAAGTGACCAAGGTTGAGCCAAACGAACTACGGTGTCATAAATCGCGCCATCACCATGCGGGTGGTAATTACCCATGACATCACCGACGATGCGGGAAGATTTGTAATAACCCTTATCTGGTCGATAACCCGCGTCATACATCGCATATAAGACGCGGCGATGTAC
>CAZZLH010000060.1:0-2625 GCA_964654815.1 uncultured Actinomycetes bacterium
AGTCATCGCAAATATGGTCGGAGTTCTACTTTTCTATTGCAAGCCCACGAGCCTTCAGTGGCTAATTCTTTCGCTTGTGACTCTGACTCTGCTTCAATCAACCAGAAACCGCTGTAGTACTCTGGCGCATCAAACAAAGAGCCAGCTTTTATCTCTAATTTATGGTTTCTATTATCAATCAAGGTCGCATTGGATCCTGGCTGAATTCCAGCAGCAGTAATCCAATGGCCGTTTGCTTGTAATTTCTCGTTGAATGCATCGATATTTGCCATCTCATCAGGGCTGGCCGGATTTCCAGGACCATCAATCACGAAGATTATGAATCTCATTTCTCCAACTTACCTAATCTCAAGCAACTTATCCAGCAAAAATAAGCTGAACTGCTAGGGTCCCGCTATGGCTAGAGTAAATACCTATTTAAATTTCATGGGCAAAACTGAAGAGGCATTCAATTTCTACAAGCAGGTCTTTGGGACTGAATTTATAAGTGTCACCAGAATGAAAGATATGCCTCGCCCTGAAGGCGCACCACAACTTAGTGAAGCGGAATCAAATCTGATGATGAATATTCAGCTTCCCATCACTGCAGGTCATGTTTTGATGGCAACCGACATGATTGAATCAATGGGGCACAATCTAAAAGTCGGCAACAATGTCACAATCTCACTTGATTTAGACTCAAAAGAAGAGGCCGAACGGATCTATAACCAATTGCTAACCAATTCGCCCGAAAACTCCGGCCCCCTTGCACCAATGCCTTGGGGAGCGTTGTGGGGTTCTTGTGAAGATCAATATGGCGTGCGTTGGATGATTTCCGCAAACCTATGAGCAAAGAACTTATAACTTGTCTCTGGTTTGACGGTCGCGCACGCGAAGCTGCAACTTTCTATACTTCAATATTTCCAGGTAGCGAATTAGCCGACAACTGGATTGCGCCCACCGATACCCCAGGCAATAAACAAGGTGAAGAAATTGTGGTTAACTTCAAGATATTCGGCCAACCATTTATTGGCCTAAATGGCGGCCCACAATTCACGCATAGTGAAGCAATCTCTTTCCAAATCCCATGCAAAGACCAAGCCGAAATTGATAGGTATTGGGACTTACTTACCGCTGATGGCGGCCAGGAGAGTCAATGCGGTTGGCTAAAAGATAAATTTGGAATCTCTTGGCAAGTGACCTCACCAGAGATGATGAAATATCTTGGTGGGCCGGACCCACAAGGCGCACAACGCGCCACCCAAGCCATGCTCGGCATGAAGAAGATTGATTTGGCGGCAATGGAAGCCGCTTACAATAAATCTAACTGATCACCGGGATACCCTCCTTGAAACAAAATAGCAATAAATGAGAAAATCCTTCATGCGTAAAGCATTCGGCGCACTCTTGATTACTGCGCTCTCAATGGGCTCCGCACATGCAGCCACTGCAACAAATCCCAAGGCTGACAATCCCTGCTCAAAAATTAATTTGAAGAAGACCTTCAATGGTTTCACCTACACCTGCATTAAATCGGGAAAGAAATTGATCTGGAATAAAGGTGTACCAGCCCGTAAAAGTACCTCAAACCAGAGCTCGACCCCTCCAGCTCCAAAATCTCCATCACCAACTGTGACTACCAAACCGATTTCTACATATGAGGCAACAAAACTCAAGGCTTATCGAAATATTCGGGCAGGTGCTGATTCCGGAAATTTGGATAATGTCTCACTTGTTTATCATGTGAGTGAATACTTCCCTAAAGATTTGAGAGAGCTCTATACCTCTCAAGTTGAATATGCATCGAAACTTTATGGCTCTTTCTTCAAAAAGAAAGAGGTCATAAATATTTATATGTATACCGAGAAGGATGAGTCCTACCTAGCCACGGAAAGGATGTTTCTCCAAGAACTTCCAAGCCATAAGCAGTGGTTTGAGTCCTGGAAAAATGGGATAGGTAGACAACACAATCTTGGTTTAGCTGCATGGTTTATGGAGTATCCAAATCCCGGTATTTGGCAGGGCCATGCCGGTCTATTGGTTTACAGCGGTGCGACTACAAAGAGTCTTCAACGCTATTCGATCCAAGTGATGCCTCACGAATATTGGCATGTCGTGCAAGATTACTATTTCAGAAGCAAATGGGAAGACTACTGGCAAAATCACCCCAACAAATCGTTAAATGGTGAAGATTTCTACGCCTTGCTCTTCCCCACTACCTTTAGAGAAGGCTCTGCGAATACCATCTCATTTGCAATGGCATCAAAAACTGAGTCGGATTATCTAAAACTTTATAGTGAATTCATTAGGGAAAAGAAGACACAAACAGAGGTCAAATTATTTAGCACTTTGACCTCTACTGCAGCCGTTGAATCAGCTCTGAAAAAGATTGAGAACAGGAGGCTCTTCTCTGAAGCTCACGAATCTTCATACTCCTTAGGCGGACTTTTATACGAATGGGTAATTGCCGAATATGGATTTGACGCATATCGACGGCTAATTGAAAATCAATTAATTGGTAACTCGTTTGAGGATAACGTTAGAGCTTCATTGGGGATCTCAATTGAGGAAATGTATAAGAAAGCTGCGCCTCATATCTTGGCCGCATTCAGTCACTAATTAAGTACGTGGGCGGTGAGGGTTTCG
>CAZZLH010000061.1:0-2573 GCA_964654815.1 uncultured Actinomycetes bacterium
AGAATGCAAAATTTATTTGGGGCAATAATTTAAAATTGGACAATGTTGTTTATTTTAGAAAGTCAATTCTGAAAGTCTCTTCAGCGAAGATAGTCCAAGCTTTTGATTTCACCATCACCAGTTCAACTAACGGTACTCTGAGTTTGGACATAACTTGCGATGGTGCGGCTAGATCTCCAGGAATCAATTGGGTAGGAGTTCCAGAGAATACAAAGAGCCTAGTTTTGATTATGGATACTATTTCAGGTCCGCCACGATCGGGTGAGACTCAAACAGGTAATCATTACTACATACTGCAGATTAATATTCCTGCAACTCGACTAAAATTTAATGAAGGCGAGATAAATCCATATTTACCCCCATGTTCCCAAGGTCCCGGAGTCAAGGAATATCGGTTCTTCTTATTCGCTCTTGATAAATTACTTCCATCTGATCAAAAATTAGATAGTGACTCTATGCCAGCTCTGATGTCATTTTTAAACAAGGAATCGATTGCGAAAGCCATTCATGTTTATAACTATTCAAGAAGTGCTTAAATTCCGCATAAATAGAGGTCAATTGGCTTAATTGGCCTATCTAAATTAGAATTTGAGTGCTCAAGGCGAGTTCATCGTAAATCGTGCGTAAGACCGATTTGCCTGGCTTTGACACTAACCAAAAGAAGGAGTGCCAAATGGCGCTAACACCAGAAGCAAAAAAGAAAATCGTTGCGCAATACGGCGCTTCCCAAAACGATACCGGTAGCCCAGAGGCTCAGGTCGCGCTACTTTCAAAGCGCATCGATGACCTAACCGAGCATCTAAAGACCAATAAGAATGACCATCACAATCGTCGTGGTCTACTTCTTCTTGTAGGTCAGCGCCGTCGTGTTTTGCAATACCTTGCAAAGACCGACATCAATCGCTACCGCGCAATTATTGAAAAACTCGGCATCCGCCGATAAGCAGTTAAACCTACGGAGACAATGGTCTCCGGTAGTGGTTTACGAAGGAACGCTTTCGTGAACTTCGATCGTAGATTCATTTCTCTCCCGTGGGTTTTATTAGAGAAATGGAGCACCCCATGGGTGAAGACGTTAAGCATGCCGTTGCAGTAATAGACAACGGAAAATTCGGAAAACGCGAAGTTCGCTTTGAGACTGGCCGTCTGGCTAGACAAGCAGCGGGCTGCGCCACAGTTTATTTAGATGACGAAACTATGTTGCTCTCAGCAACCACAGTTTCTAAAACCCCACGTGATCAATTCGATTTCTTCCCACTAACCGTGGATGTCGAAGAGCGTATGTATTCAATCGGCAAAATCCCAGGTTCGTTCTTCCGACGTGAAGGCCGTCCAACCGAAGAGGCCATCCTCACCTGCCGTTTGATCGATCGTCCGTTACGACCATCATTCGTGAAGGGTCTACGTAACGAAGTTCAGATCGTCGTCACAGTTATGGCGTTAAATCCTGATCACATGTACGACGTGATCGCGATTAATGCCTCGTCAATGTCCACACAATTAGCTGGCCTACCATTTGCAGGTCCAGTCGGTGGCGTTCGCGTTGCATTGATTGATGGCCAGTGGGTCGCTTTCCCAAATCATTCACAAGTCGAGCATGCGGTATTCGACATGGTGGTTGCCGGACGCATTGCAGATAATGATGTGGCGATCATGATGGTTGAAGCTGAAGCAACTTCAAAGACCATTGAATTAATCAAGGGTGGAGCCAGTGCACCTACCGAAGAGGTAGTGGCGCAAGGTTTAGAGGCGGCCAAGCCATTTATCCGTATCCTCTGCGAAGCGCAGATGAAGTTAGCCAAGGTGGCCGCAAAGCCAACCGAAGAATTCCCCATCTTCTTGGATTACCAGGATGATGTTTATGCTGCAGTCGAATCAGAGGCCAAGGCAGATCTTGCAAAGGCGATGACTATCGCTGGTAAGCAGGAGCGCGAATCACGTATCGAAGAGATCAATAATGCGACTATCGGAAAGTTAAGCGCACAATTTGAAGGTCGCGAGAAGGAGATTCCTGCCGCGCTACGTTCGGTAACCAAGAAGTTGGTCCGCCAACGCGTATTGCGCGACAAGGTTCGTATTGATGGCCGCGGCTTGCGCGATATTCGTCCGCTCTCTGCAGAGGTCGAAGTAATCCCACGCGTTCATGGTTCCGCTATCTTCGAACGTGGTGAGACTCAAATTCTCGGCGTGACCACTTTGAATATGTTGAAGATGGAGATGCAATTAGACACTTTAAGTCCTGAGACTTCGAAGCGTTATATGCATAACTACAACTTCCCACCTTATTCAACGGGCGAGACTGGTCGAGTCGGAACACCAAAGCGTCGCGAGATTGGACATGGCGCACTCGCAGAGCGCGCGCTGATTCCGGTTCTGCCACCGCGCGAGGAGTTTCCATATGCGATTCGCCAAGTATCTGAAGCGTTGGGTTCAAATGGCTCTACCTCAATGGGTTCGGTTTGCGCCTCGACACTTTCATTATTAAATGCTGGCGTGCCACTTAAGGCCCCAGTTGCAGGTATCGCAATGGGATTGATCTCCGATGAGGTAGATGGCAAGACCGAATATGTTGC
>CAZZLH010000062.1:0-2308 GCA_964654815.1 uncultured Actinomycetes bacterium
TCTTCGCATTCGGCGGTGAATTCCCGGGCGAATCATTTATCCCGCGCATCTACACAGTGCACGTCTTATTAATTCCAGGAATCTTCTTAGCATTGATCACTGCGCACCTAATGTTGGTTTGGTACCAGAAGCACACTCAGTATCCAGGACCTGGACGTACTGAGAAGAATGTGGTCGGTTACCCATTAATGCCGGTCTACATGGCAAAAGCTGGAGGTTTCTTCTTCATCGTATTTGGCATCACTGCATTCCTTGGCGCAGTCGCATCTATAAATCCCATTTGGCTATACGGTCCATATACGCCAGGTCAGATCTCCGCTGGTTCGCAGCCGGATTTCTACATGGGATGGCTTGATGGATTAGTGCGCATGGCGCCACCGCTTGAGACGCATGCTTTTGGCCACACGATCTCTTGGAACATTCTGATTCCGGGTCTGATCATTCCTGGCATTCTCTTTACTGCTTTGGCGCTCTATCCATGGATCGAAAGTTGGATCACGGGAGATAAGCGCGAACACCACCTACTTGATCGTCCTCGCAATGTGCCTAATCGCACCGCGCTAGGAGCATCTGGTATTGCCTTCACCGCAGTGGCGCTAATCAATGGTGGAAACGATTTGATCGCGACACATTTCCATCTCTCAATCAATCAGATTATGTGGTTTGCCAGAATCGGAATCATCGTTATTCCAATTTTGACCTACATCATCACTCGTAGAGTCTGCCTCGCGTTACAACGCGCAGATCGCGAGTTGGTCCTACATGGCCGCGAGACCGGACGTTTGGTGCGACTACCCCATGGTGAGTTCGTGGAAATACATGAGCCGTTATCCAAAGAAGAGCTATGGAAATTAACTTCCCACGAGCAAGCCGGTGCATTGGAGATTCCAGAGACCGATGCAAATGGTGTTCGTCTAAAAGGTTCGCTTCAGAATCGCTTACGAACTTACTGGTCGAAAGCGCATTCGGAGCAGATCGCAAAGCCAACCGCTAAAGAGCTAGAGAGCGACTCCTCTCACCACTAATCTGAGAGTTGAGAGCTTGGCATTGCGCCTTTCAAACAGCCAAGACTTTCGACTGCCAGATACTTCCTGCTTACTTTCATTTCTTCCACCGCACTTAGCGCAGCTCCAAATTATGTCTGTGACTTCCTCTTGTATCCCGCTGGACACTTCGCTTGAGACTCAGACCCTTGGTATCCGGTAATAATCTTCTTTAAGTTTCCTTTAAAGCAAGAGATTTTTACTTCGTAATCTTTTGCCGTCAACGTAAACTTCGTGAAGATAATCAGGCTTTCGCGAGTTGGAAGAGCTAGTGCGAGTTCGCATGAGCCAGTTTTCCTTATCGCCGTTGATCTTCCATCACTTTCTGTAAAATATCGGCACTCTGGAGTCAAATCTTGATAAACGTAAAATCTCCGTGGGTTCATGCTGAATACTCCGCAAGGGTCTTGATAGGTATTTTGTTGAATTATTTTTCCTAATGCACCTAGTAGAAGCTGATTTCCTCTAGGTATCACGCCTAAACTATAAATCATCGTTTGGATGGACTTGACACAACTACCAAACTGAGCGGCCTTCGTGAAATCTGAGAATACCCGTTCGTTTGCAGATGCCCAAGCCTGTGGGTCCACATTCGTACTAATAGTTTTGAAGCCAAGAAATTCACTCAAAGTCCCTCGGTTAATTAGAAAAGTTACCTTGTTGAGACAATTTCTCACCTGAACTTCTATTTTCCACTGAACTTGTGTTTTTCCATAAAGATAAACATCTTCAAATGTTAATAAACCCTTATCTTTAGGAGCGGGCATAGATCCTAACTCTCCAGAATAATTCTGATACTGAATTACGGGTTGTCCTAAAACCATATCAACACCAAGGCGACTCTTAGCTTGTTGTAATTCCTCATACCCTTTAAGACTTGAAGTATCTATCCTCCAAGTTTCAGGACATCCATCTGTGACCGCACGAGAAGGTGGCGTACTGATGCTCAGCAAAATAATTATCAGCAATGCGTTCAAGATTTTCTTCACGGTTCTAACTCCCGTTTCTTTCGACTTTATAAAAGGTCACATCACACACCCATGGTACTGATTTTCGGAAATTGACTCGGATGGGCTCTATTTTTAGCCGACCTGCTTACACACTGGCATTCTGATGGCATAGGGCAGCAAGTTTAATTAAACTCTATTTACGTATTTAAGCGCACGCGTTTAGTGGGTTGTGAAGGAATCGAACCGCCGATCCGGTGTTCAAAAGAAGTTGATCAGTACCCCAGTAATCACCAGAGAACCGAGGGCCACCCGATA
>CAZZLH010000063.1:0-2302 GCA_964654815.1 uncultured Actinomycetes bacterium
CCTCAGGAAAACAACAAAAACTTACTGACGAAGAGTTTAATGAGATGATGGCTCTTAAAAATGCAATCAATGATCGACCACAATCGGTAGTGCCAGAGAAGATGGAAGCATTTACTGAGTATCTGGTACGAAGTTTGAGAGAAAAGGGCGGTTGAATAAGTGTCATAAGGATGCTTTACAGGCATCCTTTTTTGCTATATAATGATTTTAAGCATACCAAAACCAATGAACATCAAAGCAGTTCTACTTGCAAGTCTGATTGCTGCACCTGTTCCTGTATTTGCACAACAGACTAACATATTTCAAACCTGCACAAACTACCAGGAGAACTACAATCCTGGTTATTATGACAGGAATGGTAACTATGTGCAAGGCAATGTGAACACTCAACAGTATAATGTTCAGTGTGGTGGTGGTACATACTACCGTCCAAATAATGTTGCTCCTGTGTATCAGTCTCCTGGATATGTTCCACAGCAACGTTATTGCTCTCCTGCACGTACTACTCTTGGTGGATTGTTAGGTGGTGGTGCAGCTGCAGCGATTGCTAAACAAGATTCTTGGAGTTGGGCAATTCCTCTTGGTGCAGTTCTTGGTATGGGCGCATCTCAAGCAGGTTGTTATTGATTTATGTTATTTCGGATTGATCACACAAAAGCATCAGTAACTGATTTTTCTGTTGTAGAGGTTCCGTTCAATGTAGCAGCACCTTTTATTGAGAAGTGGCATTATAGTCACAGTGCTAAAGGTCAATCACCAAAACATTCCTTTGCATTGATGCACGATGGTGACATGATTGGTGCGATGATTTATGGTTTCTTTGCAATGAGAAATCAATGGAAAAAGTATTCTGTTTATGTTGTAGATTCTGAGCATGAAGTGATTGAACTTCGTCGCCTGGTTTGTATTGATGAGACACCACGAAATACTGAATCTTACTTCATTGGTCAGACAATTCAGTATCTGAAGAAGAATACTGACTATAAAGTCATTGTTTCCTATGCTGATCCTCACCATGGACATGCAGGAACAATTTATAAAGCAACAAACTTTTATCATCTTGGAATGACATCACCAGGAAAGATTATTGATTACAATGGTCAACGCTATCACGATAAGTGCATACGAGACATCAATAAGGCACACTTTAGGAAGACAGGAGAAAGAATACCTGCACAATCAGCAGTTCGTCTTGTTAATGCACTGGAAAGTGGAGAGGCAAAAATGGTAGATACTCCAGGCAAACACATTTATATTATGCCACTGAATAAAAAGTCCAAGAAGTTAATTGTGGCAAGTTTGTCCAAGTAAACTGAGCCACTTAAAGTGTTCCTATAGTGTAAGCAACAAACGCCTCAAATGAGCACCAGAAGTCGCATCGGTCTCGAACTCTCTGATGGTTCTATTCTTTCAGCGTATCATCATTGGGACGGTTATCCTGAATGGTTAGGTCGTGTTCTGAAGACTCACTACAATGCTAAATCTCTTGTTGAAGAACTCATTGATGGTGGTGATATGTCTTCCTGCTGGACTGATGAGCGTTGGGACCGCACTACTAAGACCGCAGAATATGGTCCTAATTATTATTCCTATCGCGGTGAAGATACTCCTCCTCGTCACGATAAAGACCTTGCAACATATCTTCAGAATGGTGAAGAGTTCGGTTATGTCTATACTCAATCTGGAGATTGGTTGTGCTATGATACTTGTTCCTGGCACGATTCGTATATGGAAGGTGTTGAAATCCCCTCTGGAGCACTGATGGTATGAACCGCAAGTACGTTATTACTTTCGCTCTTGGTTTTATTGCTATGATTGGATGGAATGTATTTCTAATCCAACGTGATGATAAGATGTATAAAGCATACTATCATCAAAAGGCAATAGATAATCTTAAGCGTCCTCCAAGTATTGAGATTCGGTGATTTACTTTCTCATCATCTCAGCAGCATTTGGATGGTTCTTTACTGTCTTATTTTCCAAACACTTTGATTACCTGGACAAAAACAATGATTCCGAAACGCATCAAAGACCTCATCAAAAAGGCAGAAATGGATAAAGTCGCAGAAGACTTTTGGAAAGAAATTGAGGCAGAAGCTGCGAAGTACGAAGTTCCTGTTGACTATTATTTGGCTGAGTTTTACTGATGTCTTTTGCTTTAGGTGTTCTTCTTGGATGTTTCGTAACTCTTGGCGTGACATTCTTTCTTTCCGATGATGATGACGTTGACAATTCTTACTAAATTGTATTAAACTAAAGGAGTAATTTACACAAACAAATGGCACAAAAGTTTCTTTACATC
>CAZZLH010000064.1:0-2217 GCA_964654815.1 uncultured Actinomycetes bacterium
TATCCCGCAGATGCCGAGGAATCTGTGGTTATTTGAGCGGGAAATGAATCGGAGGCCGGCTCTCCCCAGGCCGACCTCCGATTATTTTCGTCAAGCTTTTAGCCTAACCATCTACTGCTAAAGAGTTGGGTAGATGGTGATCTCAACTCTTCGATCTTCGGCATTTGCTCGATTATGAACACCTCGGGATGCGAAGTCACCTAAGAATTCAGTGGTGATGGAAAAATCATTCACACCGATAAGCGCTAGATAACTCTCTAGGTACTTCTTAGCGGCCATGACTCGCTTCTCTGAAATCATCAAGTTCTGCTCATCGCTTCCGGTTGGGTCAGATTTGCCAACGAGATAGATGGATTTCAAGCCGGTATCTCTTACCTCCCGCGCTACAGCCTTGAGAATGGTCTTATCGCTCGCATCCAAACCGCTTGAGCCATTCCCGAAATTGATATGGCCAACATTCATCGGCCCAGTGAGAATCACCGGTACTGAAAGGAAAGCTCCCGAATCAACATTTCGAAGGGTTAGTTCGTCGGTGTATTTGACCTTATGCTCAATTAAGTTATTTGCAGTAGCGGTATCCACCATCAGCTGCTCACCATCGCCATTTTCTAGCCTGATAGCAGATAGATCTAGTGGTCCATAAATTGTCAGCTCATTAACTACTGGGTAAAACTCACCGCCGCCACTTTTTATCGTCGGAACAGGGGATAGTTTTGAAGTTACCTGAACTCCAGGACTTAGCGTGTAATCGAAGGCAACTGCGGAGTAGCCTCCTGCGCCCACCAATACTCCGGCCATTAGGACTGCAATTACTTTAGACATGTTGAGGCTCCTTTAACGCTAGAACTTTTGAAGCTGGATGCTCTTGATGCTTCTTTGAATGATTTGGTTCTGAGAATCTGACGCCGATTCCTCGGATGGCGTATATGTAATTTCCCCCGCCATTTTGACGAATCTTCACGCGTAATCTTGAAAGATGGGTATCGATCAAGTGATCAGATCCAATTCCATCCATAACCTTCATGGCATTTAGTAGTTGGGGACGAGTGAATACCCGTTCTGGATTACTAAGGAAAGTGCTAAGTAAGAGGTATTCAGTGCGCGTCAACGAGACATACTTGCCATTAATGGTGAACTCACAGGTCTCCCCATCAAGCGTGAGTTCATTCCACTTATAAATCTGGGCAGAGGCCAACTTCTTTGAGTTATTGCCATTTAATTGCTGCGCCACGCGAAGGCTGAGCAATTGATCGTTGATTGGCTTCGGCACATAGTCATCTGCGCCTGCTTTCAAGAAGCTATCTTCAGAGGCAAATTTCTGCTTATCTACTAGACCTATCACCGGCACTTCGGATTTGCTCTTGATCCGTCTTACCAAATCAAGGCTGATATTTGGATCTTCCAAGGTGTCGACAATAGCGAGTTTGAATTGCCGCCTATCTAGCAGGCTTAACGCATCCAAAGGAGTTCTTGGCTGCGTCACATTTAATCCCAGGCTATTTAGAACGCCATGTACAACGCTTCTATCTCTGGAATTTTCATCAATTAAGAGTACATCTGGATTTATATCGTTCATGTGAGAAGAGTGTTTGAATTAAGTGACTGCGTCAATAAAAATTAAGCGTAAATTCAAATCATGATTAAGTTGCGACCAAGTCGAGAGATTTAATTGATACTGGAAAAAGTAATTGATAATCACTTGATATTCAAATGACTTGTGGGTGTGCTGAGTGTGTATGTGCAATTACATTAGAAATATGCAATTTACAAGATTGCTGCATATTTGCGCCATATGTGACGCCACAAAGACTAAGTGAGAAATACCTAAGACCTAGTCTTCATGAGCGGAGATCTCACTCCGCTGAAGGGAGGAAAAAAATGAAGAAAATTCTTTTGACGTTTACCGCGACTCTGCTCGCGGTTTCAGTTGGAGCGATTACTGGTTCATCTGCAAATGCAGTGAATTGCCAGGCTTTCAATCAGGGAACAGGAAATGCTTTTCATGTAGCGGGAGCTGCTGGAGCAGGTCTATATAAGATCGCTGAAGCTTGTCATATGTAAGAAAATATCTGGCGCCCAGTCTTGGCACCTTGAACTGCCAAGGCTTGGTACCGGGTAATGTTTTGTGAACAAATTAGTCGCTTTGGTGGGTTGTGTAGGATTCGAACCTACGACCCAGTGATTAAGAGTCACTTGCTCTACCAACTGAGCTAACAA
>CAZZLH010000065.1:0-1778 GCA_964654815.1 uncultured Actinomycetes bacterium
ACTCCAACACCGACTAAATCTGTTACGCCAGCTGGTTACACCATGGAGCAGGTGCGACAGAACAATAGCGTTGCAAGTTGTTGGTCAGTGATTAATGAGAAGGTCTACAACCTGACCGATTGGATTAGGCAGCATCCTGGTGGCGATGACGCAATTATCTCGCTCTGCGGTAGAGACGGAACTGCCTCATTTAATTCCAAACATAGGGGCCAACAGAGCCCGGCATCTAGGCTCGCCGCTTATTTACTAGGTCCGTTAGCTAAATAGTTTTCGAGTAATATCCAATCAAGATCAGATATAAGTTCAAAGTAAGGTTTAGCTATGAGCAGTAAAGCGCAGCGAGCCTACTTTGCGCCGCGCCCTGTCGAGTACCAAGAGATCCCTCAAGCGATTCATCGCAGAGATTGGCAAAAAACGAGAGAGTTACCTGGGCCAGACCCGCGCCTGTCAGATCTGCTTACCATTACTTTTTTAAAAGATACTCCCAATTTCCTCTCACAAATGCAACGCAAGTATGGCAACCATTGCGCCTTCTTCCTATCCCGCAGATTATTTATCGGCCTTTTCTCCGCGGAAGCGGTCTATCAAGTGACGGTGGCGCAACAACATAAATTTGTCAAAGGCGTGGGATTTGCACGTATGCGTAAAGTGCTCGGAGAGGGGCTGCTTACAAACGAGGAGCCGATTCACCTAAATCATCGTCGAATAATGCAACCGCCATTTCACCACGGAAATCTCGATACTTATGTGGCAATCATGCATAGATTGATTAGCGACCATCTTGCTGGATGGCATGGCAAGAGCCAGATCGAATTAGCTCCCGAGATGATGGCTCTGACTCTAGAGATAGTGAGCCAATGCCTCTTTGGGCTCGATTCATCGAAATATACCGCTGAGATCGCCCATTCAATGGAGATCGCAATTGATCGAATCGAAAGAACCATGTTGCCTGGGTTGGACCGCTTCGATACTAGCGCTTTGAAATATTTCAAAGCTTTTGAGATCGCCGCAAATCGATTGGCCGACATAGCAGAGGAGATAATTGAAAATCGAATTAACTCGAATATCACTCACTCCGATGATTTGCTTGGGATCTTATTGCAGATGCGCGAACAGATTTCAATGGAACATATTCGAGATGAGGTTTTGACACTAATTTTGAGTGGCCACGAGACCACAGCGAATATGATGACTTGGGCCTTCTCTTATCTAAGCCAGAATCCGGATGCGGCCCGCAATTTGCAAGAAGAGGCAGCCAGACAGCAATGGATCACAGAGAATAGAGTTCCGACATATCAAGAGCTAGAAGAGAGCTCTCCATTTGCTAACGCAGTGATCTCTGAAACTTTACGTCTTGCGCCACCAGTCTGGGTGGCCCCTCGTATTGCCGTAGTAGATTGCCAGATAGACGGGGTAAATATCCCAGCGGGTGCACATGTATTGGTTAGCCAATATACGACGCAACGATTAGCCAATTACTTTCCTGCGCCAAATCTTTGGAACCCAAATCGCTGGTTAGATCCTAACTTTGAAAAGTCGTTACCTAGAGGGGCATATTTCCCATTTGGCGCCGGAAGTAGAAAATGTTTGGGCGAATATTTTGCACTTGCCGAATCAAGATTGATTCTGCTCATGATCGCAAAGAGGTACTCTCTTAAAAATGAATTCCCGAAAGCGCAACCACGCGCCACTTATCGGCCAAAAGGAAGAGTCCCGACTCAGATTCAAATATTGTGAGGGGGGTGGGGCTCGAACCCACGACGACCGGATTATGAGTC
>CAZZLH010000066.1:0-1670 GCA_964654815.1 uncultured Actinomycetes bacterium
GATCGATACGCTGGTTGATCCCACCACTCTCGCGGCACGGGCGGCTACCGCCACGCTGTCGTTCGATGCGGTCTGCAACTTTCCTCACCGGATCCGGCTGGAATCCCAGAACAATGGCTTGTGGCAGGCCGATAGCGGCTTGAACGAACCGGCCGCCGGCTTTGCCTATGCCTTGCCCTATCGCGCCAGCATCACCTGGGGTGAAGTGAATGGAACGCTGACGGCCGATGCCAATGTCCGCCGGATCACTGAGCAGCGCTTCATCATTGATCAGGCCACGGCCGGCGCCATCGAGCTGCGCATTGCTATCGACGCTGGTGCATCGAACATCCGCGCCAATGCACCGGTCCTGGCCGGAACATACGGCGATACGTTGCGCATTTTCCTGGAGCCAAACTGATGCGGTGTTCCTTCGGGAATCAGAATCAGTGGTCCCCCATTAGGAAGACCAGCCAAAAATGTTAGTAAAGAACAAAAGAAACAAGCTACTGATGATGAGAGGATTCGGAATTGTATAGAGGGCAAATTTGGACAGGGGAAAAGAAGATTTAGCTTAGGTAAAGTGATGGCTAAACTTCCTCATACTTCCTTTTCAGCGATTGCTATTACTTTTTTAGTCATGAATCTTTCTAACCTGTTGAGGCAGGTTTTTTGGGCTTTTTTATGTCTGAAATGGAAAAACAGCACTTTTTCTCGGTCAATGATTAGGATAAGTTATAACTTAAAAATTAATCAACAACTAAAGCTTATGCTTGTAGCTAAGTGAAATCATTGATTAAGAGACCTGTACTTTTCAATGACTTTTTCAGCAAGCCCTAATTAGGAATGAGTGCTTGACTTTAGCGGCGGCTTGGGTTATGCTTGTTTCATAATGGGATGTTTGTGTTTAGATCTGAGTGCTTAGATTCCAATTATGAATAAACTCTTTTAAAAATATTATCCCAAAATCTGCCGACAAAAGCAAGCAAAATTTTGCCATCAATTGTTAAGTTTTGTTAAGAAAAATAACAATAGTGACAAGGGATAGGACTCCCTTCGCTGATCAGAGGGCTTTTGGGGTAATTCTAGAAGTGTGGGCCTGATTTTTAGCCTTCCAGCAAAGACGACAAAACCACTAAACCCTATGAAAACTTGGTTAGAAGATCGCGGTATTTTACCCGCTTACGGTGGGGGGGTAATCATTGGCATTACCCTCTGTTTTTTCGGAGCGGCGACCAATACCATGGCGGGATGGTTGTATGCTATCTGTGGCACGACGATCGCTGTTTTAATTTTATCAATAATTCTACCGCGTCGTTCCCTTCTTCCTCTGAAAGTGCGTCGTCTTGCCATTGTACCCGTAAGTGCGGGAGACGATCTTAGTATTAGCCTAGAGATAGAAAATACCAGCAATCAGCCGATAAATCTGCTAGAAGTGACAGATATGCTGCCAATTGTCCTCAATCAGCCAAAAATAACCCCAATAGAAGCGATTGCCCCCAAAAGTTGCCATCGTTTGACCTATTATTTACCCACCAGTAAACGGGGTATTTATCACTGGCAAGAAGTACAATTAAGAACAGCAGCCCCTCTCGGTTTATTTTGGTGTCGTCGTTGTCATCAAGCAGCGGCTAAAGCTTTAGTTTATCCCCAAATTTTACCCTTACAACAATGTCCCCTAATCGATTCCC